>DATNJA010000250.1:0-17993 GCA_035604155.1 Candidatus Udaeobacter sp. | reverse complement strand
CGTCGACGTCGGCGACGACCTCGCCCTGATCGAGTTCCGGATAGACCAGCCGCACATGCCCGACAGTCAGCTTTTCGGGCGAGATGTCGAGCCCGCGCGCTCCGACCAGCACTTCGTCACCCGCATGAATGAACTTGGCGTGGCGCTCGGGCAAGCGCATGCGTAGCACATAGGCATCGGCCGCGATGGTGGCGACCGTGTCTCCCGGCAGGACGACCGTCCCGTTGACCGCCAGGATCTTGAGCACCCGGCCGTTGGCCGGCGCCAGGACATCGCCCTCCAAAAGCTGCTCGGCAACGACGGCACGCTCGGCTTGCATGGCCGCCAAATTGGCGCCAACGACCGCGGCGTTGGTTTGAGCCGCGTCAAGACTGGCACGGGTGACCGAGCCCGACTTGATGAGCTGCTGCATCCGATCGAGATCGATCGCCGCCTGCGCCCGCTGGGACATGAGGGCCTGGATGCGGGCGTCGAGCGCTGTCAGCTGAAGCGGCAGCTTCGGGTCGGTGACCGTCGCCAGGCGCTGACCGACATCTACCCTGTCGCCCTCTTGAACGACGAGCCGGTCGATCGTTCCCCCGTTGCGCGAGCGGGCAGGCGTGACGTGCAGGCTCTCGACCGTCCCGAAGACCGCCTTCAGATCGGGAATCGCCTGGAGCGAAACCGTGAATTCCGCGGCACTCGCCGCGCCCGTCGCAAACAACGCGACCAGGGCCGCCAGCGCCACGAGGCGCAAGCCCAAGGCTTGGCGCCGCGGCGGGACGACACGTCCCAGACTTCCAATCATCATATCCACTCCTCCTCGCCTCAGGCGACCCGGCCTTGACTTATATATTAGCATTGACTAAATTAGCAACTATGAATATGGAATTTCCCCACAAGGCTCTCCACGCCGTCGCCGGCCTACTCCGGACGATGAGCAATCCGACCCGGCTCCTGGTCCTGTGCGAGCTGCTGGACGGGGAGAAGAGCGTCGGCGAACTCGAACGGCGGACTTCGCTCAGCCAATCGGCGCTGTCGCAGCACCTGGCCAGGCTGCGCGCCCAGAGACTGGTTGCGACCCGCCGCCAGTCGCAGAATATTTTCTATTCATTGGCTGACACTGACGTAGATCAAATTATCGCTTTGCTGCACCGACTATTCTGCGTCCCAAACACCAAGCAGAAACGCCGAGGGAAGGAGAATCAGAGATGAAACGGATCGTAGTGCTTGGCGCCGGGCTCGGCGGTCTGCCCATGGCGTTCGAGATGCGCGAGCTCCTGAAGGCGGGCGAGGAAGTGACGGTGGTCTCCAGGGAGCCGAACTTCCATTTCACCCCGTCCAACCCCTGGGTCGCGGTCAACTGGCGCAGCCGCACCGACATCGAGGTGCCGCTTGCCGGCGTTCTGGCGAAGAAGGGGATCGGGCTTGAAACCGTCGGCGCCAAGCGCCTGCACCCCGAGCGAAGTGAAATCGAACTCTCGGACGGGCGGATGCTGGGCTACGACTACCTGGTCATCGCCACCGGTCCGGAACTCGCCTTCGACGAGGTGCCGGGCCTGGGCCCCCATGGCGGCAACACCCACTCGATCTGCCATGTCGAGCATGCGGCCGAGGCGAGCAAGGCCTGGGAGGCCTTCTGCGCCGATCCAGGCCCTCTGGTCGTGGGCGCCGCCCAGGGCGCGTCCTGCTTCGGGCCCGCCTATGAATTCGCCATGATCCTCGATACCGAACTCCGGCGGCGCAAAATCCGCGACCGCGTGCCGATGACCTTCGTCACCGCAGAGCCCTACATCGGCCACCTGGGGCTGGGCGGCGTCGGCGACACCAAGGGCCTTCTCGAATCGGCTCTTCGAGACCGGCATATCAAATGGATCACCAACGCCAAGATCGCCAAGGTGGAGAAGGATCTGCTGCATGTCACCGAGGTCGACGAGGAGGGCAAGGACAGGCGCAGCCACACGGTGCCTTTCCGCTACGCGATGATCCTGCCGGCCTTCCGCGGCATCGCCGCGTTGCGCGGCATCGAAGGCTTGGTCAATCCGCGCGGCTTCGTGTTGGTCGACAAGCGGCAGCGCAACGCGAAGTTCGCCAATGTCTTCGCTGTCGGCGTCTGCATCGCCATCCCGCCGGTCGAGGCAACGCCTGTGGCCACCGGCGTACCGAAGACCGGATTCATGATCGAATCCATGGTCAGCGCCGCGGCGCACAACATCCGCTCGCTCTTGGACGGCAAGCCCGCCACCGAGCAGGCCACCTGGAACGCCGTCTGCCTCGCCGATTTCGGCGACAAGGGCGTGGCATTCGTCGCCATTCCCGAAATCCCGCCGCGCAATGTGAATTGGGCCAGCGAGGGCAAATGGGTGCACACGGCCAAGGTCGCCTTCGAGAAGTATTTCCTGCACAAGGTGCGGCGCGGAATATCCGAGCCGATTTACGAAAAATACCTGTTGCGCCTCATGGGCGTGGAGAAGCTCGTCGCCGGGCAAGAGAAGATGCCGGCGGAATGAAGAAACCGAGCTCGATCATGACGACATGAAAATAGGGAAACGAAACATGGCCATCGATAGAATCGTTCTCGCCTTTGCCGGCAGCGTGGTGTTGGCAAGCCTGCTGTTGTCGCAGATTCACAGCCCGGCTTGGCTCTGGCTCACGGCATTCGTGGGCGCCAATATGCTGCAGTCGGCCTTCACCGGATTCTGCCCTCTGGCGAAATTCCTGAAGGCCTTCGGCATGAAGCCGGGCGAGGCCTTTCACTGAGCGTCGCGGGCGACGCCGAGACTTTCTAGCTGCGCTTGGCCGCCACTATGTCGATGAGGGCGGACATGCCCTTATGGGCCCCTCCCTCCTCGATCGCAGCGTCGTAGGCGCGCAAGGAGAGGATCTCCATGTCGGCGAAGGCCTCGCGCAACAGGGCTTCGGTATACATGTTCTCGGCATCCGGCGGACCGCCCGTGCCATAGGCCAATTGCTCCGGCCGATAGCCCTCGATCAGCAGCAGGCCGCCGGGCTTCAGAGAGGCCTTGATGTGGCGGAAGATCCGGCCCCTCAGGGCAGGACCGGCGAACTGGATGAAGATCGCGACCACGCCGTCGAAGGCATCGACCGGCCAATCCCAGGTGGCCAGATTGGCCTCTTCGAATTTCAGCGCCACGCCTCGCTCGACGGCAAGGGCACGTGCCTTGGCCAGGGCGACCGGCGAAATATCGACCGACAACACGTCCTGGCCGCGGCCGGCGAGAAATGTCCCGTTGCGGCCTTCGCCGTCGGCCAAACACAGCACCCGCTGCCCCGGCTTCAACCGATGGGCCTCGGCGGCGAGGAAGCGATTGGGCGCGCTTCCGAACAGATATCCTTCAGCCTTCGCAAAGCGCTGATCCCAGACCGCCCTTGCGTCATCATAGTTCGGCATCGGCCTCTCCCCTCGGTGCTGCGGCGGGGCGTCAACCGGCAGTTTGGACGATCTTGCTTTGGGCTGGAAGCCGGCTGGCGCGAAATTCGGGCCGAGCTATCCGGCCAGGCGGGACAGAACCGGGATCAGCACCACCGCAAGAGCCGCGATCGCGATTGCCAACGCTGCCCGCCACCACGATACGAGGCGGACCGCGGCAAGATCGCCGACCGGCAGCTGCTTGCGGCCGTGGATCATGCTGGCGACGAGATTCTCCCGGCAGAGGAGCGAAGTGACGGCGATGCCGACGAGGTGAACGGCCAGCACGGCGAGCAGCAAATTCATGGTGAAGGCGTGCAGTCCGGCCATCATGTCCTGGCCGGCGTCGGACAGCAGCCTCGCCAAGGGGCCCTCGTAGTCGAAAGTCGTGGCGAAAAGACCTGACACGCTCTGCACTGCCATCAGGGCCAAAATCGCCACCACGGCCCAGCCGCCCAGGGGATTGTGGCCGGGCAGCGGCCGGTGCCGCCTTTGCAACAGCTCCTTCAGATGGCCGAATGCCGCCGCCGGTCCCTTGACGAAGCTGGCGAAGCGCGCCGGGACCGGGCCGATGAATCCCCAGATCAGGCGGAAGACGAGAAGGCCCAGGATGGCGTAGCCCGAGGCCTTGTGGACTTCGTAGTAGCCCGGCCGGCTGCCGCTGAGATAGGCGACGGCGAACAGCAGGACCAGAGCCCAGTGAAAGACCCGCAACGGCAGATCCCAGACCGTCACGGAGATGCTGGCTTGCTTGTCGTAAAGGGCCACGGCTTCAGTTCGCACGGTAGTCCCGATGACAGGCTTTGCAGGTGCCGATGATCCCGACCAGACCTTCCTTGATCTGGTCTTGCGAGGTGGCGTCGCTCACCGTTGTCATGCCCGCGGCCTGCTCCGCCAGCCTGTTGGCCAGCTGATCGAAGCCCTGACGGTCGCTCCACACGGCATCGAGAGCGGCCGTGCGATACCCGTCGCTTGCCCCGGTGCCCGCGGGGAACAGATCGGTCAGGCTCCTGGCGTCCCGCTCGATGATGCGCGCGGCCCGCGCGATGTCGGGGTAGGCGCTGGGTTCCCGCCAGTTCCGCGCCGCGAACTGCAGGACCTGAGCCATCTCGTCGAAGGCCGCCCGACGCATCTGCACGACTTCGGCTCCGCTCAGGGCAAAGGCCGCGCCGGCGACGACGATGACAGCGACTGCCGCGGCCAAAGCGGCAGGCCAACGAATTCCGGGCATGGGATCGGTACGCCTCCAAATTTGGCCAAGGTGCCGGATCCCCCGAACCAGGCGCGACATGGATAGGCGGAAATGCTTGCAGGGAGCTGACAATCGGGCCGAAACAAGTCAGGCGACGACGCAAAACAGCAGTGATTTCAACTATGACGAGTTATTCAATACTATTGTGCTCGTATAATAATGCACCAGGTCATCTTCGATGCGATGCGACTGGCAGGGCTTCGGTCCCATCGCTATGATCGCGCCCGCAACTGCCTCCACGGCCCGGCTCCGCCCGCCGCGAGACAAGCTGCCTCCCTCTTGGCGCTCGGTGTCGAAGACTGATGGAACCGAAATTCCCCTGGGAGGCGTGGCGTTCGTTCCGCCGCCGCGCCCGCAATGACGAGCTCTTCCTGATTTTTCTGGCCGTGGTTTCGGGCTGCGTCGCGGCGGCCGGGGTGATCGCGCTACGGGGGCTGGTGGTCCTGCTCCACCATTACCTCTATCGGGTACCGCTCGAAGAACATGCCCTTGGCCAGGCCGCGCTCAGATGGTGGCAGCCGATCGCCATTCTAGGCCTCGGCGGCCTGGCCTATGGGCTCGTCGCCCAGGGCCTCCGGCGCTGGCGCAAGCAGGAACCTTTGGACGTGATCGAAGCCAACGCGATGCACGGCGGAATCATGTCCTTCCTGGACGGCGTCATCATCGCCCTGATGACGGTGGGCTCCGTCGGCCTCGGCGCTTCCGTGGGCCTGGAGGCGGGCGTCACCCAGCTGGGAGCGGCGGCGTCCAGCTGGCTTGGGCAGCGCTGCAAGCTGAGCCGTGCGTTCCTCAGGACCCTGGTCGGTTGCGGCGCCGCCGCGGCCATCGCCGCAGCCTTCAATGCGCCCATCGCCGGCACCTTCTATGCCTTGGAGCTGGTCATCGGCGGCTATGCGGTGACGGCGCTGGTTCCCGTTGCGGTGGCAGCCATCACCGGCACCCTGACGGCCCATCTCATCTTCGATGTCGATCCGATCTATTACATCGTCACGCCACCGACCCTGAACTCCGTCGACTACGCACTCTTCGCCCTGCTTGGGCTGGCCGCGGCCGGCGTCGGCGTCATCGTCATGCGGGCCGCCACGACCTTCGAAAACCTGCTCAGGGCGGCCTCGATTCCCGCCTGGCTGCGGCCCGCCATGGGCGGCCTGCTGGTTGCCGGCATCGGCTATTTCTATCCTCAGGTCCTGGGTACCGGCCACGGCGCCGTCGATGCGACGCTCAAGGACAATGCGCCGATCCAGCTGGTCCTTATGCTGCTGGCAGCAAAGGCCCTGGCCTCGGCCGTCAGCATCGGCGGCGGCTTCCGGGGTGGCCTCTTCAGCGCGTCCCTCTTGCTGGGCGGATTGCTGGGTACGGCCTTCTGGAGCATCAGTTCCCACTTCTTCCCCGCTTTGGTGGCCGAGCACTCGGCCTATGCGGTGGTCGGCATCGGCGCCGTGGCCGCGGCAGTGGTCGGCGCGCCGCTGACCATGGTCCTGCTCGTGTTCGAGATCACCTCCGACTACACCATGACAGTCGGCGTCGCCATCAGCGTCATGGTGGCGACGGTCGCTACCCGGCGCTGGTTCGGCTACTCCTTCTCCACATGGCGGTTCCATCTGCGCGGCGTCGGGCTGAAGGGCGCCTATGACGTGGGGCGGATGTACGAGCTGACGGTCCGGCGCGTGCTCGACCGCGATGTGCTCCGCGTGCCAGAGGCCATGAAACTCGATCAGCTCGCGGCCGAGTTCGCCCGTTCGCGCCAACCGATTGCCTTCGTCCACAAGGAGGACGACACCTTCGTGGGCATCGTCGAAGCCCAAACGGCCAATGCCAGGATCGCCGAACTGGGCAAGGGAAGCGATGCGACGGCAGGTCTCCTCGCCCAGCCCCAGGCCCATCTGCTGACCCCGGCGGACCGGCTCAGCACCGCGCTCGAAGTACTGGACGAGATGGAGCAGGAGTCTGCCGCCGTGGTCATGTCTCCGACCGACCCGCGGCTGGTCGGCTGCGTTCATGAATCCGACCTGCTGCGCTGCTATATCGAGGAAGCTGATCGCATGCGCCGGGACGAGCTCGGCGCCGATGGTCTGTTCGCCGAGGGCGGCTCGCCGGGCTGAAGAACCGGGCTCGACCCTTATTGCCCACATTTATCTTACGGAATTGCACGAAATATTCACTTGCCGAGGCAACGTCGGGCGGCCAGAACTCGGCGTCCCATCGGGAAGGAATCCGCCATGAAGCTCAAGGACGAGGTTGCGCGGACAGAAGTCCGCGGGTGATGGAGCTGGTGCGCTATTTCATGGAGGACATCACCGTGAAAGGCGCCTGGAGCGGGCCCGCCGCCCTCGAGCTTGCTCATCACGCCCTGGCGCCGGTTGCGGACCTGCCCGTGCGCGAGGTGGTGAGCGGCGTCCATATCCTGAGCGATCTCACCCTTGGCCTTGGCAGCGTCATCTTCGACTACCTCCAGACCTGAGCGACAGGACCCGCTGCGACCGGCTTCCGTAAGCCGGCCGCTCTGCTATTTTCCGGAATGGATTTTCGGGAGAAGTTTCCATGCTATCGAGGCCTGCCGCGGGACTTCCGCGGGCGGTTGCTGCCGCGGCACTGTTTCTGGCCGTCTTCCTCTTTCGATCGGCCCCGGCCCTGTGCCAGACCTACCCGACCGCGCAGCTGCCGCCTCCCGATCTTGTCGTGGTCCGGGACTTCTCGACCTCGGCGGACCAGGTCAAACTCAACAGCGGCCTCGGCTCTCGCTTGACCTCGGCGCTGGAAAGCGACTCCGCGATCAGCCGGAAGCGCGCGGCGACGGCCGCCAAGGTCGTGAACGCCGTTGCCGACACCCTGGTGCAGCAAATCCGTTCCCTTGGCCTCGCAGCCGGGCGCGCCGGCCCCGACATCGCGCTGTCTCCCTATCAGAAGATCGCCATCATCGACGGCGAGATCCTCGATATCGACGAGGGCAACCGGACGCGCCGCACCCTCATCGGCTTCGGGGCCGGCGCAAGCCGGGTTGAAGCCGACGCTCAGCTCTCCTACCAAGCGCCGGGCTCACCGCTGCAACTGCTGCTCGGGTACGACGAATCCGGCAAGAGCCGATCGACGCCGGGCATGGCGGCCACCATGGGCGTCGGCGGACTGGCCGACCGGACAGCGACCTCGGCAATCGCGGGCGGGGGCCTGCACGCCTATTCGGAGACCCACGGGTCGACCGTAGAGGCTGACGGCGCGCGCATGGCCAAGAATCTCGCCAAGCAGCTTGCCCAGTACTTCGCGGCCCAGGGCTGGATCAGCCCCGGCACCATGCCGAAGGACTGATCGCCTGGAGCAAGATCGGGTCAGCTTCTATCAAGCTGACCCGTGAATCTTGCTCCACATTTTAGAATCGGAGCCAGATCGTCTCAAGCCAGATAGGCTTGAGACGATCTGGCTCTAGGGCCGATCAACCTTGAAGAAGAGGCGTGCTGCTCCAGACGATCTGGGACTGGAGCGTGGCCCAATGACTGCCGAGAAGCTCCAGCATCTCGGATCCCGGAAGCGGCCGAGCGATGAAATAGCCCTGGGCCACATCGCAACCGAAGTCGACGAGGATTTGCAAGGCCGCGGCGCTTTCCACGCCCTCGGCCACCACCTTCAGCCCCAGCTCATGGGCGAGATTGATGATCGCCCGGGTGATGATCCGGCTGTCCTTCTCCTCGACCAGGCGCTTGACGAAGATGCGGTCGACCTTCACCTCCGAGAACGGCAGCTGCTGGAGCTGGGCGAGCGAGGAGAAGCCGACGCCGAAATCGTCCAGCGACAGCTTGAATCCCTTGAGACGCACCCGTGTCAGCGTATCCAGAAGCTTGACGATCTGCTGGGACGCGGTTTCGGTGATCTCGACGATCACGTTGCCGGGCGGGATGCGATGCCGCCGGCAGGTTTCGGCCAGCAGGTCGGGAAATTCCACCTGGTTCAGGTTGCGAGCCGAGACGTTGATGGCGACCGGGACCTGCTGGCCCTGGTCGCGCCAGGCCGCCGCCTGACCCAGGACCTGGTCTGCCATCCACAACGTCAGCGCGTCGATAACGGCGGATTGCTCGGCCAGCGGAATGAAGAGGGCCGGTCCAATGCACCCCTCTTCGGGATGGCGCCAACGCACCAAAGCCTCGACCCCGGCGAAGGCGCCGGCATTGAGCTCGATCTTGGGCTGATAGGCGACGGAGAGCCCCTTGCCGCCGATCGCCTTGGCGAGCTCCGTGGCGACCCAGCCGGCATCCATGCCCTCGTTCATTGGGGACTGGTGTCGAGATTATTGAAGGCATGGCGCAGGGTGGTGAGGCGAATAGGCTTGGTGAGGGTGCGGGCGATCTTGAGGCCGCGCGCTTCGCCCAGGCGGCTCGCCGCGTCGAGCACGCGCTGATCGATGCCGCTGATGATCATGATCGGGACTTTGCAGCCATGGTCGGCCAGCCAGCGCATGAGTTCGACGCCGTCGACCTCCGGCATGGCGAGATCGAGGACGATCGTGGTCGGCTGGAAACTCGCATAGAGCGCCATGAATTCCGTCGGCCGGTCGGTCGCACGAACCTCGAATCCGATATCCTCCGCGGCACGGCGAATGAAATCGGCGATCCCCGGCTCGTCATCGATGAGCAAAAGACGCCTCATGCCTGCCTCCGGGTCGCCCGACCTGCGGCAGCCTTGTCGGCCGCCTGCCTTCTCCCGATCCCCACCTGCCCCTCGCCCACCAGTCCCTCGCCGTATGAAATTTGCGCGCGCAATCGTCCATCCCCGCTCGTCGAACGCGCCCTTGGGCCAAGCACTTGCCATGCCTGGGGCGATTCGACCGGCCGGCTATCTTGACCGCCGCGCGACTGTTCGTCGAGTGGCATGCAACCGTGGCAATGCGGACGGATTCTGCATATCCGGAATTGAAAACCGGTCCAGGTCCTGGACGCGATCCCGTCGTCCGAGCAAGGATTGGCATCGCCACGAAGTCCTAGAGCAAGATCCGAGTAGGCTGAATCAACCTATTCGGTGAATCTTGCTCTACTTCTTTGATGTAGCGACTGATTCACGTTTCAAGCCGATTTGGCTTGAGACGATCAGGCGCTAGGGAGACGCCAAGATGCAACGATCCGATGACCCCGAGTACGACGACGCCATGGTCGAAGCCCTCGAGCTCGTCTGGGGTCCCGGCTTCCTGTCGCCGGGCGGTCCGGACGAAGTCGCCCGGGTGATCGCGGGCCTCGATCTCAAGGGGCGGAGCATCCTCGATATCGGTTGCGGGGTCGGTGGAATCGATTTCCTCCTTGTCGAGACCCATGGTGCGGGACGGGTCGTCGGCGTCGACGTGGAAGCCGCCAACATCGAGCGCGCGAAGAGCGAGGCCGAGCGCCGGGGGCTCCCCGGGCGCGTGGCGTTTGTCACCGTTGCGCCCGGGCCTCTGCCGTTTCCGGACCGAGGTTTCGACATCGTCTTCAGCAAGGATGCGATCATCCACATCCCCGACAAGGAAGCGCTGTTCCGGGACGTCTTCCGCCTGCTGATTCCCGGCGGTTGGTTCGCCGGCAGCGACTGGCTTCGAGGGGATGATGCTCCGCCGAGCGCCGAGATGCGAGGCTATATCGCAGCCGAGGGACTCTCCTTCGCCATGGCCTCGCCCAAGCGATACCGCGCGGCCATGGCTGCTGCCGGCTTCGACCAGATCGCGGTCATCGACCGCAACCCCTGGTACGCGAAGACCGCCCGGGCCGAGTTGGCGGCGATCGGCGGACCGCTCAGCGCCCGGCTGCGTCAACTGGTGGGAGAGGCCGAGACGGCGCGCCAGACCCAGGTATGGGAAAGGATGCTGGTAGTGCTGGACAGCGGCGAGTTGCGCCCGACCCATCTGAGAGGGCATAAACCTGGGTGATCGGATCGGAGCATTTTCCGCCGATCCTCCTACGCAGCTGCGCTGCTTCGGAGGACCGACACCAGACCCGCCGAAGCCTTGGCGTAGGCGGGAGTGGGCACCGGTTCGGCGCCGAAAATGCGACCAAACCAAGGAATCTAGAGCCTGTTGCGATTCGATAGGATCGAAACAGGCTCTAGGGAGAGCTTCGCCTTGCGCATCAAGGACATCGTCGCCTATCGCCTGCATCAGCCGTTTCGCGACGGGCCCTATACCTGTTCCGGCGGGCGCTCGGCCCTTGGGTTCGATTCCCTGGTCGTCCGCCTGGTCACCGACCAGGGGATCGAGGGCTGGGGCGAGATGGCGCCACTGGGCGCCTTCTACGACCCGGCCTTCGCCGGTGGCGCCAGGGCGGCCCTGCGCGAACTGGCGCCGTCACTGATCGGCGCCGATCCGCGCCAGCCCGCCGCGATCGCCCGGCACATGAACTTCCTGCTCAAGGGCCATCCTTACGCCAAGGCCGCTCTCGACATGGCCTGCTGGGACATCCTCGGCAAGGTCGCGGGCCTATCGCTCGCCAAGCTCACCGGCGGACGCCATGGCGAAGCGGTCGATCTCTATCGGTCCGTTTCCCAAGAGAGTCCCGAGGCCATGGCGCGCCGGGCCAAGGCCTATGTCGGCGAAGGCTATCGGCGAATCCAGGTCAAGGTCGGGCTCGACCCCGATGAGGACATCGAGCGCCTCGAGGCCGTACACGATGCGGTGGGTGCTAACGTCGTCCTGTTCGCCGACGCCAATGGGGGATGGACGAACCATCAGGCGCGCCGGTTCCTGCGCGCCACGCGCCATCTCGATTTCTACATGGAGCAGCCGGCGGCGAGCTACGCCGAATGCCGTGCGCTGCGCCATGACTGCGACCGGCCGCTGGTGCTGGACGAATCGATCGACAGCCTCGCCGCCCTGGTCCAGGCGCATACGGATCGGGTGGCCGACGCGGTCACGATAAAGCTCGCCCGGGTCGGCGGCATCGGGCCGGCCCGGCTGATCCGGGACGTGGCGGTGGAGCTCGGCATCGCGGTCACGATCGAGGATACGGGCGGGGCCGAAATCGACACGGCAGCCATGGTTCAACTCTCCCTCTCGACGCCCGAGGAGCTGCGCCTGCACACGGTGGATTTCCACAACTGGGTCACGGTCCCCAATGCCAGGGGCATCCCGCCCGTGGCCGATGGCCGGATCACCATGGGAAGCGCCCCCGGCCTCGGCGTCATCCCGATGGTGGAAACCTTCGGCGAGCCGTTCCTCGATCTGCGCGGTTAGATTCCTTAGTTTGGTCGCATTTTCTGCGCCGAACCGGTGCCCACTCCCGCCTACGCCAAGGCTTCGGCGGGTCTGGTGTCGGTCCTCCGAAGCAGCGCAGCTGCGTAGGAGGATCGGCGGAAAATGCTAGCCCGCCGCTTCCAACCTCCCGAGCTCGGCGGCCGGGATATGGCAGCGGATCTCATGGCCGTTCTCGATCGCGGCCAGGGGCGGCTCTTCCCGCTCGCAGATGCCGCCCACCTTGCGCGGGCAGCGGGTGTGGAAGACGCAGCCCGAGGGCGGGTTGATGGCGCTGGGGATTTCGCCGGTGAGGCGGATGCGCTCGCGCCGGCGTCCGTCGAGGGACGGCACGGCCGAAAGCAGCGCCTCGGTATAGGGGTGATGGGGGCCGGAAAAGACACGCTCCGCCGGACCAACCTCCATCAGGCGACCGAGATAGAGCACCGCGATCCGGTCTGCCAGATAGCGCACCACGCCGAGGTCGTGGGAAATGAAGATATAGCTCACATGCCGCTCGGCCTGGAGATCGGCCAGGAGGTTGAGAATGGCCGCCTGGACCGATACGTCGAGCGCCGAGGTGGGTTCGTCGCAGACGACGATGCGCGGATCGCCGGCAAACGCGCGGGCGATGGCGACCCGCTGCTTCAGCCCGCCGGAAAGCTGGCGCGGCCGGGCGCTCAGATACCGGTCGGCCAGGCGCACCGCGCGGGTGAGGGCCAGGAGCTTTTCCAAGCGCTGGGCGCCCGGCACGCGGGCGAGCTTGATGAGCGCGCGCCCGACCAGCCGGCGCACCGAATGGGAGCGGTTGAGGGCCGAATCCGGATTCTGGAACACGATCTGGAGCGACTTGATCTGCTCGGCATCGCGCGCCTGGGTGAGGCCGGCCAGCGGCCGGCCGTCGAGCGCGATGGCGCTGCCGGCGTCAGGTGCGGTCAGGCCGAGGAGGATGCGGGCGAGCGTCGTCTTGCCGCTGCCCGATTCCCCGACCAGGCCCAGGGTTTCGCCCGGTGCCAGCACGAGGGCCACGTCGGAGAGCGCCCTGACTGCGTGGCCATGGGCGCCAAAGGTCTTGGCCAGCCGCTCGATTCTGAGCACGGGTTCGCGCGCCGGCAGTTGCGCCAGCGCTTGATCGGCCGGCGTGATGCGCGGCAGATCCGGCGCCCGGTCGTGGTAATGGCAGCGGCTCCGCCTGCCGCCCAGGTCGATCAGCGCCGGCTCCTCCCGCCGGCAGCGATCGTCGGCGAGCCCGCAGCGATCGGCAAAGACGCAGCCTTTCGGGATCACGCCCGGCGGCGGCAGGAATCCAGGAATGGTGTCGAGCCGGCCGTGATCCTTGCGCCTGCCCCGGCGCGGCAGGCAGCGCAGGAGCCCCACTGTGTAGGGGTGGCGTGGTCCCTCGAACACCGCCTGGGTCGGGCCATCTTCCACCAGGGTTCCGGCATAGAGCACGCCGACCCGATCGCACATCTGGGCGATGACGGCGAGGTTGTGGCTGATGAATAGAACCGAAGTGTGGAACTCGCCGCGCAGCCGCGCGACCAGGTCGAGGACCTCGGATTCCACCGTCGCGTCGAGGCCCGTGGTCGGCTCGTCGAGGATCAGGAGCTTGGGTTCGATAGAGAGCGCCATGGCGATGGCGACGCGCTGTTGCATGCCGCCGGAGAGTTGATGGGGGTAGCGGTCCATGACCTGGCGCGGATCGGCGATCTGGACTCGCTTCAGCATGGCGGCCGATCTTTCCTCGGCCTCGGCCTTGCGGTGACCCTGGAGCTGAAAGACTTCGGCCAACTGATTGCCGACCGGGATCGAAGGATTGAGGGCGCGGCCTGGATCCTGATAGACCATGGATACGGTGGTCGCCCTGAGCTTGCGCAAATCCGCCTCGCCCAAAGCCAGCAGATCGCGGCCGTCCACCAGGATGCGCCCGGCGCGCACCCGGCCGTTGCGAGGCAGGTAGCGCACGACGGAAAGCGCCGCCGTCGACTTGCCGCAACCCGACTCGCCGACCAGGCCGTAGGATTCTCCGCGCCCGATCCGGAAGCTCACGCCCCGCAGCACCTGCCGGTCGCGTCCGCGCACCCGATAGGCCACGTCCAACCCATCGACCGTCAGAGTATCGGCCGGCGCCGGTGCCTCGGCCCTGCTTGTCTCGGCCAGGCTCATGTCTCGAAGACCGCCTGGATGCCATCGGCCAGCATGTTCACGCCGACGACGAGGGAAGCGATGGCGAAGGCGTCGAACAGCACCGTCCACCAGTAGCCGCCGTCGATGAGGCCGTAGCTTTCGGATATGGCCAGGCCCCAGTCGGGCGAGGGCGGCTGGATGCCGAAGCCGATGAAGCTGAGCGTGGCGACGGCGAAGATGGCATAGCCCAGGCGCACCGTGGATTCGACCAGGATCGGCGGCAGCACGTTGGGCAGGATTTCGACGAACATGATGTAGAGCGGACCTTCGCCGCGAAGCCTGGCCGCCGCCACATAGTCAAGCTCGCGCTCCGACAGCACGGCCGAGCGCACGGTGCGGGCGATGATGGGGGCGAAGATGACGCCGATCACGACGACGACGGTGGCATCCGAGCTGCCGAGCGCGACCAGGGCGAGGAGCGCGATGATGACCAGCGGCAAGGCATTCACCGCGTCGATCAGGCGGCTGATGACGTCGTCGACGTAGCCGCGGAAATACCCTGTCACCAGGCCGAGGGCCGCGCCCAGGATGGTCCCCAAAATGGTGGCGAGCGGCGCCACGGTCAGGATGTCCTGGGCCCCGACGATCACCCGGCTGAACACGTCGCGGCCGAGCTGGTCGGTGCCGAACCAATGGTCAGCCGAGGGCGGGTCGAGGGTATTCAGCAGGTCGTCGGCATAGGGATCCTGGGGCGCGATATGATGGCCGAAGATGGCGCAAGTGGCCCAGAAGACGACGATGATGAAGCCGGCGATGAAAGTGCCGGAGCGCAAGAGCAGGCGCAGCCGCTCGCGCCGCGCCGACTTGAGGCTCGCGGCATCGACCGCGCCCGGCGCTTCGGCGACGCTTTCGCTCACTCCACGCCCCCGAAGCGGATGCGCGGATTGAGGAGCGAATAGAGCAGGTCGGCGGCGAGCGTGGCCACGGTGTAGATGATGCCGACGGTGAGCACGCCCGCTTCCAGCATGGGGAAATCCTTGCCCCGGGCGGCGGTGTAGATGAGGCCGCCGATGCCCTGGTAATGGAACAGCACCTCGACCACCACCAACCCCCCGATCAGATAGCCGACCTGGGTCGCGATCACGGTGATCGTGGGCAACAGCGCGTTGCGCAGCACATGACGCCAGATCACGGTGCGCCGGGGCAGGCCCTTCAGCACCGCGGTGCGGGTGTAGTCGGCGTCCAGCGCCTCCACCGTGCCGGCCCGCGCCATGCGGGCGATATAGCCGAACAACACCAGGATCAGGGGCAAAGACGGCATGAACAGGTAATAGACCTGGGTCAGCGGCCCCGCCCCTTCGGGCCAGCTCGCCGTGATCGGCAGCCAATTTAGCCAGACCCCGAAGATCATGATCAGCACGATGCCGGACACGAACTCGGGCAGGACCGTGGCCGAGAGCCCGACGACGCTGATGATGCGGTCGATCGGCCGGCCGACGTGAAGCGCTGCGAACACGCCGCCGAAAATGCCGAGCGGCACCACCAGCACGAAGGCCACCAGACCGAGCTTGAAGGAATTGAACAGGGCCGTGGTGATGAAGCCGGCGACCGGGCTGCGGAAGATATAGGACATGCCCATGTTGCCGATCAGGAAATGGCCGATCCAGTCGCCGTATTGCACCAGAAGCGGCCGATCCACCCCCAGCATGTGGTTGAGGTTGGCGACCGCGCGGGCGTCGGCCAGCGGACCCAGGATGGCGCGGCCCACGTCGCCCGGCAGAAGCTGGCCGCCCGCGAAAACGAAGACGCTGAGCAGCCACAGCGTCACCAGGGACAGCACCAGGCGCTTGGCGAAGATGCGTGCGAAGTTCACCCGGATGTCACCGGGAATTCCCGCCTGCGGCAGAGACGCCGCAGGCGGGAGGACATGATCCGGTCACTTACCTGTCCGTCACCTCTGGGCCCCTCGCCTATAGGTTCGTGGCCCGCTCGAGGAACAACTGTCCCATGGCCGTCGCTTGCGCGCCGGCGACCTTTTTCGTCGTCGCCGTCAAAAAGTCGTAGAAGTAGCTGAAGATGATCGGCGTCTCGTCCAGCAGGAGGCGTTGGATTTGACCCGCGGCCGCCCGTTGCGACTGCAGATCCAGGGCGGCGATGTACTGGTTCACCAGACCGTCATACTCCTTGTTCTTGAAGCGAGCCGCGTTCCAGGGTCCGTCGCTCTTGAGGGGTGCTGCCAGCAGCACGTTGGGAACGCCCCGGTGGCCATAGTCGGTGGCGGCAAGGATCGAATCCAGCCAGTCCGATTGCCCGAACTGCGCCTTGCCGTAATAGGCATCCTGGCTCTCGATGTTGAGGTCGATGGTGATGCCGGCGTCGCGCACCGCCTGCTGGATCACCTGGCAGTATTCCGGAATCTCCAGGTACTTCTCGGACGTCAGCTTGACCGTGAAGCCGTTCGGGAAACCCGCGTCCGCCAGAAGCTGCTTGGCCTGGGCGATGTCGCGCTCGCGCTGGCCCACCGACTTGTCAGTGGACGGGAAGACCGGCGCAAAGGGACTGTCGTTGCCGACGTCGGAATGGCCGCGGAAGAGGCCCTTGATCAGTTTCTTGCGTTCCAGGCAGAGCGCGACCGCCCGGCGTACCCGCTTGTCGGTGAAGGGCGCCATATCGCAGCGCATGTGGACCTGGGTGTGGGCGCTGGACTTGATGCTGAGAATATTGACGCTCGGATCGTTCAGCAGCGCAATGCCCTGGATCACCGGAAGCTGGTTGATGATGTCGACCTGATGGCCCTGGAGGGCCAGCACCTGAGGCTCCATGTCGGCATAGAAAACGAACTCGGTGCGGTCCGGCGACGCCTTGGGGCCCCAGTAGTCGTCGTTCCGCACGAAGGAGGCGCCGACCTTGGGGGTGTATTTCTCCAGCTTGAAGGCGCCGGTGCCGACAAAGGTCTTCTCGAAGTCGCCGGCATAGTCCGCCGGCAGGATGATGGCGTTGTAGTTGTCCGAGGAGACGTAGTAGGGGAAATTCCCGTTCGGCGCGTCGAGCTGGAACGACACCGTATTGTCGTCGACCTTCTTCGTGTTCCCCTTGGACAGCACGCCGGCGAAGGCCGAAAGGGCGTTGGAGGCGTTCTTCGGGTCCGCCAGCCGGTCGATGGTCGCGACCACATCGTCGGCCGACATCGATTTGCCGTTGTTGAACTTGACGCCTTTGCGCAACGAGAAGGTCCAGACGGAACCGTCCTGGTTCGGCTTCCAGCTCTCGGCCAGCGCGGGCCTGAGGCGCAGGTCGGAGCCGGAAATGCACAGGAACTCGCCCACCTGCTGGAGCATCAACAGGCCGCCGCCGTCGGCGATGGTCACCGGGTCGATCGCCGCCGCCGGCACCGTGGTCGCAACCTTTATGGTGCCGCCCATGGCCGCCATGGCGGGTCTTGCCGCCACCGCCGTCAGGCCGAACGCTCCCCCAAGCGTCGTCAGCAGCGGCAGCGACATGCCGAGCACGCTGCCATGGCGCAGGAATTCACGCCGCCCGATGAGGCCGGCCGCCAATTCGTCGATGAGTTGATTCTCGATCTCGGTGCTCTGACGGCGAATGCCGTCGATGAGCTTGTCATTGCTTTTCACGGGCTCTGCCTCCCCTGTTGAAGCCTCTCAAATTCCGCGAGCGAACCGCGTTGTCTTGGTCCGGCACGCTACCTTGCTGGCGGATTGGGCGAATCATTATTGGAAGCTGTCCGGGCACTGTCAACGAGACTGGGCCCCGTGGACGGGATTTCATCGTCATCAAGTGGCCCTGAAATGGTTCCCTGGCAGCGGCTGAGGGCTGAGCGCGGCGGAAGATCCCTGCCGTTGTTTTCCCTTGGGTGTTGCCTTTCGCTTCTCTGTAGCTAGCTCGTCAAGTTGGCCGGTTTATGTAGCTCGCGAGTTGTCCGCTTCGTTTAGGCTTTGGGCCGGGGCATGCCCCGGCCCAAAGCGGCCGGCGTGGAAGCGTGTCACGCGGCCCGTTGGTTTGGCTCGATG
>DATNJA010000249.1:0-2883 GCA_035604155.1 Candidatus Udaeobacter sp. | reverse complement strand
GGACAAGTCCTCGATCTCGCAATCGAGGCGCTGCCAAAGTCGCCAGATCTCGTCCAGGCTCACGCCCGCTTCCGGAGTCGACTGGAGGGCCATGGCCAGACGGAACCTGAACGCGTTGAAGCCGCCGGCCTCGCCGGCCCGTGCGGCCTCCTCGAGCGAGGCAAGGCTCTCGCGCTTGGTCGGGCGGGTGAAGGTCCTGGTGATCAGCAGGGCGCGTTCGGCGGCCAGCCCGGCTAGCGCGGCGAGCAGCCTCCGGAGTTCGGCTGGATACCCCAGGGTGTTGAAGCTGCCGTCCGCCAGGACGAGGTCATAGGCTCGCGCGGGCTTGGGCAGTTCGAACCAATCCACGCACAGAGCTTGGCGAAGTCCCGGTCGATCGCCCGGCCAGACCTGTTCGATCATCTCCTGCGATCTGTCCGCACCCGTCACCATCGTTCGTCCGGGCCAGGCCATGGTCGCGATCTCCGGCGTGACGCCGAGAATGAGGCCTTGCCTAGGAGCATCGCCCGGCTCCGGCGCATGGCTACGGATGACGCGCAGGAAGGTTTCCACGTCCTCCGCGCCGGGCCGCAGGGGCGAGGAATAGAGATGCCAGCGCTGGGCGATCGAGTCCCAGTGCTTGCTCCCTCGTTCGTCAGATTGCGTCGCCATCAACCCTCCCGCTCAATTCGTTCGAGGGCAGCGCGATAAACCCTCGGGTCCAACTCGACGTTGGGATCGGGATAGAAATCGGAATCGAACTCGAGCTGCTTGCCGCTGGGGCTCGCATTGATCTTATCGACTTCGACGATCCGCAAGGGCGTGTCGCCGGCGCCCGGGATCTGGTCCCAGACCCGCTGGAGCTGGTCGGAGAACTCCGGGGCCATCCCCCCGACGGAGCGCACGCGCAATTCGAAGCTGCGGTCCCGATATTGGTATAGTTGGTATTGGCGCATGGGTCTCAGGAGGTCGTCCGGCAGCGACTGGATGGCGTCGATCAGGGCGAAGTGACGCTCACGCGTCCCCTCGGGCAGGTAACCGAAGCGCCGGAACCGCCCTGCGATCTCGGACAGGGCCGGAAGGTTCCGCCCGCAGGCGCAAGTCTGGGCTGTCGCCCGCGCGACGTCGCCGGTGTCGTAGCGCAGAAGCGGCATTGCCAGATTCTGCAACGCCGTCACCAGGAGGCGGCCCATCTGGCCCGGCGGGCGGGGCACACCTTCGGCATCGACGACCTCCACGATGCAGTGTTCCACATGAATGTGATAGCTGCCCTCCTCGCATCGATTGGCCACGGATCCGATCTCGTTCAATCCGTAAGCATCGTTAAGGGGTGCGCCATAGATCCGCTCCACCTGGCGGCGGGTCGAAGGCGCCATACTCGAGGCGCTGCTGAAGAGGGCAGTGATAGACTTGGCCGGGCTCGCGCAGTCGTTCGCGTAGGCGAGCTCTTCGAAGGTAGCGGGGTAGGTCTCGATATAATTGGGCTGGATCTCCTTGATCCAAGCGAGTTGCTGGTCCATGGCATTCCACACATTGAACCCGTAGGCGGGCCCCGTCTCGAAATGAGCGCCGAGATAGTGCCAGCGATCCGTCCGCCACAGCTCGCGGTTAAGGAGGGGCGCGCCATTCTTGGGAGGAAAATGGCTGGGTATCCTAATGGCGCAGACTATCCCCATGGGATCGATGCGCGCCCAGCGCCGGCGGCGATGGGACAGGATGCCGAACATCGCGGCACTCTGTCGCGTCATTGCCACCTTCACCGGGCGGCCGGTGGTGCCAGACGACTGGACAATAATCGCCGGACGCTGGCCGTCCGGCAGCCCTTGCGCGAGGAGCTCGTCGAAATGCTCTATGACCTCGTGCTTCGAAAGGATCGGCAGGCGCCACAAGTCTTTCTTCCCGTGAACATCCGTCGCCTTCAGGCCGAGCGCGGAAAACCGGGCACGATAGAAGGGCACGCGTTCGAAGGCGATGGCGAGTACTTTGGAGAGTCGCCGATCTTGAAGTGCCGCGATGGCCTCCGGTGGCGCGAACTCACTGTCGATCAGCCGAGTGAAAAGGCGGCCGTAAGGGTCGCCGGGGAGTAGGCGCCAACGGGCCAGTTCGGCTTTCTCCTGGGCGCGGGTGCTCACGGAAGGCAGATTGACCGAGCGACGAGCGGCGCTGGGCTGGCAGGATCCCCGATCGGGATGTCGAAACTCATGTCGCGGGCGACTCTCTCTAACGCGGGCGTGTCATGAAGGATAGCTTCGTCTCACCTGCGCGGTACGCCGCTGGCGAACGGTCCGGATCGAGCTCTCGAAGCCATTCTAAACATCGGTGCAACACGGCAGCAAATACCACTTCATCCGGCACTGCGGGTCAAGACGTCCGCGTCGCGGCGCGGCGCAGGCGATCGTTGATGGCCCGCCCCAGGCCTCGCTCCGGCACCGGCATGACGGCAATCGTGCTGGCACCGCTCTCATCCAGCCGGTGCAGGAAGGCGAACAGGTTGGTGGCCGCTTCGACAAGATCGCCGGCCGCGCTCAGGTTGAGCGTTGTCCGGGCACCAAGCGGCGCCTCGGGGCCGAAGGCGAGCAGTGCCTCATCGGCCGCGACGGTCCTCGCGCGAAGACGCAAGGCCAGGCGCGGCGCATAGTGGCTCGCCAGCATGCCGGGCGCCTTGGGCGCATGACCAAGTTCCGGCGCGGCAAGGGGGCCGATGACGGCCGCGATCTCCTCTTCGGCCAGGCCGCCGGGCCGAAGCAGGACGGGCTTGAGGCCGCTCAGATCGACGATGGTGGATTCGAGGCCGATCTCCGTCGGCCCGCCGTCGAGGATAAGCTCGACGGCATTGCCGAGCGCCGCGGCGACATGGGCCGCGGTGGTCGGGCTCAAGCGTCCCGAAGGATTGGCGCTGGGTGC
>DATNJA010000248.1:0-7535 GCA_035604155.1 Candidatus Udaeobacter sp. | reverse complement strand
GGCCTTAACCGGGCTTTCGGCGTTCCGTCAAATAGGCGATTGCCGCGTTGAGCGACGACAAGCGGGCATAGTCGGCCTCGGGGATGTCGATGCCCAGGCGCTTATGCAGCGCGATGATCAGATTGAGGAAATCCATCGAATCCAGATCGAAGGACTCGCGCAGGTCGGCGTCCGGGTCGGCCGCGGCGACATCCGCCTCGGGCGCGATATTGACGATCTCTTCTGCGAGCGTCTTGCGGATGTCGTCGTTCATAGCTTGTCCGGCTCCTGCAGCATGCGATCGATGTCGGCGAGGAACAAGGCGCCAGCGTGGCCATCGCTCACGCGATGATCGGCGGCGAGGCTGGCTTGGAGAATCTGTCGAGGTTCGACGCGGCCTCCGGCAACCCAGGGCCGGAGCGCCGGCCGACCGAAGCCCACGATCGCCACCTGGGGCGGGAAGATCACGCCGACAACGGAATCGACGCCGCGATCCCCAAGAGAGGTGAGGGTGATGGTGGGGTCCATCATCTCCGAACCGCGAAGCCGGCCGGCACGGCTGCGCTCCACCAAGTCGCGGGTCGCGGCCATGAGATCGTCGAGGCTGAGGCCGTCGGCATCGTGGATCGCCGGGGCGACGAGTCCACCGCCGCGCAACGCGATCGCCACGCCGACGTGAATTGCCTTGCTCGGCGCAAAGGCGCCATCCCGGAAGAAGCCGTTGAACGCGGACGCGCGGCGGAGTGCGAGCGCGACCGTCTTGATGAGCACCGCCCCGATCATGACGCGCCGGTCCGGAGGACGATCGGCGTTCGTCCTTTCAAGGAACGCCATTGCTCGCGACAGATCGATGCTGGTTCCGAGATAATAGTGCGGGATCTCCCGCTTCGAGCGGGCCATGGCGGCGCCGATGGCCTTGCGCATCTCCGCCAGGTCGAGACCGGGCTTGCGGGTAGCGGGCGGCCTTTTCGCCACCGCGGCAATATCGGTGCTGATCACCGCGCCGCCGGGGCCGCTGCCTGAGAGGCTGGCAAGGTCGATCCCACGTTCGGCCGCCAGTTTGCGTGCGGCAGGGGAGGCCAGGCGACGGGCTCCGGCCGTGACGGCTGGCGCGGTGGGTGCGACGGGAGGCGCCGGGGCTCTTGGCCCTTCCAGGATCGCCGGCCGGGGCGGAGCCACGGCAACCGGGGGCGGCGCTTTGCCCGTCTCGCCCGCCACCGTGATCTGCGCAAGCGGCTGGCCGACGGGCACCTTGGCACCCGGCTGGACCAGAATCTCGCCGACAATCCCGTTTTCGAAGACCTCGATCTCGATGGCGCCCTTCTGGGTCTCGACCACGGCGATAATGTCGCCTCGGCTGACGGCATCGCCGGGCTTCTTTAGCCACTCCACCAAGGTCCCGGCCTCCATATCGGCGCCGAGGGAGGGCATGCGGAATTCGCTCATGACCGGCCGAGGGTGGCCTTCGCGGCGGCAACGATCGTTTCAGGTTGCGGCAGCGCCGCTTCTTCCAGGTGGCGCGGATAGGGCACCGGTACCTCGGCACTGCACACCCTTCCCACGGGCGCGTCGAGGTCCCAGAAGGCGCCTTCCATGATCCTTGCGCTCACTTCGGCCGAGAGGCTGCCGCTGCGCCAGCCTTCATCGACGACGACGGCGCGACGCGTGCGGGAGACCGAAGCAAGGATCGTCTTTTCGTCCAAAGGTCTGAGGCTGCGCAGGTCCACCACTTCGGCCTCGATGCCCTCGCGGGCGAGTGACGTTGCCGCCTCGAGCGTCTTGAAAAGACTCCCACCATAGGTGATCAGGCTCACATCCCGCCCGGGCCGGCGAACCGCGGCCTTGTCGATAGGGACGGCGCCGGCCGTGGGCGGCAGTTCGCCGGTCATGTTGTAGAGCATGACATGCTCGAAGATCAGCACCGGGTCCGGGTCGGTGAGCGCCGTCAGCAGCATCCCCCGGGCGTCTTCCAAGGTCGCCGGCGCCAAGACCTTCAGGCCCGGCACGTGGGCGTACCAGCCTTCCAGACTGTGGGAATGCTGGGCCGCCAGCTGCCGGCCTGCGCCCGTGGCCATGCGGATGACGACCGGCACGCCGAACTGGCCGCCCGACATATGCCGGATGGTGGCCGCGTTATTGATGATCTGGTCCAAGGCGAGCAGGCTGAAATTGACCGTCATCACTTCGACGATCGGGCGCATGCCGCCCATGGCGGCGCCGATGCCCGCTCCCACAAAGGCCGATTCCGAAAGTGGCGTATCGCGAATGCGCTCCGGACCGAATTCCTGCAGCAATCCCTTGCTGACCGCATAGCAACCGCCATAGCGCCCTACATCCTCGCCCATCAGGAAGACGCGGTTGTCCTTCAGCAGCGCCTCGCGGATTGCCGCCCTGACGGCTTCGCGGTAAGTGGTCTGGGCCGGTGCGGTTTGCGCGTCCGGGTTCATGCCGGACCTCCCGCCGCCAGGACATGGCGCGTCAGGTCGGCCACGGGCTCCCAGCTTCCTGCCTCGGCGAAGGCGACGGCGGCTTCCACCTCCGCGGCGACCTGTGACTCGATATCGGCCACGTCCTTCTCATGCAGCCCGCCGGTCGACAGCGCCCAGTTCCTGAATCGGTCGATCGGGTCGCGATGCTTCCAGGACTCGATCTCGGCCTTGTCGCGGTAGAGCTGGGCGTCGAACATCGAATGGGGCCGAAATCGGTAGGTGCGGCATTCCAGGAAAGCGGGTCCATTGCCCTCGCGGACCCCCGCCGCAAGCCGCGCGACCGCGGCTTCCACCGCGACAACGTCCATGCCGTCGACAGCTTCGGCCGTGACCTTGTAGCTCGCCGCCTTGCGCGTCAGGTCGACCTCGGCCTCGGAGAGCGCAAGGGCGGTGCCCATGGCGTAGAGATTGTTCTCGCATATGAACAGGACCGGCAGCCGCCACAGCTCCGCCAGATTCAAAGTCTCATGGAACTCGCCCTCGGCGACGGCACCGTCCCCGAAGAAGCAGGCCGTGATATTAGGGCGCTTCTGCATCTTGTCGGCAAGGGCGAGACCGATCGACAGCGGCAGGCCGCCGCCCACGATCGCGTTGCCGCCATAGAACCGGGTCTTGGCATCGAAGACATGCATGGAGCCGCCACGTCCTCCGCTGCAGCCTTCCTTCTTGCCATACATCTCTGCCATGAGCGTCGTCATCGGGATGCCCCGCACGAGAGCGTGGCCGTGCTCGCGGTATGTCGCGACCAGCGCGTCATCGGGCGTGAGCGGGCGCACGGCGCCCGTGGCGACCGCTTCCTGGCCTACATAGAGGTGGAGGAATCCGCGGATCTTCTCGGCACTATAGAGTTCGGCGCAGCGTTCCTCGAAGCGGCGGATGCGCAGCATCTGGCGCAGCAGATCCAGCAGATGCTGGCGCGTCAGATGCGGTTTCTGCCCATCGCTCATCTGATGTCGCTTTCGAGCGTGGAGGTATCCCCTTCGGGCAGCCCGAGTTCGCGCGCCTTCAAGAGTCGGCGCATGATCTTGCCGCTGCGCGTGCGCGGCAGGCCGGCGCTGAACTCGATCTCCTTGGGTGCGACGGCGGCGCCGAGGCGCTTGCGCGCGTGGCCGAGAAGCTCTTTGCGCAAGGCTTCGTCCGGCGCGTGGCCGGGCTTCAGGGCGACGAAGGCCTTCACCACTTCGCCGACCGTAGGATCGGGCTTGCCGATGACGGCGGCCTCGGCCACCGCCGGGTGCTCCATCAGCGCGCTTTCGACTTCGAACGGGCCGATGAGGTGCCCGGCGGACTTGATCACGTCGTCGGCCCGGCCCACGAACCAGTAGTATCCTTCGTCGTCGCGCATGGCGAGATCGCCGGTCAGATACCACTCGCCCGAGAAGCATTTGGCGTAGCGTTCGGGGTCGTTCAAATAGGCCCGGAACATGGCCGGCCAGCCCGCCTTGAGGGCGAGCTCTCCGGTCTGCATCGCGCCCTCGACCGGTTCGACCTCGCCGCCCCCCTTGCGTTCCAGTATTTCAGCCTCGACGCCGGGCAGCGGCTTGCCCATGGAGCCTGGCTTGACGTCCATGGCGGCATAGTTGGCGATCATGATTCCGCCGGTTTCGGTCTGCCACCAGTTGTCGTGGAATGGCAGGCCCAGGGTCTCGACGCCCCACACCACGGCCTCGGGGTTTAGCGGTTCGCCCACGCTGGCGGCAAAGCGCAGCCTCGCGAGGTCGTAGCGCTTTGGCAGCTCGCTGCCGGCCTTCATCAACATGCGGATCGCCGTCGGCGCGGTGTACCAGACCGTGACTTTCTCGTCCTGAAGGATCCGATACCAGCGGTCGGCATCGAATTCGGCCTCGTCGACGATCATGGTCACGCCACGGGTCAGCGGGGCGATGATCCCGTACGAGGTTCCGGTGACCCAGCCGGGATCGGCGGTGCACCAGAAGATATCCTCGGGGTGGAGGTCGAGGACGTATTTCCCGGTCATCTGATGCACGATCACCGCGCCGTGGACGTGGAGCGCGCCCTTCGGGCGGCCCGTGGTGCCGCTGGTGAAATGCAGGAGGGCCTTGTCCTCGGCCTTCGTAGGCGTGATCGAAAACGCACTTTCGGTCAGCGCGGGCCCCAGCGCCACAGTGCCCGCCGGGGCGGTTCCATCGACGATCAGGACATGCTGGAGCGAGGCGAGCTGGCCGCGCCAAGCTGCCACCTTCCGGCGGTAGAGCGCTTCGGTCGTCACCAGCACCTTGGCCGCCCCCATCTCCATGCGGGTTTTGATCGGTTCCGGCCCGAAGGCCGAGAACAGCGGCGAGAAAATGCAGCCGTTCTTCAGCGTGCCGAGGGCGGCGACATAGAGCTCGGGGATCCTGCCGGTAAGCGCGAAGACGACATCGCCTTTGCCGACGCCGAGACGGGCGAGCAGGGCGGCGAACCGGTCGCTGAGCCTGGCGAGGTCGGCATAGGTGAATTCCTTCCGCTCGCCCGCCTTGCCGAGCCAGCGGACGGCAAGCCGGTCGCCCCGGCCATGGGCGACATGCCGGTCCACCGCCTCATAGGCGATGTTGAGGCCGCCGCCTGGCAGACCGTCCAATTCGGCCTTGGCCTGATCCCAACGGAAGGCACGCCGGAAGCCGTCGTAGTCGGCAAGATTTGGCGCCAGCCGCAGCCGGGTGGCGTCCTTGCGAATTCGTGCCCACGCTGTCCCCGCTTGGGGGGCGGCATTGCCGACGGTCGCCATCCGAGTCTTCTCCTTTCGGGATCCACAATAGTGACGACCGGCGTTGCCTCATTGATGCAGGTCAAACCGGCGAAAGGTTCGGGCCGGCCGGAACCGGTGCGATCGCGCCTCCGTCCATCAAGAGCCTTGTCGCCATGCGTGCTGTGCCAATCACGGCCCGTGCCGATCGGAATTCTTGCTCGTAGCCGATTGGATGCCGGGCGAGTCCTGCGGCTTCGGCCGCTGCCGCGACCGCGGCGGCCACCTTTGCTGCAACTTCCCAGTCAGCCATGGTCGGCAACAGGCGCTCCGGCGAAGGATTCTCCGCCGCTCCCGCCAACGCCAGTGCCGCGGCAAGCGCGATCTCGTCGGTGATGGCACGGGCGCGGACGTCGAGCACACCGCGGAAGATCCCTGGAAAGCACAGCGAATTGTTGACCTGGTTGGGGAAGTCGCCACGCCCGGTGGCCACGATGCGCGCGCCTGCCGCCTTCGCTTCCCAGGGCCAGATCTCGGGCACCGGGTTGGCGCAGGCGAGGACTATGGCGTCCTTGCCCATGCCGGCCACGGCCGCCGGCGTGACGGCGCCAGGAGCGGAGAAAGCGACGCAAGCATCCGCACCCCTTAGCGCCGCCGCCGCGTCGCCGGTGACGCCGCCGGCGTTCGTGTCCTGACAGATACGCCATTTGTCGGGAAACTCGTCCTGCGCCGCCTCGATGTCTGTCCGCCCGCGGTGAAGACTGCCCTTGCTGTCGCAGGCGACGATCCCCCGTGGATCGAGCCCGTACGCCCGCAGCAGGCGATACGCCGCCACATTGGCGGCACCCATGCCGACGAAGGCCAGCCGCAAGCTCTTCAGCGGCTTATCGACGATCCTGGCGGCGTTGATGAGTGCGGCGAGGACCACGGTCGCGGTGCCTTGTTGGTCGTCGTGCCACACCGGAATGTGCAACTCCCGACGAAGGGCATCGAGGATCCGAAAGCATTTGGGCTGGGCGATGTCCTCGAGATTGATGCCGCCGAAGCCCGGCTCCAGCAGCTTGACGGTCCGGACGATCTCGTCCGGATCCTTGGTCCCGAGGCAGATCGGGACCGCATCGACTCCCCCGAGGTATTTGAACAGCAGCGCCTTGCCCTCCATAACCGGCAGGGCGGCCTCGGGTCCGATGTCGCCGAGGCCCAGCACCCGGCTGCCGTCGGTGACAATCGCGATGCTGTTGGCCTTGTTGCTGTGCTCGAATACCAGGGCCGGATCGGCGCGAATTGCACGGCAGGGCGCCGCGACGCCTGGCGTGTACCAAAGCGCAAAATCCCCGAGGTCCCTGACCGGACATTTGGGCAGGATCTGCACCTTGCCGTGATAATAGGGATGGAGGCGCAAAGCCTCCCGTCCGGGCCTTTCCGCGTCGGCCAGAAACTGTTCCTTGCTCGGCCGGCCGGCGCTCAGAGACAGCCTCCTGCCAGATTCCCGATCGGGGTCCCGGGTTCGTCGTGATCGATCGATGGCTCAAACAGTCGCGACGCGTCGTCCATATGATTGGCCTTGTGGATTGCGCTCGAGCATCGGGCCGCTTTCGAGCTTGAACCTTTCCTTGGCTGGATCTCTCTGTCCTTGACCTGGGTCAACCGCCACGCCCGAAAGAAGGATTTTCGTCGAATGCGAAGTACCCGACGATCGGAGGTCAATATTTGGCTGAGCGGCGAAACGACAGCATCGTCACGCGCGGGGCGTGGCTGCGTCGCGCGGTTTCCATTGCCCGCTTTGCGCCAGGACGAGGTCGGCCCGGCTCACAATGCCGACGACCTTCCCGTCGCGTATGACGGGCACCCGCTTGATTTTGTTCTTGGATAGCAATGCGGCTATCTCCGTATCGAAGGTAGACTCGCTCACCGTGACGACGGGCGTGCTCATCAGATCTTCGGCGGTCAGTTCATTTGACTGCAGCTGCGCGACGATTTCGTCTTTGAAGAACCCTCCTTCAGCCAGAAGCGCGAGCCACCAATCGCGTCGCCTGTTTCGCTCCTCCTGGCGCCTGCCCAGCAAGTCGCCCTCGCTCACCATCCCGAGGAGGTCTCCGTCGGCACCCACCACCGGAACCGCGCTGATGCCATTGTCGAGCAGAATCTTCGCAATCTTGCGCGCCGGGGTTTCCGGCGCAACGACGATCACGGTCGTCGTCATGAGGTCTCGCGCTTGCATCGAACTCCTTCCCTGACGCGTAGCGAGATTCAGCGGGCCGCCAAGCCACGCTGCAGAGAAACAAATCCTAGCCAAGCGCCTAAGATGGTCATTGATCTAGATCAGCAAACCCAGCTGGAGCGGGAATCCCATGCTTCCTCCGCTCTTGCGCCAGGTCTTT
>DATNJA010000247.1:0-4871 GCA_035604155.1 Candidatus Udaeobacter sp. | reverse complement strand
TGGTTCCCGGTGGCGCCGCTCAACATGATCCTCGCCTCCTTCTATTTGGCAGATCGTTTCCATCTCAACACGACGGCCGGCTTCACGCCGATCCACACATTCATCGCCTGGTCGACGCTGATCATCTCGGTCATCGGCATTCTGCTGTTCTTCATCCCGGCCTATCGCGGCATCCGCTTCGGCACCGTCTTCGCCACGGTCCTGGCGCTTCTCTCCATGATCCCGCTCACCTTCATCGCGGTAGCCTGGATCTTCAATCCGAGCGTCGTGAACATGGGCGAGCTCGCCGGGTTCAAGCACGTGGACGGGACCAGTTTCTTCTCGCCCATCAGCGGCTTCAACTGGATCCAGGTCTATATCGCCTATGGCTTCCTCCTGACCTGGAACGTGATCGCGATGGAGGCGGCGGCCTGCTACATCGGCGAATGCGCTCATCCCGACCGCGATGCGAAGATCGCCATGAATCTCGAGGGCGGCTACGGCGTGTTCATTTACACGATGGTGCCCATCGCCTTCGTCGTCGTGCTGGGCGCCAAGGCGCTGTCGGATCCCTCCCAGGCGGACCCGAAGACCATCTTCGTCAACTTTGCCGGCAAGATCTTCCCGGGCGTGGGCGGCGAGTTCCTCAACTGGGTCATCGCCTTCATGCTGATCGTGGCCCTCGCGCTATCGGCCCTCAATGCCATCATGGGCACGGGCCGGTCCCTCTATCAGATGGCGCTGGACGGCGAGTTCCCGCTCTGGTTCACCAAGGTCAACGAGCACGGCGTGCCAGCCCGCGCCATGGCCTTCAACGTCGTCTGTTCGCTGATCGTCGTGCTCGCCGGCGGGGCGGTCGAGATCTACAGCTTCTCCAACGTCGGCTATACGGTCTCCTTCATTCCCGTCCTGATCGGCTACTACCTGTTGCGCCAGGACAAGCCGGACCTGCGCCGGCCGTTCAAACTGCCCGAGTTCATGAAATACGTCGCCCTTGCCGTGGCCGCGATCTATTTCGTGTTCTGGCTGTTCGGAGGTCTCTGGTATTCGGCGCTCGGCAGCGTCGAGATCTACTATTGGGCCGGCTGGGTGACGCTGCTCGCCTATCTGCCGCTCTATTGGTACCGCGTCTACGTTGAGGACAAGCGCAAGCCTGCTTGATTGTGGCGAACGGGCGGCCCTGAAAGCGGGCCGCCCGTTCCGACGCTCCCAATTGAAAGCTCGGCAAGCGCCATGGCGCTGAAATTCCCGCGGCGCTGGCCCTGGAGTCTGCCACCCGAACCGCCGGACCCGGGGACATTTGCGCCGGCTTCAGTCCTGCTTGCTTCCGAGGGCCGGCGGATTCCGCCGACAGCGGTGGAATTCGCCGTTCGACTGGCGCGCAAGGCCGAGGCGCCGGTCCATGTCTTCATCATCGCGCGAATCTGGGGCAGCGCCTTCGGCGTGCCTCATCCCGGGCTGATGCCGACCAAGCGCGAGTGGCAGCTCCAGCGCGAATTCGTGGCCGAAGCCGTGGACCGGCTGAGGCGCCGCGGGGTCGAGGCCACGGGCCAGGTGGTAAGCGCGCGGAATGCCGGCAAGCGCATCCTCGCCGAGGCCGAGCGCCGTCGGCCGGAGGCCATCGTCATGGCGGCACCCCCGCCGCGTCATTGGTTCGTCGCCGATTTCATCTGGGAGCAGGAACCCTATCGGGTACGACGCCTGGCTGAGCCGCCGGTCTATCTGGTGGTCGAGTCGCTGCCGCCCCGACGGGAGTGACGGCGGTATAGCGAAACCAATTCTGGGCCGCTCTTTCCGCTTATGCGTTGTTTCCCCCTGTGTTTTCCTCGACACGGGGCGATTTGGTTCGAATTGGCATTGTCGTGGTCGTTGCTTGGCTAGCCCCGGGCTTGTTATAAATTCTCCATAAAGAGGGAAGGGGGAGAAGAGCCTGAACTTTCCTTCCACCCATCGCGCTGCACGCTGCGGTACCCGCAAGATCGGGCCGGGCGGCGCTTTCCCGCCGACCAGAACCGCCGCCCGTGCCGCCGTGCCGGGCGGTTTTCGTTTGACGCGTCGTGACATCCAGATGGCCTAGCGGGCAATCGCCCGACGGGCGCAACCAACCGACCTGGCGGCGCGCCATGCCGCGGCCGGGTCGGCAAGAACCGTTCAACAGGGGGAGTAGACAATGACCGCGATCGCTGAGCCGATGGGCGAGCATACGCTTCGCCGAACCATCGACTGGAAGAAGACGTTCTGGATCGCCAGCGGCGTGCCGCCGCTGGTGCTGTTCTCCATCGGCGGCATCGCCGCCACTGTCGGCACGCCGTCCTACATCGTCTGGGCGCTGTCCATCATCATGGGCTTCATCCAGTCCTTCACCTATGCCGAGATCGCGGGAATGTTTCCGAACAAGTCGGGCGGGGCGCCGATCTATGGCGCCGCGGCGTGGATCCATTACGGCAAGATCTTCGGCCCGCTCTCGGTGTGGAGCTACTGGCTCGCCTGGACGCCGGTGCTGTCCATCGGCACGGGAATCGCCGCCGGCTACATCCTGACCGGGTTCTTTCCGGCCGATTCCGCGGTCAATACCTGGCAGTGGACGCTGCTCAACCTGGGCTTCATCCAGGACAAGCTGACCTTGCGCATCAACTCGACCTTCTTCCTGGGCGCGGCCCTGCTGCTCCTGTGCTTCCTCATCCAGCATCGCGGCATCCTGCGCACTGCCTGGTTCCAGACGGCGGTCGGCTTCATCGTCACGGTGCCGCTGCTGATCGTGGCTGTCTGGCCGATCATCACCGGCCATGTGCTGGCTGTGAACCTGGGGCCGCTGGTGCCACTCGGCGACCCCAACGGCGCCAACTATCCCTTCAACGGCGCCTGGGACAAGAACGGCTGGTCGCTCTTCCTCGGCGGGATGTTCCTCGCCGGCTGGTCGACCTACGGCTTCGAGACGGCGGTCTGCTACACCAGCGAACTTACCAATCCCGCCACCGACACCTTCAAGGCAATCTTCTTCTCCGGTGTTCTCTGCCTGGTCATTTTCATCCTGGTGCCGTTCACCTTCCAGGGTGCCCTTGGCGTGAAGGCGATACTCGATCCCTCGATCTATGACGGCTCGGGCGTGGCCAAGGCCATGGCCAGCATGTTCGGATCTGCGGGCAGTATCTATTTCCTGATGGTGATCCTGCTGCTGCTCGCCCTCATCCTTTCGATCATCACCGCCATGGCCGGCTCCTCACGCACGCTGTACCAGAGTTCGGTCGACGGCTGGCTTCCGAAGTATCTCAGCTACGTCAATAAGCATGGCACTCCCACGCGCGCGATGTGGACCGACCTCTGCTTCAACCTGATCCTGCTGATGATGTCGAACTACCTCTTCGTGCTCGCGGTTTCCAACGTGCTCTACATGGTTTTCAACTTCATCAACCTCAATTCCGGCTGGCTGCATCGCATCGATTCCGGCCATGTCCGGCGGCCCTGGCGGGCGCCCAACTGGCTGCTGGGCCTGGGGGCGATCCTCGGTTTCGTCAACATGTTCTTCATGGGGGCCGGGGCGAACCAGTATGGCAGCAACACGCTGGAGCTGGGCCTAATCGGGGCGGCGCTCATCATCCCGATCTTTATTTTCCGCCACTACATCCAGGATGGCGGCAAGTGGCCGGACAAAATGCTGGCCGACCTCGGCATCACCGCCGATGCCATGGCCATCCGCAAGGCGGGCGTGCTGCCCTATCTGACGATCTTGGGGGGCATCGCCGTAATGCTGCTCGGCTACTACATCTTTTGGTGGTAGGTGGCCAAGGCCGTTGACCAAGGCAAAGGGGCCCGTCGCCGGGCCCCTTTCGCATCGGGCAGGATTTTTTTCACAGCTTGCCCCCGACCGCATTGACAGGCGCCGGCGCAATGCTATTTGTGTTGCGCCTTGAGCAAGGGGTCAGAGCGTGACAGCGATGCTTCAAATCCGACGACGAGCCGGCAGAGCGGGGTTTTTCCCCGCCGCCCCCGTCGTCTGACCGAAGCGTCCCTCCGCAAGCTTCCACGCGCAGAAGGTTCCGCCGACGGTCAGTCCACCGCCGCGCCGCAAGAGGAATCTTCCATGACCGTCGCCATCGATTTCGAACAGCCTGAAGACGCCCCCGCCATCGAAGCCCTCCTGGACGAAGCCTTTGGCCCCGAGAGGCTGCGCAAGCAATCCTATCGCTACCGCGCGGAGGTGGCGCCGATCAGCGAGCTCTGCCTGGTCGCCCGGGATCGCGGGCGGCTCGTGGGCAGCGTGCGCTTTTGGCCCATCGTCGTGGTTGGCGAGCCCGGCATCAAGCCGGCCCTGCTGCTGGGCCCTATCGGCGTCGTGGCCGACCGGCGCAGCGAGGGCTTCGGCGAAATGCTGATGCAGGCGAGCTTGCGCCGGGCCGAGGAACTGCGCTTCGGCATCGTGCTCCTGGTCGGCGATCTCAGCTACTACGGCCGCTTCGGCTTCCACGCCGCTGCCCCCTACGGCATCCGGATGCCGGGCGAGCGGCCCGAACGCCTGCAGGTGCTGGAACTGGAGCCCGGCGCACTCGCGAATGTGTCGGGTGATCTTTGGCCCGCCCAGCGCCGGCCCCTTGCCCGCAAGCGCAAACCCCGCCCGCTGGTCGCGGCGCCCAAGACCAGGCGCTACGGGACTTAGAGCAAGATCCGATTAGGTTGAATCAACCTAATCGGTGAATCTTGCTCTAATTCATAGATGTAGCGACTGATTCACGTCTCAAGCCGATTTGGCTTGAGACGATCAGGCGCTGGCGCCAGCGCCGAACCCGCTCCAGTCGGTTTTCAGTTCCCCAGATGCATCCAGACCGACTTGGTCTGGGTGTGGAGCAGCATGGATTCGAAGCATTTGTCGCGGCCGTGGCCCGACTGCTTGTAGC
>DATNJA010000246.1:0-2722 GCA_035604155.1 Candidatus Udaeobacter sp. | reverse complement strand
CAGGCTTCGCCCTTCATGGGCGCCGTCGGGGGCGCTGCCCGCGGCTACGCCACCGGCGGCGGCGCGCTTGGCGCGCTTGGCGGCGCGATCGGCGGCGGCGCGAAGGCGGCCCTCACGCCGGGCTTGCTTCAGGCGCTTGGCGTGGGCGGAAGCGCCGCAGGCACCGGGGCCGCGGGCGGCGGTAGCTTCCTCGCCAGTCTTCTTCCCTTCCTCCTTGCATAGGTTCGTCCCATGGGATTGTTCGATACACTCCTCACCGATCCAATGCAGCAGGGCGGCGGCTATCTCGACCAAGTGTTGGGGGTCGAACCGCAGTCCAATCCGATGGCCCTGCCGAGTTCTCTCTATACCGGGAGCCAGGGCCTGCTCGGCAGTTCGCCGCTGGGCAATGCGATCCGCGGCGCTCTCGCAGGCTCGGCCTCGTCCGTGGGCTACAAGGGGCTCTCGGCGCTCGGCGCGGGCTTCCTCGGCGGCCAACAGGCCGCGGCCCAGCGCCGTCAGCAGATGACGGAGACGGCGAGCAACAATTTCAATCTCGCGCGCACCCTTGCCCTCATGGGGATGGGGCCATTCGGCGGCGGGGCGAGTGCCTCGAGCTACGCCGGCGCATCGGCCGACCAAGACGCGGGTGCTCAGCCGGTGGCCGGCGCAACCGCTTCGGGAGCGCCCGCCACGCCGGCGACGCGGGCGATCAGCGCGGCAGCGGCGAACGCGTCGCCGCCAGGCTATCTCGATGACTATCGCTACTGGATGGACGTCGCCCAGCGAATGGCCATGTTCGGCGGCTCCGACGCGATGATCAACCTGTACAAGGCGCGGGCCGAAGATTCGCCTGGGTTCATGGTCTACAAGCAGCAGACCCAGAACGGCCTGCAGCTCGCGCCGGACGGCCGGACCTGGATGAACCCCGACGGCTCGTTGAATGCGGCCGCGACGAAAGCCGGCGCCGTGACGCTGGCACAGGCGCTCAATGCCAGATCCGATCTCAGGCCCGGCAGCACGGCGACGATCGACGGGCAGACCGTGGCGGAAGCGCCCACGCTCCAGTCGATGACCGACCCGAAATCCGGCCGGAAGACCTGGGTGAACGTCTACCCCGACGGCCGCATCGTGCCGCTGGGGAACGGCGGCGGGACGGCCAATCGGCCCTAGCATCGGGCGATAGCCCGAACGAAGTCTGCCACCGGCACCCGCGCCTCCTCTTGCTAGTGCAGAAGGCCGGCCACGGCACGCACACAAAAGCCAAGACCTCCTGACCTGAGTTCCAGCGCCGCGCCTTAGACGCGGGCCGCCAGGCTCGGTGCATGCCTGCGCGAACACATCGACGCATAGCCAAAAAACGCGAGGAGGGGTGTCGCGATGATCCTGCGCGGGCCTGCCCCTGCGGGGGACATTTCGTCAACCGCCAACTTCGATCCGAGCAGCATCGGGCCTTCTGGCTATCTGCCCGCCAGCAACGGCTACCCAGGCTTCGCGAGCGCCAGCACCCAGCTCGCTCCGCTCATCGACGACCTCCTGGCGCACGGCCGGCAAGGCCTCAACACGCTGAAGGGCGTCGCTTCGACCTGGGCGCCTGCGGGGGGCGCCAGGAACACCGGCGACTATGCGAACAGCCTCGCCTTGCGCACGGGCGTCAAGCCGACCCAACCCATCGACATGGGCCATCCGGGCACGGTGGCGAAGCTGGCCAATGCCGTGATCTGGAATCAGATCGGCCACAACCCCTTCGGCGCCTCCGAGATCGACCAAGCAGTGCAGGACCGGCTGGCTCTGCGTCAAGCCTTGCCCGCACAGCAGGATCAAAGGGCCGCGCCGGGAACGGTCGCGCCGGCACCCGCCGGGAGCACGCCTCTCGCGACACCCACCCCGACCAACGGCGTGCCCTCGCCGGACGCGATGGCTCCCTCTTCCGCCACCGGCCCGGGCACCAAGCAGGACCATCAGCTGCCGACCGGATCGGTCGACGGGCTTCCGGCTGGCAAGTCCATGGTCAATGGCGGGAAGGCGGCCGCGGAACAGCCTGACGGCGATTGGAACCACCTGGGTGGGATGACGCTGACGGGCGCCGAAGAAGGCATCGGCGCATTAACCGCGATGCCTGGCGACGTTACCCGGGCGCTGACTCATACCTCGCCACAGGCAGCGCAGATATACGCACGCCTCGGCCCCGGCGCACGTGCCCGCGCGACCGCGACCGACAACATGCCTTTCATATCGGCTCTTCGCCAACTTCCGACCGGCGAAGAAATGGCGGCGGGCATCGCCAAGGCGTTGGGCAACACGCCCTACCACGCACACTCTCTCGGGGGCCGCCTCTTCCAGCAAGGTGTGAGTGGCGCGGTCTCCGGCGCGCCCTTCGGGCTGGTGGGCGCCGCCGCCGGAGCGGTGTCCGGCGCCGCTTCCCAGGGCGCGCAGGAACTGGGCCTGCCGCCCTGGGCCCAGACCGCGGTCGGGATCGCCGCTCCGCTACTCGCTCACCAAGTGGGCCCCGCAGTCAGGGAGGCGGGGGCCCGCGTCGCTCCGTCCATAAAGTCCACCCTCCAGGACTTCGCGGCGGACGAGTCCGGAGGTGGGCCCCGAAGGCCCAAGGCTCCTCCGGCAACGGGCGGAGCCGGGAACGAAATAGATAAGGACACCGTCAGGGTGCAGCCCTATGGCGGACCAGGAGGAGGGCATCACCTCTTGGCGAAAAGCGCCTTTAGAGGAGCCAAGGGCAATGACA
>DATNJA010000245.1:0-4901 GCA_035604155.1 Candidatus Udaeobacter sp. | reverse complement strand
ATCCGCGGAACCCATCAGGGCCAGCGGTCCATGTCTGACCGCACCGAAAGGCCGGACACATGACCGCAAGCGACCAAACCAAGCGCTACAAAACTCTTGCAGGCCGGGGGCCATCCACACATGACCCGTGAATCTTGCTCTGCATGTTAGGACTAGAGCCTGATTCACGTCTCAAGCCGAGCAGGCTTGAGACGATCAGGCTCTCGGCCGGGATCGAGGGTGAACAGCTCCTGCGGAAGGCCGACACCGCGCAGCGCATAGCGCCCGACGGAGACCAGCTGCGGCCCGGCCTCGCCTAGAGCGGCCGCGAAGCCGGCGGAGACCAGCAGGGGCTGATCGACCGATCGGCACATGGCGGCGATCCGGCTGACCTCGTTGACCGCCGGCCCGACAACGGTGAAATCGAGCCGGTCCTTGCTGCCGATATTGCCGAAGAAGACCTTGCCGACATGGAGGCCCAGATACATGTGGGTCGTGGGCAGGCTGTCGGCGTCGCGGCGCTGGTTCAGCTCGACGATGGCCTGACGGGCCGCCGCCGCCGCTTCGATGGCTGAAAGGCAGGCCCGCGGCCTGGCATCGGCCCGGAAGATCGCCAGCACCCCGTCGCCGATCAGCTTCAGCACGTCGCCACCCTCGGCCTGGACGGCGGAGACGATCGCTTCGGCGTAGTCGTTCAGCATGGGAATGATCTGGTCGGGTGCTGCCGTGTCCGTGATCTTGGTGTAGCCGCTGAGGTCGCTGAACCAGAGCACGGCGTCGATCTTCTCGGCCACGCCCCGGGCTATGCGCCCGCCCAGCACCAGCCGGCCGGCGTCCCGGCCCAGATAGGTCTCGGCCAGCGCCCGGGCGACCCGCCCCAGGGCGGCGCATTTCATGGCGATGGCGAGGTAGGGGAAGAGCCGGCCGAGGGCGGCAACGTCGGCTTCGGCAAAACCCTCCGGACGGTCCGTGCACCAGCTGGAATAGATGCAATCCATATCGCCGATGACGCCTTCCGCAGCAAACCGCGCGAGGAAGGCCACGTAGTCGGTCATCCCGCCGCGCCGGGCGGTCGCGAGCAGCTCGAATTCGCTGTCCCCTTCCAGCGTCAGGCGTCGGCGCAACATGGGCTCGCCCGACTGGAGCAGATGGTAGTACGGGCTCCGGCGATAGCTCTCGGCCGCCGGACCCTCGTTGGTGCGGCCGTATTCGATGCGGACGACCCTTTCCTCCCCGTCCCGCCGCCAGCGGATGGCATGGCCTTCGTACAGCGGGTGGAGCGTGTCGACGACCACGATGCCGTCGGCGATGGGCAGGCCGGCGGCTGCCGCGCGGGCGCAGAATTCGCCCATCATCCCGGTCTCGGGCTGTCCCGCGAGTCCGGTTTCGGTGATCCAGGCGGAGAGTTCCGTGAGCTTCGTCTGATCCATGGCGCAGCATATAGGCCGGCGACCCGCCAATGAAAGTGCGTGGACGCGGCTCCGCGCGTTTCCGCTTTTCCCCTTGCGCCTGCGGGGCAAAGCCGCCAAAGCTGAGGCGAGCCGGCAAAATGGGGCGCTCGAAGCATGGGGGAGAATCCAGCCGCTCTCGTCGTCGAGGATCTGCACAAGCGCTTCGGCCAGCTCGAGGTGCTGAAGGGCATTTCGCTGTCGGCCAATGACGGCGATGTCATCGCCATGATCGGCAGCAGCGGTTCGGGCAAGAGCACCTTCCTGCGCTGCGTCAACCTGCTGGAGACGCCGGATTCGGGGCGCGTCTTCGTCGCCGGCGAGCTGATCCGCATGCGCCCGACCCGGGACGGCCACGCCGTGCCGGAAAGCAATAAACAGGTGGACCGCATCCGCTCCGAGCTCGGCATGGTGTTCCAGAGCTTCAACCTCTGGTCCCACATGACGGTGCTGGAGAACGTCATCGAGGCGCCGATCCACGTCCTCAAGGTTCCGCGGGCCGAGGCGGTGGCCCGGGGCGAGGCGCTGCTCGCCAAGGTCGGCATCGCCGAGAAGCGCAACCACTACCCGAGCCACCTTTCCGGCGGCCAGCAGCAGCGCGCCGCGATCGCCCGGGCCTTGGCGATGCAGCCCAAGGTCATGCTGTTCGACGAGCCCACTTCGGCGCTGGATCCCGAGCTGGTGGGCGAGGTCCTCAGGGTCATGCGCCAGCTGGCCGAGGAGGGCACGACCATGGTCGTGGTCACCCACGAGATGGCCTTCGCCCGAGACGTCGCCTCTCACGTCGTCTTCCTGCACCAGGGGCGCATCGAGGAAGAAGGCCCGCCCGCCCAGGTCTTCGGCAATCCGAAGTCGGACCGGTGCCGCCAGTTCCTGACCGGCAAGCCGTGAGGCAGCCGGTGGGCAGCGGGGCCGCCGGGACCTAGAGCATGTTTCGATTCGACCGAATCGAAACATGCTCTAGATTCTTTGGTTTGGTCGCATTTTCTGCGCCGAACCGGTGCCCACTTCGGCGGAAAATGCTCTTGGTCCCATGCAGAGATTGATCGCCGCCTTCGTCGTCGTGGCGCTCGCAGCCGGCGGCTGCCTTTGGTATCTCCAGAACATCGAGGCGCCGCCCACTCTCAGGGTCGCCGTGGAAGGCGCCTATCCACCTTTCAACTACATCGACAAGGATGGCAACCTCGCCGGCTTCGATGTCGATATCGCCGAGGCACTTTGCGCCCGCCTGCACATGCGATGCGAGCTGGTCCAGCAGGACTGGGACGGCATGGTGCCGGGCCTGCTCCTGGGAAAATACGATGCCATCGTCTCCTCCATGGCCATCACCGCGGAGCGCAAGCAGGCGCTGAATTTCGCCGGTCCCTATTACCGTTCGATCCCGGCCCGCTTCGTCGCCCGCAAGGGGCGCCAGATCGAGACGACGCCCCAGGGGCTGGCCGGCAAGCGGATCGGCGTCCAGCGGGCGACCACCCAGGCGATCCTGCTGCGGGTGCATTTTCCCGATGCCGTTCTCGCACTCTACGACAACGAGGGTGCGCTCGAGCAGGATCTGGCGTCGGCGAACATCGATCTCGGTTTCGCCGATCAGGTCAGCCTCGATGCGGGATTCCTCAAGTCCGATGCGGGCAAGGATTTCGCTCTCGTCGGCCCGCCCGTTGCCGATCCGGCCATCGATGGCGAGGGTGCAGGCATCGCGCTGCGCCAGGAGGACGGCGACCTGCTCGTCGCCCTCAACCGGGCGCTCGCAGCACTACGCGCCGACGGCACATACAAGAAGCTGAACGACAAGTATTTCGATTTCGACATCGGCAGCTGAGGTCGGCCAGAGCAGGTTCGGGCCGAGACTTTGATTCCCAGCCTCGGCAGACAGGGCGCCGACGCGGACAGAACTTCCTACCGTCCGCCAGCACCGATCTCGTCCAATTCGGCACGGGCGTCTTCCGGGAGGACAATGTCGGCGGCCGCCAGGTTTTCTTGCAGATGCTTCAGTGACGACGTGCCGGGGATGAGAAGGATGCTGGGTGCGCGTGCGAGAAGCCAGGCGAGCGCTACTTGCATGGGAGTCGCGCCAAGCCTTTGCGCAACGGTCGACAGAGTCTGAGACTGGAGTGGCGTGAAGCCCCCGAGCGGAAAGAAAGGCACATAAGCAATCCCCTTCCGCCCAAGCTCATCGATCATCAGATCGTCGTGGCGATGCACAAGGTTGTAGTGATTCTGCACGCAGACGACCGGCGCGATCTTCCTTGCCTCGGCAACCTGTGCAGAGGTGACGTTGCTGAGGCCGAGATGCCGGATAAACCCCGCTCGTTGCAGCTCTGCAAGTGTGGCGAATCGCTCCGCGATGGAGCCTTCGGTGGGGGCATGGACGTCGCCAGTGATTCGGAGGTTCACGACGTCGAGCGCATCGACCTTCAGGTTGCGCAGATTGTCATGCACGGCGCGCGTCAGTTCCGCTTTGCCCTGTGCCGGGATCCAAGAGGCATCGCTGCCTCGGACCGCGCCGACTTTCGTCACGATCACGAGGTTCTGGGGATACGGATGCAAAGCCTCCTGGATGAGCTGGTTGGTGATGTGAGGCCCGTAGAAGTCGCTCGTGTCGATATGATCGACCCCGGCCTCAACGGCCTCGCGGAGCACCGCCAAGGCCGCGCCGCGGTCCTTGGGCGGCCCGAATACACCGGGACCCGCGAGCTGCATGGCGCCATAGCCCATGCGCTTCACGCTGCGACTGCCGAGCGAATAGGTTCCCGCTGTCTTGAGATCGATCATGTGCTGGTCTCCGAGGAAAAAGGGCGCGGCGAATGTGGTGGTTGAGCGCCCGCGCGACAAGGCGATACCCTGGCCGGCCGCTATCGCTCTTGCAAAGACCTTCGTTTCAGCCCGGACTGGCTTGCTTCAGCGCCGCCGCGAAGGCCCGCCAGTCGCCCTTGGGCGACAGGCATTCGCTCGTCCCGGCCTTGAGCGAAATGCCGGCGAAGCCCCAGGATTTGCGCCAGAGCTTGAGGTCGGTCATGGCCTTGTCGATGAAGCGCCGGCGCATCCGGGTCCGCACCACCTTGCGCCACCAGACATAATAGAGCCCGGCCAGCAGCAGGATCGCGCCGCCGAAGCCCGGCCAACTGCCGAACCACCAGGCCGCGCCCACCAGTGGGATGGAGGGCAGGATGAACTGGCCCTTGTCGGTCTCGCTATTGCCCGGGAAGTCCATATGGCTCTCGAGCCCGGAGGAAAAGGCGATATCCGCCCTTCCTTGGCCAAGCGCGGCGACGATCTGGGAGAGTAACTCGGCGTCGGTCATGGTGCTGCCGGCATGATGCTTCTCCAGCAGATGTAGCCCGGCCGGATCGGGCTGCCAAGCTGCTAGAGCCTGATCGTCTCAAGCCTGCTCGGCTTGAGACGTGAATCAGGCTCTAGTCCTAACATGTAGAGCAAGATTCACGGGTCAGCTTGATAGAGGCTGACCCGTGAATC
>DATNJA010000244.1:0-6860 GCA_035604155.1 Candidatus Udaeobacter sp. | reverse complement strand
ATCCGCGGAACCCATCAGGGCCAGCGGTCCATGTCTGACCGCACCGAAAGGCCGGACACATGACCGCAAGCGACCAAACCAAGCGCTACAAAACTCTTGCAGGCCGGGGGCCATCCACACATGACCCGTGAATCTTGTTCTACGTGTCAGGCTCTAGGCGAGGACTGCGACAGGGCGCCGTCGCGCGATGATGACAAAGCGGAGCGCCAAGAGCAGAGCGGCGACGACGAGTCCGGCGATCAGACTCGCGACCAGCCCGGTCGTGCTGCCGTTCTGGCGATAGCCGAAGTAGTAACATAAGGGAATCGCGCAGCCGCCGAAGGCGACTGCATAGGTGGCCGTCGGCACCAGAACGTCACCGGCGCCGCGGAGCGCGCCCATGAGCACGGCCTGGGTGCTGTCGAAGATGACGAGGATGGAGAGCAGGGCCAGAGCGGGAGCCGCGGCGGCGGCAACATCGGGATCGGCGGTGTAGAGCGCGACGACGTCGAGGCGGAACAGGGCGATGGCCAGCCCGATCGCGAGCATGACGAAAAAGGCCAGGCTGACGGCGATCCAGCCGGCCGTGGCGACGCCGCCATGATCGCCGGATCCCGAAGCATTGCCGACGCGCACCGCCGCGGCCGTCGCGAGGCCGAGGGAGATCATGTAGAGGAAGGAAATCACGTTGTTCGACAATTGATAGGCGGCGAGCTGCGTGGCGCCCAGCCAGCCCGCCATCACCGCCGCGCCCGAAAATGCCCCGGTTTCGAACACGACCGAGAGCGCCACCGGCAGGCCGAGAAGCAGCATCTTGCCCACGAGATGAAAGTGTCCGGCGAGCGGTGCCCAGATACCCAGCTGCTTGGCATCGCGCATCGACAAGGCATAGATCGACAGCGCCAGGAACATGAGCCACAGCGTGATCGACGTCGCCAGCGCCGCACCCGCCGCGTCCATGGTCGGCAGACCCAGATGGCCGAAGACCAGCGCGCGACCGAGACCGTAGTTCATCACATTGGCCGCGATGACGATGAACATCGCCGCGCGTGGCCGGCTGATGCCTTCCATGAAGGAGGAGGTGGCCATGTACAGCATGAAGCCCGGAGTGCCGAGCGCCCACATGCGCAGGACCTCACCGCCGCCCCGGGCGATCTCCTCATCTTCCCCGAACAGGCGAAGGAGAAGGTCGCCATGCCATTGCAGAACGGCAAAAGCGAGGCCGAGCGCGCCGGCGAACAGAAGGGCAAGGCGCCAGATCCGGCCGCACTCGCCCGTTCGGCCGGCCCCGCGGGCCTGGGCGGCCAGAACCAGCGTGCCCACCAGGAGTCCGACGCCGGTCGTCAACATGATGAGCTGCGGCGCCATGCTGATGCCCATGTAGGCGAGCTCGTTGCCGCCCGCGCGCCCGGCCAGCATGCTGTCCACGCTGAGCATGAGAACGAGTCCGGCCCTCGCCACGGTAACCGGCAAGGCAAGAACTATCGTGCGATACAGGTGAAGACGAAGTGAAACCGAGGAATGCATTCCCGGCACTATTGTATGACAATTCTCGTCACAATTTTCCGTTGGTTGCACCGTATTACGAATGATCCTGCATGGTCAATTCGAACGGTTCAACTGATCGCCGCGGCGCCGGACGATTGCAGCGCAAGGGGCGCCGGACAGGACGCCGAGCGCCTCCTGCGGGTTCGACGCGCTGCATCGCGCAGGCACGACCGGTCGCTTGCGTCGGCCCAGGCGCCACCGCGTTTCAGGCATGTATCGAGGATGTCGCCTCCATTTTTCCGCGCACTCGACTTATTCGCTGCGTGAAACTTTTGTGATCGGTGGGACCGGTCGGCTGCGACTTGCGCCAGGACTCGCCGTCCCCAATGCGTCGACCACGCGTAACCCGCCGGAAACCAGGGAACGAAATGCGTCCTCGCTTAAGCCCATGGGGGCTTGAGATGGTCGAACCGAACGCCATTCTATCCTCTGCCCGGCCGCCCCGGCGTCCTGCTTGGCTCAAGGCAATGCCTGGCTCCGGCGGCGGTCCATCGTCCAACTCCGCTTTTCCAATGACAAAGGAGACGAAAATCCATGAAGCTTTTTTTCAGCCCCGGCGCCTGCTCGCTTTCGCCGCACATTGTGCTCAACGAACTGGGCCTCCCCTTCCAATCCGAAGCCGTCGATCTCAAGGACAAGAAGACCAAGTCCGGCGCCGACTTTCGCCAGATCAATCCCAAGGGTCAGGTCCCGGCCCTGCAGATGGATGACGGCAAGGTCCTGACCGAAGGTGCTGCGATCGTCCAGTACCTCGCCGACCGGAAGCCCGAAGCGAAGCTGGCACCCCCGGCGGGCAGCATCGATCGTTACCGGCTCCAGGAGTGGCTCAACTACATCGCCGCCGAGATCCACAAGGGGATGGGCCCGATGTTCAACCCCAAGGCAAGCGAGGAGTGGAAGGAGATCGTCAGGGAAAACCTCTCGGCCCGTTTCGACTTCCTCAGCAATGCCCTCAAGGGCAAGGACTATCTGATGGGCAGCTTCAGCGTGGCCGATGCCTATCTCTATACGATCCTTAGCTGGACCGGCTACGCCAAGATGGACCTAGCCAAGTGGCCGGTGCTGAAAGCCTATTTCGATCGCGTCGGCGCCCGGCCCGCCGTGCGCGCCACGCTTGCCGCCGAAGCCAAAGCCAGCGCCTGACCGACCGGCGCCCGACCGACCAGCGCTGGTACGCCAGCGCCTGACCTAAATCGAGCCCGGCTCCGCCATTCCGCGAGGCCGGGCTCGAATCCCGGTGGTCCAGCGACATATTTGTCACGCGCGATTGGTCCTTGAGAAGATCTACGATTACATCCTCAAATTGCTAACTTGACAGTAAGTGAGTAATCACTAAGTTTCCCCGCCATGGCAGCCAGACGCATGGATGCGGCGGACCGCAGGCGGGCGATCGTCGAGATCGCCATGCCGCTTTTCGCGCGCAAGGGGTTCGCCGGGACCACGACCAAGGAGGTGGCGGAGATCGTCGGGGTCTCCGAGGCCCTGCTCTATCGGCATTTTCCCAACAAGGCCGCGCTCTATGAGGAGATTCTGGAGCTCTGCTGCCGGGGCGACCCCGATCTCGACCGGCTGGAGGCGCTGCCGCCCTCGACCGCGACTCTAGTGCACATGATCCATCTGCTGTTCCGCCTGCTGGTCGCCGGCGAGATCGGCGATCCCTCGACGCTTGGCACCCGCCAGCGCCTGGTGTTGCAGAGCCTGATCGAGGACGGCGAATACGCCCGCATCCTGATGTCGCGCATCAACGGCACGGTGCTGCCGGTCTTCGCCGCCAGCATGGCCGCGGCCAGACGGGCAGGCGACATGCGCCGCAACGGGATCGATCCGGCGGAGGCCTTCTGGTTCGCCCATCATGTCGCCGCGCATATCGCGCTGGGGCGCCTATCCGGCAGCGACATCTTTCCGCGCACCGGGAATCTGGAGGCGGTAATTGCCGAGGCCGCCCGTTTCTGCCTGCGCGGCATGGGCCTCAGCGAGCGGGCCATCGCCCGCCACTACCGGCCTGACGCGTCGTCGGACCCGGCGTCCGGCCGCGAACCCTCGAGCGCGAAAGGTCACGGCTTCAAGACCAAGCAGCACCGGGGTCGCGTCAATGGCGCCGCTCGCCCGGCCGCGGGCCGACGACCCGGCGAGCGCCCGCCGCGGCCGGTCTGACGCCGAACCCGCTGTCGATCTCGAGGAGTCCCTGGTCAATGGACATGCCGGTTTCGAAAAGTGCCATAGAACCGACCCTGCCGGAGCGGCCACGCCCGAGCCGGCGCAAGCTCGTGGTCAGGCTCGCCATCATGGCAGTGCTGCTTGCGGTCGTGCTGGGCGGCCTCTACGGGTTCGACCAGTTCCGGCAAAAGATGATCGCCCAATTCTTCGCCAACAACCGTCCGCCACCGACCCCGGTCATGGCGGTGGCTGCCGCCAGCGAGCCCATGGCGCGCTATCTGGAAGGCATCGGCAGCATCGTGGCGGTCCATCAAGTGACGGTTTCGCCCGAGGTCAGCGGGCGGATCACCAAAATTATGTTCGAGTCCGGCAGCACGGTCAGGGCAGGCGACCCCCTGATCCAGCTCAACGACGAGCCGGAGAGAGCCGACCTCGCCAATTACGTGGCCCTGGCCCATATGGCCCAGTTGACGCTTGCCCGCAATAGCACGCTTGCCAAGCAGCAGTTCTCGTCCCAGCAGACCGTGGACCAGAACCAGAGCGAGCTTGAAGTGGCACAGGCCGGGATGGCCAAGATTCAGGCAACGATCGCCCAGAAGTTGATCCGCGCGCCCTTCGGCGGCGAGCTCGGTGTGCGCCAGATTGACCTTGGTCAATACTTAAGCGCCGGCACGGCCATCGTGACGTTGACGGATCTCGACACTCTCCATGCCGACTTCACTTTGCAGGAGCAGACGCGCTCCGACCTCGCCGTGGGCCAGGATATCGAGGTCCGCGTCGACTCTTTCCCCGACCGGGTGTTTCCGGCCAAGCTGACGACGATCGAGCCGCAGATCGATCCCGCCACGCGCAGCATCAAGGTGCAGGCAACCCTGGACAATCCCGGCCATCTATTGTTGCCGGGCATATTCGCGGTCGCCCGCGTCGTCCTTCCGGCCGATCCCCACGTGACCACCGTGGCGGAGACCTCGGTCGACTACACGGCCTATGGCGAGTCGGTTTTCCTGCTGACCCCGGTGGGCCGGCAGATCGGCGGCAAGCCCGTCTATAAGGCGGTGCAGACCTTCGTAAAGACGGGCGAGCGCCATGACGGAAAGGTTGCCATCCTCGACGGCGTCAAGCCGGGGGACCTGGTGGTCACCGTCGGCCAGCTCAAGTTGCAGAACGGCGCCGAGGCGGTGCTGACCGACAGCGAGGCGATCGCCAAGCCGGCAACAGTGCCGGTCAATTGAGATACCGCGTCAAGCGAGCGACCTGGCTCATCCGAACCGCCAAGCCTAGCGAGTCAGAGCGAGAGAGATGAAGTTTACCGATCTTTTCATCCGCAGGCCGGTGCTGGCGACGGTGGTGAGCCTCCTGATCCTGCTGATCGGGCTGCGCGCCTTCTTCGACCTGCCGATCCGCCAATACCCGCGGCTGGAGAACACGGTGATCAGCGTCACCACCTCCTATCCCGGCGCCTCGCCCGAGCTGATGCAGGGCTTCATTACCCAGCCGATCGAGCAGGCGGTGGCCACCGCCGAGGGCATCGACTACATGACCTCGTCGTCGACCCAAGGGCTCAGCACCGTTTCGGCTTACATCAGGCTGAACTATGACCCGAACCGGGCCATGACCGATGTCATGGCCAAGGTGCAGCAGGTCAAATACCTGATCCCGAAGGAATCGAACGACCCCGTCATCACCAAGACGACCGGGCAAACCACCGACGTCATGTATATCGGCTTCGCCAGCACCGCACTGTCGGGGGCGGCCATCACGGACTATTTGGGCCGCGTGGTCCAGCCCCTGCTCGCCACGGTGGACGGCGTCGCCAATGCCGAGGTTCTCGGCGGCCAGACTTTCGCCATGCGGGTCTGGCTCGACCCGCTGCGCATGGCCGCGCGCAGCGTCTCGGCCTCCGACGTGTCGGCGGCAATCCAAGCCAACAATTTTCAGTCGGCGCCGGGCCAGACCAAGGGCTATTTCACCGTCGCCAATGTCACCGCCAACACCGGCCTCACCAGCGTCGAGCAGTTCCGTCAGATGGTGGTCAAATCCCAAGGCGGCAGCCTGGTTCGCCTGCAGGACATCGGCACCGTCGACCTGGGGGCTCAGAGCACCGATTCCAGTGTCATGATGAGCGGCGAGCGGGCGGTCTTCATCGGCATCCAGGCGACGCCCACGGGCAATCCGCTCAACATCGTGCGCGACATCCGGGCCCTGCAGCCGGTCATCGAACACGGATTGCCGCCGACCGTGACCATGAACATCGTCTATGACTCGACGAAGTTCATCAATTCCTCGATCAACGAGGTGGAGCGCACGCTGTTCGAGGCGCTCGGCATCGTCGTGGTCGTGATCTTCCTTTTCCTCGGCACTCTACGCGCCGTCGCGATCCCGACCGTCACCATTCCGCTGTCGCTCGTCGGCGCCTGCATCATCATGCTGGCGCTGGGATTCAGCCTCAACCTTCTGACCCTGCTGGCCATGGTGTTGGCGATCGGCCTGGTAGTCGATGACGCCATCGTCGTGGTCGAAAACATCTACCGCCATATCGAAGAGGGGAAATCGCCGATCGAGGCCGCGGTGATCGGCGCCCGGGAAATCGCCGGTCCGGTGGTCAGCATGACCCTGACCCTCGCTGCGGTCTATGCGCCAATCGGGTTTCTCTCCGGCCTCACGGGAACGCTGTTCCGCGAGTTCGCCTTCACGCTTGCCGGCGCGGTAATCATCTCGGGCATCGTCGCGATCACGCTCTCGCCCATGATGTGCTCGGTTCTGCTGACACGGGAGATGTCAGAGGGCTGGTTTGCGAAGCGGGTCGACCGATTCTTCTCGGCGGTCACCCGCTGGTATGGCCGGCGCCTCGTCTCCTCCCTCGACTACCGCCCGGTGACTGCGCTGTTCGCCGCCGCGGTCATCGCCAGCGTCGTCTTCCTCTACCTCCATTCCAGCGCCGAGCTGGCGCCGCCCGAGGATCAGGGCGTGGTGTTCGCCGTCGGCAAGGGCCCGCAATATTCCAATCTCGACTACACCGACTTCTACAGCAAGCAGGTGGACGACATTTACAAATCGTTCCCGGAGACCTTCGCCCGCTTCGTGGTCAGCGGCTACCAGGGGCTCAACAGCAGCATTTCCGGCATGATCCTGAAGTCCTGGGAAGAACGGAAGCGCTCGGTCCAGCGGCTGACCCC
>DATNJA010000243.1:0-2042 GCA_035604155.1 Candidatus Udaeobacter sp. | reverse complement strand
GGTCGACTACTGGGCGGAGTGGTGCGGCCCCTGCAAGATGATCGCCCCGGCGCTGGAGGAAATGGCGACCAGCCTTTCCGGCCGGCTGACGGTGGCCAAGATGAACATCGACGACAATCCCCAGACGCCGAAGAAGTACGGCGTGCGCGGAATTCCCACTCTGATGCTGTTCAAGGGCGGCCAGGTGGCGGCGACGAAGATCGGCGCTCTGCCCAAGAACAAGCTCCTGGAGTGGGTCGAATCGGTTCTCTGAAGCCCGAACGTGCCGCCTTCTCGGGAAAAGCCCCGCGCGAGCGGGGCTTTTCTTTTGCTCAGCCGTTCTTCTCCAGCACCACCCCGGCGAGATAGAGCGACCCGCAGATGAGGATGCGCGAGGGTTGAGGCTCGCGGGCGATGATGCGGGCGACGGCCGTTTCGACGCTCTCCGCGGTTTCGGCCGCGATCCCCGCCGCCTTCGCCGCCGCGGCGGCATCCTCGGCCGCGAGCGAGGCGTGGTCGCCCGCGATCCTGACCGCGATCAGGTCCCGGGCTTGCGCCGCCAGCGGCTTCAGGAAGGCGACCGGTTCCTTGCTGCTCAGCATGCCGAAGACGAGATGCAGCGGCCGCTCGGCCCAGCCTCTGATGAATTCCCCAAGCGCCTCGCCCGCCGCCTGGTTGTGGCCGCCGTCGAGCCATAGCTCCCAACCGGCGGGAAGGCTTGTCGCCAGCGGCCCCCGGGTCAGGCGCTGGAGCCGCGCGGGCCATTGGACCTCGCGCAAACCCCTCGCTGCGGCCTTGTCGTCGATCTTGAATCCCCTCAACAGCGGCAGACAGGCGAGAGCAGCACCTGCATTGCGGATCTGATGCGCGCCGGCCAGCGCCGGCTTGGGGAACCTTCGCTCTCCGGCGGAATCCCGGAACGATATGCCGTCGCCCAACTCCGCCGCATACCATTCCCGGCCATAGCGATGGAGCGGCGCCTGTAGCTCGGCCGCCTTGGCCTCGAACACCGCCATGGCCTCGGGCGGCTGGGGTCCCACCACCGCCGGGACATGGGCCTTGATGATGCCGGCCTTCTCGAAGGCGATCTTGGCCAGGCTGTCGCCCAGATACTGCATGTGATCGAAGGAGATGGGCATGAGCACGCTGACGAGCGGCCGTTCGATCACGTTGGTCGAATCGAGCCGGCCGCCGAGGCCGGTCTCCAGGAGCAGGATGTCCGCCGGCACCCGGGCGAAGGCGAGAAAGGCAGCTGCGGTCGTGACTTCGAAAAAGGTGATGGGCTCGCCCCCGTTCACCCCCTCGCATTCCTCCAGCAGGGCCAGGAGCGCATCCTCGCCGATCAGGGCGCCAGCGAGCCGGACGCGCTCGTGGAAGCGCACCAGGTGCGGCGAGATATAGGCATGCACGCGATAGCCGGCCGCCTCCAGCATCGCCCGCAGGTAGGCGATGACCGAGCCCTTGCCGTTGGTGCCGGCGACATGGACGACCGGCGGGAGCTTCAGCTCCGGGTGACCGAGCCGCTTCAGCAGTCGCCAGGTCCGATCGAGAGAGAGATCGATGATCTTGGGATGGAGCCTCGAAAGCCGCTCAAGGACAAGGTCGGTCGCAGGCTTCGCCGGTTCGGGAACCAGGTCGCTACCGCGATCACCGTCACTGACACCAGCATCCGGCTTTGCAGTCGAGTGATTCGCCATGACGCTCCCTTTTCGTCATGGCCGGGCTTGACCCGGCCATCCACGTCTTCTTTGTCGCTGCTGAAACGCATGGAAGCCCAGGTCGAGCCGACCGCTGTCCGGTTGGCCCGCTGGGATCAACTGACGTGAGTCCTCGCGCGCCTTCGCTAGCATTGTGCTGTCATGCTTGGGCCGGCCGAAGGCCAAGGTCCGGGCATCCACGTCTTCGATTTGAGTGCCGAGAGGCGTGGATGGCCGGGTCAAGCCCACGGCTGTCCGGTTAAGGTTCAGCGCCATTGGAGTGCCATTTGATCTTCGTTGATCTCGGGCACGACCTCGATGTCGAGCAGACGGTCGAGGCGCCTGCGGTGCATGAGGTTGGCGCGA
>DATNJA010000242.1:0-8170 GCA_035604155.1 Candidatus Udaeobacter sp. | reverse complement strand
ATGACCTCCAGATAGTGCTTGAGGCGGCCCTTGTCCTCGAAGCGTCGGCGGAATTCGGATTGGGCCACGTAGTCGGGAAACCTCGGCACGATGCCGCCGCTGACATAGACCCCGCCCCGGGCTCCGTAGATCAAGGCGAGGTTGCCGGCCACGACACCGAGGAAGGCACAGAACATGTCGAGGGCGGCTTTGGCCGCGGGGTTTCGCCCGGAAAGCGCCGCGTCGGCGATCTCTGGGGCGCTCAAGGGCGGCACGTCGCGGCCATCGAGCGAGGCGATGGCGTCGTACAGGTTGATCAAACCGTCGCCGGAAAGCGCTCGCTCGGCCGAGACATGGCCGTGACGCTGGCGGAGCCACGTGATGACCGCCGCTTCCCGATCGTCTCCGGCGGCAAGGGTGGCGTGGCCGCCCTCGCTGGCGAGCGCCCGCCAGGACTCTCCTTCGGGGAGAACACAGCCGACCCCAAGACCGGTTCCCGGTCCGAGGGCAGCCATGGGCGCCGGCTCGGAGAGTTTTGTCGGACCGCCGAGATAGTGGAGATCGCCCGGCGCCAGATGGGGCAGGGACCAGGCGATGGCTTCGAAATCATTGACCAGGGTCGCGGACTTGAACTTGAACGACCGGCACATTTCGGCTTCGCCCAGGGTCCAATTGCCGTTGGTGAGGGTGGCGCGGCCTTCCTCGATCCAGCCGGCGATGGCAAGGCAGGCGTGGTCGATTTGCGCGCCGGGCGGCTGCCTGCCGAGGAACGCCTCAATCGCGGGATAGGGTCCGCTGTAGTCGGCCACATCTAGGGTCGTAACCTCCGAAATGCGGCCTTGCGCCAGCAGCGCGAAGCGCGCATGGGTCCCGCCTATGTCGCCCAGCAACGCGACGCCCGACGGGTGACTGGGGGAAGGTCGTTTGCCGGCCATGCTTGCTACCTTTTCCATCCTCGCCTGGAGAGAACCGCCCCGCCAAGTCAAATCGGCTGGCGCCCGAACGGCCCCGAGTCTATAACCACCGGGAAATCAAGGGGTTTCCGATTCTCCTGTGACGGCTTAGACCTGAAACAATGGGCGAGGACAGATTCCAGCTTTTGCGGCTCGTGGAGGCCATGTTGTTCGCTTCGGCCGAACCTATGGCCGAGAAGACCCTCGCCGCCAGGCTGCCCGAGGACGCGGATATTAAGGGGCTGCTGCAGGAAGTGGCGGGGCTCTACGCCAATCGCGGCGTGCATTTGGTGCAGCTCAATGACCGGTGGGCCTTCCGTACCGCGCCGGACCTGGCTGGCCGGTTGCAGCTGGAGACGATCGTCCCTCGCAAGCTCTCCCGGGCGGCGATCGAGACGTTGGCGATCATCGCCTATCACCAGCCTGTGACCAGGGCCGAGATCGAGGAAATCCGCGGCGTCGCCCTTTCCCGCGGTACCCTCGACACCCTGCTGGAAGCGACCTGGATCAAGCCCAAGGGCCGGCGCCAAACCCCAGGCCGGCCGGTCACCTGGGTCACCACCGATGCCTTCCTCGATCATTTCGGCCTGGAAAGCCGCGAGGCTCTGCCGGGAATGGAAGAGCTTCGCGCCGCCGGGCTGCTGGACGCCCGTTCCGCCATCTCGACCCTGGGCGCGCAAGCCATGGCGGCTGTCGCACCGCCGGAAGAAGCAGACGAGGACGGGGAAGACGTAAGCGAGGACAAAGGGGCCGGGGATTTCGAAGCCACCGTTGCCGCTGCCGAAGCGGAGGCCGAAGATGACGACGAAGGCGGCCGCCGGTGAAATGGGACAGTTGCCCGTCTTTATATTTGCCATGAGCGACGCCAGATAAGTTGCGTTGCGGCCGACAGGTGTTTTTGCCATAGTCCGCCCTCAATCGCGCACGGCGCGTTCCAGGAGACCCGCATGGGATCGTTTAGCATCTGGCACTGGCTTATCTTGCTTTTGATCGTCCTCGTCGTCTTCGGGGGGCGCGGCAAGATTCCCAATCTGATGAAGGATTTGGGCCAGGGCATCACGGCCTTCAAGAAGGGCATGAAGGAAGAGACCAAGCCCGCCGAGGGCGGCGACAAGGCCATCGAGGCCGATCTGGGCGGCAAGGACAAAGCCGCCGGCTGAGCCATCGGCCGGGACGTCTTTCATGTTCGACCTGAGCTGGTCGCATATCGCCATCCTGCTGGTGGTCGCCTTGCTGGTGCTCGGCCCTAAGGAATTGCCCAACGCCATCCGTACCGGCGCCTCGCTTCTGCGCCAGGCGCGCAAGATGGCGGGTGAGTTCCGCAGCGGCGTCGATGAGCTGGTGCGCGAGGCGGAGCTGGACGAGACCCGTCGCTCCATCCAGCAAGCCATGTCCGAAGGGGTCGAGAACACGATCGCCAAGCAGGTCGATCCTTCCGGCGAGATCAAGGCGGCGATCGAAGCCGATCCCCTGACCGAAGCCGCGGCGGAAGAGAAGGCGGCCGAAGCCGAGATCGTCATTCACGAGCCGCCGCCCGCACCGCCCCATTCCCTGGAGCCGCCCGCGCCAGGCGAGCAACTCGCTGCCGCAGCGACCGATCGTCCGGGCGAGCTACCCGCGGTGAGTGAAGTCCCTGCCGAGCCACAAGCACCCGAAGCCCCGGAAGCGGGTGCCGCAGGGGACTTGAAGAAGAGCGCGTAGATACTTGGCCGGCGCTGAAGACGACAGGAAGATGCCCTTGCTCGACCATTTGGTCGAGCTGCGACGTCGCCTGCTTTATGCGTGCCTGGCCCTGCTGATCGCCTTCTTCGGCTGCTTCTATTTCGCCCAGCACATCTTCAATTTTCTTGCCCAGCCGCTGGCCAATATACTGATCAAGGAGACGGGCCATCGCTTCATCTACACGGACCTGACCGAAGTCTTCTTCACCCAGGTCAAAGTCGCCCTGTTCGGTGCGGCCTGCGTCACCTTCCCGGTCTTCGCCGGGCAGATCTGGGCCTTCGTCGCGCCGGGGCTTTACAAGAACGAACGCCAGGCCTTCCTGCCCTTCCTGGTGGCCACGCCGGTTCTGTTCATCATCGGCGCCAGCGTCCTCTACTACGTGATGCTGCCGGTCGCCTGGCGGTTCTTCCTCGGCTTCGAGCAACATGGCGGCCCGAATTCCCTCCCGATCCAGCTCGAGGCCAAGGTCAGCGACTACATCTCCCTGGTGATGAAGCTGATCTTCGCCTTCGGCCTCTGCTTCCAGCTTCCGGTCTTACTGACCCTGCTGGCCCGGGTCGGGATCGTCACATCCGAGGGCCTGCGCAAGAAGCGGCGCTACGCCATCGTGGGCGTCTTCGCGGTCTGCGCCGTGGTCACGCCGCCCGATCCATTCAGCATGATGAGCCTCGCCCTGCCGATCGTGGTTCTCTATGAGATTTCCATCTGGTCGGCGCGGTGGGTCGAGAAAAAGAAGGCGGAGCGGGACAAGGAGATCGATGACGAGTTGAAGGGCTCCGGCACCGTCTGAGGACGGCGCCAACGGTCCCTTGGGTGGACTAGAACGAGTCGGCCGTCTTATAACCCTGCACCGGCCCATGGCGACTCGAGCGCCCGATGCATGATCTGAAGTTCATTCGTGACGACCCCACTGCCTTCGACGCGGGCCTGAAGCGGCGGGGATTGCCGCCCCTGGCGGCGTCGATCCTTGCCGTCGATCAGGAGCGCCGGCGGCTGCAGCAGGCTCTGGAAGAGATGCAGGCGCGGCGCAATTCGCTGTCGAAGGACATCGGCCGGCTGAAGGCAAAGGGCGACGAGGCGGCCGCGGCCTCTGCCGTAGCCGAGGTCGCCCGAATCAAAGAAACGATGCCTGCGGCCGAGGAAGCCGAGCGGCGGAAGGGTGGCGAGATAGACGCCCTGCTGGCAACGATTCCGAACTTGCCCGCGCCCGATGTGCCCGATGGGGCCGACGAGACCGCCAACAGAGAACTCCGCCGACACGGCGAGACGCCGCGCCTGAACAAGCCGCTTCAGCATTTCGAGCTGGGCGAGGCCCTGGGCCTGATGGACTTCACCATGGCGGCGAAGCTATCAGGCGCGCGCTTCGTGGTGCTGAAAGGTGCGCTCGCCAGGCTCGAGCGGGCGCTGGCCGCCTTTATGCTGGATCTCCATGTGGGCCAGTTCGGCTACACCGAAGTCGCACCGCCGTTCCTGGTCAGGGATCAGATACTCTATGGGACGGGGCAGTTGCCGAAGTTCGCCGAGGATCTGTTCCGCGTCTCAGGCGACTATTGGCTGATCCCGACGGCGGAAGTGCCGCTGACCAACATGGCGGCCGACAGCATCCTCGAGGCTGCGGCGCTGCCCCAGCGCCTCACCGCCTATACACCCTGCTTCCGATCCGAGGCGGGGGCGGCCGGCAAGGATACTCGCGGCATGATCCGCCAGCATCAGTTCAGCAAGGTTGAGCTGGTCTCCATCGCAAGGCCCGAGCAGTCCGAGGCGGAGCATGAACGGATGACGGAATGCGCCGAGACGGTGCTGAAGCGCCTGGGCTTGCCGTTCCGCACCATCGTGCTCTGCACCGGCGACATGGGCTTCGCGGCCCGCAAGACCTACGATATCGAGGTCTGGTTGCCGGGCCAGAACCGGTACCGGGAGATCTCCAGCTGCTCGAACTGCGGCGAGTTTCAGGCCAGGCGGATGAAGGCCCGTTTCCGCGAGGCCGGCGCCAAGGGTACTCGCTTTGTCCATACCTTGAACGGCTCCGGCCTTGCCGTCGGACGCACGCTCATCGCCATCCTGGAGAATTACCAGCAGCCCGGAGGCTCGATTGCGCTGCCGGAGGTCCTCCATCCATACATGGGAGGGCTCGCGGCGATCGAGATGCCATGAGCAAACCCCCGCTGAAGCTCTCCGAAGCGCGTATCCTCGTCACCAATGACGATGGCATCAATGCACCGGGCCTGAAGGTTCTGGAGAAGATCGCCGGGTCCTTGAGCCGCGATGTCTGGGTCGTGGCGCCGGAGATGGAGCAGAGTGGTGCCGGCCATTCGCTGACCTTGCGCCGGCCGCTCCAGGTGCGCCGGATCGCGCCCAGGCGCTTCGCGGCGGACGGCACGCCGACCGACTGCGTGTTGCTGGCGGTCAATCACCTGATCGAAGGCCGGCGCCCGGACCTGGTGCTCTCGGGCGTCAACCGGGGCAGCAATCTGGGCGAGGACGTCACCTATTCCGGCACCGTGGCGGCGGCCATGGAAGCGACCCTGCTCGGCATCCGCGCCATCGCGCTCAGCCAGATGCGCCAGGGCCAGGTGCTATCCTGGCATGTGGCCCAGCAGCATGGGGCCGAAGTGGTGCGGCGTCTGGTTTCCGTTCCCTGGACCGAAGGCGTGCTGGTCAACGTCAACTTCCCCTATCTCGCCAAGGGCAAGGCCACCGGCATGAGGGTCGTGCGCCAGGGGCGGCGGGCGGCCAATATCGAGATCGCTCAGGCCACCGATCCCATGGGCCGGAAATATCTGTGGATCGGCGACTTCACCAGCGACAATCCGGTGGGCGAGGGGACCGATCTCTGGGCCGTGCGCCAGGGCGCCATCGCCGTCACGCCGCTTCACCTCGATCTCACCCACGGGGCCATGGTACGGCGCCTCTCGGAAGCCTTCGGGTGAGTCTGGCGGCGCGCAAGATCAGGTTGATCATGGCGCTGCGCCGGAGCGGTGTCACCGATACCGCCGTGCTCGCCGCCGTCGAGCGGATTCCCCGGGAATCCTTCGTGCCGGAGTCTTTTCACGACCAGGCCTATGAGGACAAGGCGCTTCCCATCGGCCAGGGCCAGACGATCAGCCAGCCGCAAGTTGTCGCCTTGATGACCCAGGCTCTCGACCTGACGCCGCGCCACAAGGTGTTGGAGATCGGCACCGGGTCGGGCTACCAGTCTGCGGTGCTGGCGCGGCTTTCCAGGCGCGTCTACACAATCGAGCGCCACAGGGCGCTGCTGGCCGAGGCAGAGCGCCGATTCGCCGCGCTGCGCATCCACAATATCACCGCCATCGCCGGCGACGGCATGAAGGGCTGGCCCGCCCAGGCGCCTTTCGACCGCATCATCGTTACGGCGGCGGCGGCGGGCATGCCAGAGACCCTGTTGGCCCAGCTTGCCGTCGGGGGCATCATGGTGCTGCCTCTCGGGCCGGAGCGCGCGGATCAGGAGTTGATGCGAGTGCGACGCCTGGAAACGGAAATAACGACGGAAAAGCTATGCGACGTGCGGTTCGTGCCGCTTCTGCCCGGGTTACCCGCGGAACGGGCGAGCGGATGAGGATAGGCGGCATCGCGGGTTGCCTGGTCGCGGCTTTGCTGCTTGCCGGGTGCAGCGACTACGGCGCCGGGAGTTCGGCCGATACGGGTTCGCCGTCCGGCGTCCTTCCGGCCAATGTTCAGCCGGGCGATCAACTTTACGTTGCCGTATCCGGCGACACGGTGGACAGCGTCGCCCAGCTGTTCGGCGTGCCGGTACAAAGCCTGATCGACGCCAATCACCTGGCTCCGCCCTACGAGCTGACGCCAGGGCAGGAGCTGGCAATTCCCCATGCGAGCGCTTCACCGGGCGGCATCTACACCGTTGTCGCCGGGGATACGCTCTTCCACATCGCCCGCGAGCACGCAACCACGGTAAGCGCGCTCGCCGCCGCCAATGGGCTTCAGCCTCCCTATGTTCTCAAGATCGGTCAGCAAATCCAGCTGCCGGGTGCCCCGGGCATGGAGAGCGCCAGCGCCGAAACCACCGCGTCGGACATTGCAGTGCCTCCGGCACAGCCAGCACCCAGCCTTCCCGCGGCCGGCTCCTCTGGCATGACGACCGAAAGCCTGGCGCCACCGCCTGGCGTCAGCGTGGCGCCGGCGCCAGGCAGCGGCGCGCCCGCTGCAACCGCGGCACAGCCGGCCGCTACGTCTTCCGCGAGCCAGGCACTGCCGCCGCCGATCTTGACCCCTGTGACGCCGGCCGCAGCACCTCCAAATGAGCCCACTGCCGTCCCCATCCAACCTCAGCTGAAGCCGGCGGTCGGTTCGGCTGAAAGCGGGGCTGGTACGGACGCCGGCGTTCTGCCGCCTCCGCCCAAGCCCACCGCCGTCTCGCCCATCGGCCAGGCCACGGCCGCGCTGGGATCTCAGGCGAGCCAAAATCTTACCGAGCCGGCGCCGCGCAGCTCCGGCAAATTCTTCTGGCCTGTAAACGGGAAGGTCATCTCGCCTTTCGGGCCCAAGGATGGCGGCCAGCACAATGACGGGATCAACATCGCGGCACCCCTCGGCACACCGGTTAAGGCGGCAGAGAACGGGGTCGTCGTCTATGCCGGCAATGAGCTGCGGGGATTCGGCAACCTGCTGTTGATTCGCCACGCCGACGGCTGGGTCTCCGCCTACGCCCATTGCGATACGCTGCTGGTGAAGCGGGGCAGCCAGGTAAAGCGCGGGCAGGTGATCGCCCGGGTCGGGCAGACGGGCAATGTCGATAGCCCCCAATTGCATTTCGAACTGCGCAAGGGCGCTCAGGCGGTCGATCCAATGACCGAACTGGCGCCGCAAGGAGCATGATCGGCCTAACGGCCGCGGCGACCCGGTGAAAAGCCGAAGCAGTGGACCCCGCCCGGGGTAGTCCTAGCGTCGCCCGGCAGACGATTGCCGCGAATCGCTTTCGCGCAGCGTATTCAAGACCCATTCGCGCATGATGTTCCTCGCTTCTTCCGGCGTGTAGGCTGTCTCATCCATGACCCAGCCCATCCACAGGCCGTCGACCATCTGGGCGAAAGTCCAGCCGGCGATGCGGGGGTCGAGCGCGATGCCCCGCTCGCGCGCAGCGCTTTCCAATAGACCGCTGATCGACTTCCGGTAACTCCGCCAGACCTTCAGGTGCACCTTGCGCAATCCGGGATGCCAATAGACCACTCCCCAGAAGGCCAGCCAAACCGCCGCCTCGTCACGGCCCATGATTGGCTTTCGGAACGTTATATCTATAACGGCCAAGAGACGCTTCAGCGAGTCCGCGCCGACGGCGTTCATCGCGCGACGGGACTCTTGTCTGAGCTGCCTGACCAGGAACCGGAAGGCTTCGAGGAGGAGATCGTCCTTGCCCTTGAAGTAATGCCCGATCAGCCCGCGAGACAATCCCGCCTCATCGCAGATCGTCTGAACGGTTGAGTTGTGGTAGCCGAGCCGGGCGATGGAAGCGATGGTGCCCCTGATCAGGTCACGTCGGC
>DATNJA010000241.1:0-2399 GCA_035604155.1 Candidatus Udaeobacter sp. | reverse complement strand
GCCGAAGGGTTCATCACCGGAAGGCAAAGGATCTGGCCCTTGACCGTCCGCGGATTCAACGACGCGCCGAGCCGCACCACGGCGTCGATGGAGGCGTATTCGGATCCGTGAATGCCGCCGGTCACGAGCACGGCGGGCCCTGCCGATGCGCCGTTGACCGCGACATAGGGCCAATCCCAGCCGGTCAGCACGGGATCGCCCCAATCGACGCTGCCCGTCGCCTTGGTGCCGGCCGCGGGCGCCGGGACGAGCGCGAATTTCCAGTCGGTCATGGCGCAACTCCTGACAAGCGGTGAGACCCGCAGCGATCCTACCGCGGAAAGCGCCGCCGCCGACAGTTCGACATGCTCGACGCCCCTTGCGACTGCCTGGCGGAGACTCTGATGGCGGAAGCCCGGCCGTTCAGGCGAGGACCCGAGTCCGCTAGGTCAACCAGCCGCCGTCGATGACATGGGTCGTGCCGGTGGTGAAGGAGGACTCGTCCGAGGCGAGATAGACGGCGAGACGGGCGATCTCGGCCGGCTTGCCCATGCGGCCCATGGGCTGGCGCTGGGTGAAGGCCTGCCGGACCTCTTCGAGATTGCCGCCCAAGGCCTTCATGCGGTCCTCGAGGGACGGGCTTTCCACCGTGCCCGGGCAGATGGCATTGCACCGGATGCCCTTGGCCACGTAATCGGCGGCCACGGACTTGGTGAGCCCGATGACCGCCGCCTTGCTGGCGCTGTAGGCGAAGCGATTGGGCACGCCCTTGAGGCTCGAGGCGACCGACGCGACATTGACGATGGAGCCCCCGCCCTTGGCCAGCATGCCGGGCAAGGTGGCGCGGATGAGGCGGTACATGGCCTTGACGTTGATGTCGAAGGAACGGTCCCAGTCCTTGTCTTCGCAGTCGAGCACGGTTCCCGCATGCACATAGCCGGCGCAGTTGAACAGAACGTCGATGGGGCCGAGCTCCGCCGCCAGCGCCTTGATCGCCGCGCCGTCGGTGACGTCGAGCCGGCGCGTCTCGGCCCCCTTGAGGCCGGCCAGCGCCTTCTCGTTTACGTCCGTGGCCACCACGCGGGCGCCTTCGGCGACGAAGGCCTCGGCGACGGCGCGGCCGATGCCCTGGGCCGAAGCCGTCAGCAACGCGAACTTGCCGGTCAATCTGCCCAACTGTCACCCGCCTTTTCGATGGGAACCGTCGATCACAGGCGATAGAACGCGACGGCCGTCTCGCCCAGAATCGCTCTGCGCTCGTCTTCGCTCAAGCGGGCGAAATAGTCCAGAGCCGTCTTGCGCCAGAGATCGTAGCCGCCGGCCATTTCCACCACCGGCCAGTCGCTGCCCCACATCAGCCGCGCCGGGCCGAAGCTCTCAAGCAGGACATCGAGATAGGGATCGAGATCGGCCGGCTGCCAGCCCGCCGGCGCCTCGGTCGCCAAGCCGGAGATCTTGCAACGCAGCCGCCTGTCCCACGCGATCTCGCGGATGTCCCTGGCCCACCGGTCGAACGGACCGGCATCGAGGCGGCCCGCGGCGATCGCCGGCTTGGCGCCGTGATCCAGAACGATCGGCAGGTTGGGATAGAGCTTGAGGAATCGCTTGAAGGGTCCGAGATGCTCCGGACGCAGCAAGGCATCGAAGGCGAGGCCACTGTGTTCGAGCGTCGCGATGGATTGCGCGAACGCCGGGCGCAGCATCCATTCAGGGTCCGCGATGTCCTGGATCATGGGACGCATGCCCTTCAGGCGCGGATCGGCCGCGAGCCGCTCGATATCCGCCGGGCCGCCCGGCTGATCGAAGCCGGCCCATCCGACCACGCCCTTGACGAACGGCGCCTTAGCCGCGACGGCGAGCAGGTACTCCGTCTCTGCCACCGTGGGGGCGGCCTGGACCAGGACAGTGCCGGCAATCCCGTGACGGTCGAGAAGCGGAGCCAGATCTCCCGGGACGAAATCCCGATAGAGGGGAACCAGGTCCGGCGTCAGCCAGCCATAGTCCCCGCGAGAAGGGCGCCAGAAATGCTGGTGGCTGTCGAGCTGCAAAATGAAGGCTCCCTGATCCCTGATACCGGAAGCGAAGGGTCCGATCGCCGTTGCGAGGGCCACCAATACATCACCCGACAATTGAATAAAAAGATCGTGCCTTTGGGTGGATGGTAGGACAGGTCGATTGACTCACCAGCCAGGCACGAGGCTAAATGACCGCGGGAGGCGACCTCGGTTCGGGGGATCATCGGTTCAATGACCGCAGAACTGCGTGAGCTGCGACGGCCTGAACTTGCCGCTTGGCCGATCCGCCGGCGCAAGCTTTCGGAAGAGGCGGCCTTGCGCCTCGAAGCCATGATTCGCGACGGCACCTTCCCCGAAGGCGCGCTGCTCCCGCCCGAGCGCGAGCTGATGAAGATGTTCGGCGTC
>DATNJA010000240.1:0-67718 GCA_035604155.1 Candidatus Udaeobacter sp. | reverse complement strand
GGTCGCGATTCCCAGCGGCCTCATCACGCCCATCATCCGCGATGCCGACAGGAAGGGCCTTGCCACGATCTCCAACGAGATGAAGGGACTGGCCGCCCGGGCCAAGGAAGGCAAGCTGAAGCTCGAGGAGTTCCAGGGCGGCACCTTCTCGATCTCCAACCTCGGCATGTTCGGCATCCGCGGATTCGCGGCCGTCATCAATCCGCCCCAGGGCGGTATCCTGGCGGTCGGCGCCGGCGAACAGCGCCCGGTGGTGAAGGCAGGCGCGCTCGCCATCGCCACGGTGATGAGTTGCACCCTCTCGGGCGACCATCGCGTGGTCGACGGGGCCGTGGGTGCCGAGTTCCTGGCCGCCTTCAAGAAGCTGGTCGAGGATCCCTTGACCCTGCTGCTGTAGATTCCTTGGTTTTGTCGCATTTTCTGCGCCGAACCGGTGCCCACTTCGGCGGAAAATGCTCTAGGACGACGGGCCCATGGCACAAGGTGAGCGGATCAATCTGGGGCAGAAGCTTGCGAGCTTCGCCGAGCATTGGCATCCGAAGCTGGTCGACACCGTTGACGACTACGAGATCAAGGTGGTGAAGCTCCTGGGCGATTTCGTGTGGCATCGCCATGCCGGGGAGGACGAGTTGTTCCTGGTCCTGAAAGGCGCATTCCGCATGGATTTCCGCGACCGGCAGGTGTCGCTCTCAGCTGGCGAGATGATCGTCGTGCCGCGCGGGGTCGAGCACAAACCCTTTGCCGAGCAGGAATGCGAAATCCTGCTGCTGGAGCGCCGCGGCGTGGTCAATACGGGCGACGCAACCGCCGGCGCTCTGACCCGCGGCCCCGTCGAAAGGATCTAGCAGCATGGCCGAGCAAAGTTTCGATCTCGTCATCATCGGCAGCGGCCCGGGCGGTTATGTCGCCGCCATTCGTGCGGCCCAGCTCGGCCTCAAGACGGCGATGGTCGAACGCGACCTGCTGGGCGGCATCTGCCTCAATTGGGGCTGCATTCCGACCAAGGCATTGCTCCGATCCTCGGAGATCGCCCATCTGCTGCGCCATCTCGGCGACTACGGATTCTCGGCCAAGGACGTGGCCTATGACACGAAGAAGATCGTCGAGCGCTCGCGCAAGGTGGCGGCTCAGCTATCGAACGGCGTCAAATTCCTGATGAGGAAGAACAAGGTGACGGTGATCGAAGGTTCCGGTCGCCTCGCCGGCGCGGGCATGGTCGCGATCGACAAGGGCGATACGCTTCGGGCCAAGAACATCATCCTTGCGACCGGTGCCAGGGCGCGCGTGCTGCCCGGTCTCGAGCCCGACGGCAAGCTCGTCTGGACCTACAAGGAGGCCATGATCCCGGATCGCATGCCGAAGTCGCTTCTGGTCATCGGCAGCGGCGCCATCGGCATCGAGTTCGCCAGCTTCTACCGCAACATGGGTGCCGAGGTGACGGTGGTCGAGGTGCTCGACCGCGTCCTGCCGGTGGAAGATGCGGAGATCTCGGCTTTCGCTCGCAAGTCCTTCGAGAAGCAGGGCATGAAGATTCTGACCGGCGCCACGGTGAAGACCCTGAACAGAACCGCCGACGGAGTCACGGCCACGGTTACTGCCGGCGCATCCACCTCCGAGATCGCGGTCGAGCGGGTGATCCTGGCGGTGGGCATCGTCGGCAATGTGGAGAACCTCGGTCTCGAAGGGACCAAGGTGAAGGTCGAGAAGTCTCACGTCGTCATCGATCCCTGGTGCGCCACAGGCGAGCCCGGCGTCTATGCCATAGGCGATCTGGTGGGCACGCCATGGCTCGCCCACAAGGCGATGCATGAGGGGGTACTCGCAGTCGAACGCATCGCCGGCGTGAAAGGCCTCCACCCCCTCGACGTCACCAAGGTTCCCGGCTGCACCTATTGCATGCCCCAGGTGGCGAGCGTGGGCCTGACCGAGGCGGCGGCCAAGGCGGCCGGTCGGGAAGTGAAAGTCGGGCGCTTTCCCTATATCGGCAACGGCAAGGCGATCGCCATGGGCGAGACGGAAGGCCTGGTCAAGACTGTGTTCGATGCCAAGACGGGCGAGTTCCTCGGCGCCCATATGATCGGGGCCGAGGTGACCGAACTGATCCAGGGCTACACCATCGCCCGGGGCCTGGAGACGACCGAGGCGGAATTGATCGCAACCATCTTCCCCCATCCGACGCTCTCCGAGACCATGCATGAGGCGGTGCTTGACGCCTATGGCCGGGCGCTCCACATCTAGGGTTCATGGACGCCGTCCGCCCCCGCCACCCTGAGAAGCTCGACCGGCCGGATTCCCCGATTCAGCGCAAGCCAGCCTGGATTCGGGTCAAGGCGCCGACATCCGCCACTTATCAAGAAACCCGGGCGCTCATGCGCCGGCTCGATCTGCGTACGGTCTGCGAGGAGGCGGCCTGCCCCAACATTGGCGAATGCTGGAGCAAGAAGCACGCGACAATGATGATCCTGGGCGATGTCTGCACCCGGGCCTGCGCTTTTTGCAACGTTGCCACGGGCCTGCCCGACAAGCTCGATCCCCATGAGCCCGCCCATGTGGGCGAAGCGGTGGCGGCGCTCGGCCTCTCCCATATCGTGATCACCTCGGTCGATCGCGACGATCTCGACGACGGGGGTGCGGCGCATTTCGCCGAGACCATCCGCCAGATCCGTGCCCAGGCGCCGGCCACGACCATCGAGGTGCTGACGCCCGACTTCCTGCGCAAGCCGGGCGCCGTCGAGACTGTCGTGGCCGCCCGGCCCGATGTCTACAACCACAACCTCGAGACGGTGCCTCGGCTCTACCGCCCAGTCCGGCCGGGTGCGCGCTATTTTGCCTCCCTGCAGCTCCTGGCCAAGGTGAAGGCACTCGATCCCAGCCTCTTCACCAAGTCCGGCCTCATGGTCGGGCTCGGCGAAACGCGGGAGGAGGTGTTTCAGGTGATGGACGACATGCGCGTGGCAGATGTCGATTTCCTCACCATCGGGCAATATCTCCAGCCCACGCCCAAGCACCATCCGGTCGAGCGCTTCGTCCCGCCCGAGGAATTTCAGGAACTGAAGCGCATGGCCGAGGGCAAGGGCTTCCTGCTGGTGGCGGCATCGCCGCTCACCCGGTCTTCCTACCATGCCGGCGAGGATTTCGAGCGGCTCCGGGTCGCCCGCAGTGCCCGCCTCGCTTAGACGCGCGAGGCCTCATGATCCGGCACGCCGAGCAGCGCCTGCTGGGCTATAGCCCGCGCCAGCTCTACGATCTCGTGGCGGACGTCGAGCGCTATCCGGAATTCCTGCCCTGGTGCATCGGCGCCCGCATCCGCGAGCGCCGGCCCGATTTCCTGCTGGCCGACCTCATCATCGGCTTCAAGATGATCCGCGAGCGCTTCACCAGCCAAGTCGAGCTCGATCCCGAAGCGCTCGCCATCCATGTGACCTACGCCGACGGTCCGTTCAAGCACATGTCCAACCGTTGGCGCTTCGAGCTCGCGGGAGACGGCTGTTGCCGCATCGATTTCCGGGTTGAATTCGAGTTCCGCTCGGCCATGCTCCAGAAGCTGATCGGCGTGCTGTTCCATGAAGCCGTGCGCCACATGGTAGGCGCCTTCGAGGCCCGGGCGCGGAATCTGTATGGGGCGCCTAAGCCAACGGGCGGCTAGACTTTGAAGTACACTCGCCCCTCGATCCTGTCTCCGGTCCCGCGGCCGGCGGCGATGTCGCCGAGCGCCCGCGCGGTTGCCAGCGTTGCGATGATGCTGTCGAGCGCGTCTGCGCCCGGGTCGGCGAGGATGCGATCGGCAAGCTTGCCATCGAAGGAAGCGAGATGGCCCTTGCGTTCCAGCAATTGCAAGATAGCGCGACGCTGGCCGGCGAGCGACGCATTCTTGTAGCTTCCCCGCCAGTCCAGTTTTTTCAGGATGGACGCCGGGCAGGTTTCGATCATCCAGGCGAGACCGGCGGCCGGCTCTTGCATGGGCAGCACGGCGACAGCTCATGCAGCCACGAGCGGCCGCAGAAGTCCCGCCAAACCCCAGTAGGTCTGATGGTACAGGCGCAGGTTGAACGCGCACCAGGGAGTCCTGGCCTCTATGTCCGTCTGCCGCTTGGGTTCGCGTCCAGGACTCAAGCGGCGGCAAGATTCGCGAAAGGCGGCCGCGTCGGCGTGATCGAACCCGGCGATGAAGCTGTCCCAGGTCTTGGCGCTCACGATCTGCCGGGGCAAGGCGAAGGGAAAGTCGCATCCGAAGATCGCGTCCCGGTGCCCGGCGATGAATTGGCCCAAGGCCGAGAGTGCCAGGCCCCGTTCCCTCGCCCCGCCAGGAAGCTCTTCCGCCGGCTGGCAGGAAAGGATTCGCAACCCCCGTGCAGATGCTTCGCCCTCGGCGATCCAAATGCGCCGGCCGGCATCCGTCGCGCCGCTGAAATCCACCCCGAAGACGCGTCGCGTCAAGCGAGCGCGCTGCCCAGCAACTCGATGGCGCAGTCCACCGTCGCTTTGCGCACTGCCGCCCGGTCTCCCGGAAACTGATGCCGCTCCACCGCCGTCTCGCGTCCACGGCGAGCGAGCGCCAGGTAGACCAGGCCGACGGGCTTGCCCGGCGTGGCGCCACCCGGCCCGGCAATGCCGGTGACCGCTATCGCCACCTCGGCCGGCCCATGGGCGAGCGCGCCTTCGGCCATGGCCCGGGCGACCTGGGCGCTGACCGCGCCATGCTTGGCGATGAGTGCGGCGGGCACGCCCAGCAGCTCCGTCTTGGACGCGTTCGAATAGGTGACGAAGCCCCGCTCCAGCACGTCGGAGGAACCGGCCACGTCGGTCAGCCGTCCCGCCAGGAGCCCGCCGGTGCAGGACTCTGCCGTGGCGATGCGAAGCCCGGCCCGGCGATAGAGGTCGAGCAGTGCTGCGGCACTCACAGCAGCACGCTGGCCGTCGCCTGGGCGGCGATGCCTTCCTGCCGTCCGGTGAAGCCCAATCCCTCGGTGGTGGTCGCCTTGACGCTGACCCGCGAGGCGTCGATGGCGAGGATCGTCGCAACCCGCTCGACCATGACCTGACGATAGGGACCGATGCGCGGGCGCTCGCAGATCAGAGTCACGTCGACCGAAACGATGCGCCCGCCCCGCGCTGCGACGAGGGCGGCCGCATGGGCGAGGAAGCGGGCGGAATCCGCCCCGCGCCATTGCGGATCGCTGGGCGGGAAATGCATCCCGATGTCGCCGGCGCCGATGGCGCCGAGCAGGGCATCGGTCAGCGAATGAAGGCCGACGTCGGAATCCGAATGACCCTCCAGACCCCGGTCATGAGGCACGGCGATGCCGCAGAGCATCACCTTGTCGCCGGAACAAAACCGGTGAACGTCGAAGCCGTTGCCGCAGCGCAGATCGATCGCCGGCGCCAGCAGGCGCTCCGCACGCTGCAGATCGGTTTCGTTCGTGACTTTGAAGTTATCCTCCGCCCCGGCGACAAGCGCGACGGCAAGGCCCGATGCCTCGGCTACGGCGGCGTCATCGGTCAGCTCGCGCCCCGCCGCGGTGCGATGGGCCGCCAGGATCTCGGCATAGCGGAAGGTCTGAGGCGTCTGGGCGCGAAAGAGCTTGGTCCGGTCCAGGGTCTCAGCGATGAGCCCGTCTTCTGCGCGCTTCACCGTATCGGCAATGGGCAGGGCCGGAATGGCACCTGCCGCGTGATCGAGGGCGGCCAGCGTCCGATCGATCAGGCGTGCGTCCACCAGCGGACGGGCGGCGTCATGGATGAGCACGCGCTCGCATGCGAGGCCGGCCAGACTCTCCAAGCCGCGGCGGACCGATTCCTGCCGCGTGGCTCCGCCTTCGACGGGAGGAAGGAGCGTGAGACCCGACAACGCCGCCTCGTAGCGCTGCCTGTCGTCGCCATGAATGACCACGCGCACCCCATCGACCGACGGGTGGCGGGCGAAGGCCTCGACGCTGTGGCGCAGCACCGGCTTGCCTGCCAGCGGCAAATACTGCTTGGGCAGGGCGGCGCCGAAGCGCTGGCCGCGGCCGGCGGCGACGAGGAGGGCGACGGTGGGGCAGGGGTTCATCGGCCGGGAGGGTAGTGCCGTCTGCCGAGGCTTGCCAAGCCGGGTTTTTCCGGCTAGCGGTGGGCACCACCATCCCGGCGCACATGCTCCTCGATCTCGTTGCACTCCTGGCTTTGGTTCCCGCTATCCTGCTGCTGCTGCGCCCTCGAGAGCGGCGCGACGCGGCGGTCTGGTGCGCGCTGGCACTTGCCGTGGCGGGGCCCACGATCCAAGTCGCCGTCGCCAATGCCCAAGGTTGGCATGCGAGCTTCAGCGGCGCGCTTTGGGTCAGCGCCGATGCGGCCCTCATCCTCTTCGTCGTCGCCGCAGCGCTGAACGACACGGCCTGGCGGCTTCTGCCGCTCCTGGCCGCCTACTGCTTCCTGCTCGGGGTCGGCGGAACGCTGTTCGCGGCCCTGCCCGCCGAGCCGCAATCGCCGAAGCCATCGGCGGCCTGGCTCGGCGTCCATATCGCCGTGTCCCTCGCCACCTATGGGCTCGCCACCATTGCGGCGGTCGCGGGGCTTGCCGGCCTGCTCCAGGAGCGGGCGCTGAAACGCCGCTGGCAAAGCCCATTTTTCCAGACCCTGCCGTCCATCGCCGACGGCGAACGGCTGGTTCATGGCCTCTTGAGTGCGGCCGAGGTCGTCCTCGGTATCGGCGTTCTGAGCGGCATGGCGACCCAATACCTGATCTCTGGCCGACTCCTGGTCTTCGACCATAAGACGGTCTTCTCGCTGCTTGCCTTCGTCGTGATCGGGCTGCTCCTGTGGCTTCAATGGCGCACGGGCCTGCGCGGCCGGCGAGCGGCACGCTTCGTGCTCACCGCCTACCTGCTGCTGACCCTGGCCTTTCTCGGCGTGAAGTTCGTGCGGGACGTTCTGCTTTCCTGAACCGGCGGCGGCCTGCATATTGCCCCGCGCGCCCAGTCGTTTTCTGTTGCACCGCAGCAGAAAGGCGGTAGCATTGCCCATCTCTTAGGCATCTTACTGGTTCGCCTACAAAATGAGCATCAAGGTCGGGCCCATCCAGATTGCCGATCCGGTCATCCTCGCCCCCATGTCCGGGGTGAGCGACCTGCCTTTCCGCCGGCTGGTGAAGCGGGCGGGGGCCGGGCTCGTCGTGTCCGAGATGATCGCCAGCCAAGCCATGATCCGGGAGTCTCGCCAATCCCTGCTCATGGCCCGGACCGAGCCCGAGGAGTTTCCCATGGCGGTCCAGCTCGCCGGCTGCGAGCCGGCAGTGATGGCCGAGGCGGCGAAACTGAACGAGGATCGGGGTGCGGCCATCATCGACATCAATTTCGGCTGCCCGGTGAAGAAGGTGGTGAACGGCCATGCCGGCTCCGCCCTCATGCGCGACGAGCGCCATGCCGGCCGGATCCTGGAAGCCACCGTGAGGGCGGTGTCGTTGCCGGTCACCCTGAAAATGCGTACCGGCTGGGATCACGCCAATCGAAATGCGCCGCGCTTGGCACGCATCGCCGAGAGCTCGGGCATCCGCATGATCACGGTCCACGGGCGCACCCGCTGCCAGCTCTATGAGGGCACCGCCGATTGGGAATTTCTCCGGGAGGTCAAGCAGGCGGTCGCAATTCCCGTGATCGTCAACGGCGACATCGTCGATCTCGGCGGTGTACGTCGCGCGCTCACGCTCTCGGGAGCCGACGGCGTGATGATCGGCCGCGGAGCCTATGGCCGGCCTTGGTTCTTGAGGCAGGCGATGGCAATGCTGCGTGGCGAACCGGTGCCCGCCGACCCGACGTTGGCCGAACAGGGAGCGCTCGTTCTCGAACACTATGAGGCGATGCTGAACCACTACGGGGCCGGCGTGGGTCTCAGGGTGGCCCGCAAGCATGTCGCTTGGTACAGCAAAGGGCTGCCCGGTTCGGCTGAGTTCCGCGCCGCCTTCAATAGGATCGACGAACCGGGCGCCGCCATGGCCGCGATCCGCAGCTTCTATCGCCCCCTTCTGGAGCGGCAGGCCGCCTGATGGCACGCGCCGCGCCAGTCTTGCAGCTAGCGCCGGCGGCCACGATCGATCCCGCCCAGCTGGTCCAGTCCCTGCCTCTTCCGGTACTGGCCCTCAATCCGACCAATCTCATCGTTCAGGCCAACGCGGCGACGTCCCAGTTCCTTGGCGTGGCGCCAGCGGGCCGGCCGCTGGCCGAATTCCTGCCGGCGGATTCGCCCCTCCTCTCGCTTCTGGCACAGGCTCGCAGCCAGGGCGTCAGCATCGCCGATCGGGAAATGGCCCTGGAAACGCCGGCTTTGGGGCGCCGGCGGGTCGCGGTGGACATAGCGCCGCTGGCGGAGCGTCCAGGATGGCTTTGCCTGATGCTTCAGGAACGCTCTCTTAGCAGTCGCCTCGACCAGGCTCTGAACCGCATGGACACCGCCCGCGCCATGGGTACGCTGGCCGCCGTCCTGGCCCATGAGGTGAAGAATCCGCTTTCGGGCGTGCGCGGCGCGGCCCAGCTCCTGGAGCCCGCGCTCGACGAAGAGGGCAAGGCGCTCACCCGTCTCATTCGCGAAGAGGTCGACCGAATCGTCGCCCTGGTGGATCGAATGGAGATGTTCGCCGAGGAGCAGCCGCTGGTTCTGGCACCTGTCAACATCCATCGCGTCCTCGACCATGTGCGTCGGATTGCCGAAGCGGGTTTCGGGCGCGGACGGCGCTTCTTGTGCGACTACGATCCGTCCCTGCCGGCGGTGCAGGGCAACCGCGACCTGCTGGTCCAGCTATTCCTCAACCTGGTGAAGAACGCCGCTGAAGCCACGACAGAAGAGGGGGGGACGATCACCCTTTCGACCAGATTCCAGCATGGTCTCAGATTGACGGAGCCGGCGGGCGGGCGGCGGCATCTGCCCTTGCTGGTGACCGTCCAGGACAATGGTCCCGGAATCCCCGAGGCCATTCGCGCGCGGCTGTTCGATCCTTTCATTTCGGGCAAGACAGGCGGCAAGGGCCTGGGTCTGGCGCTCGCCGCCAAGATCGTTGCCGACCATGGTGGCCTGATCGAGCTAGCGAGCGAGCCGCGCCGGACCCAGTTCCGAATCCTGCTGCCTGCGGCCAGTGAGGACGAAAGACCGTGACAGGCGAGAGCATCCTGATCGCCGACGACGACCGTTCCATCCGCGTCGTTCTGGATCAGGCGCTGGGCCGCCTCGGCTACCGCGTGCGGAGCACCGACAAGGCTTCGACCCTGTGGCAGTGGATCGGTGAAGGCGACGGGGACCTGGTCATCACCGACGTACTGATGCCCGACGGCAACGGACTCGATCTCATTCCGGGCATCCGAAAGCTCCGTCCGGAGCTGCGCATCATCGCCATGAGTGCGCAGAACACCCTGCTGACCGCGGTGCGCGCGGCGGAGCGCGGGGCCTTCGACTACCTCGCCAAGCCCTTCGATCTCGATCAGCTGGTGGGCATGGTCGAGCGCGCCTTGCGCTTGCCGGGGCCGCCCGAGCCGGCTGCGGAATCCGCCGGCGGCGAGGGCCTGCCTTTGATCGGACGATCGCCCGCCATGCAGGCGATCTACCGCGTCATGGCGAGGCTGATGGCGAGCGACCTGACGGTCACCATCCTCGGCGAATCCGGAACCGGCAAGGAGCTGGTGGCCCGCGCGTTGCACGACTACGGCAAACGCCGGCGTGGCCCCTTCATCGCCGTCAACATGGCCGCCATCCCGCGCGAGCTGATCGAGAGCGAACTGTTCGGCCACGAGAAGGGCGCCTTCACCGGGGCACTTGGCCGCGGCGTCGGGCGGTTCGAGCAGGCGGCCGGCGGCACCCTGTTCCTGGACGAAATCGGGGATATGCCGCCCGATGCCCAGACACGCCTGCTGCGCGTGTTGCAGGACGGAGAGTTCACCACCGTGGGCGGCCGCCAGCCGATCAAGGCCGATCTGCGTATCGTCGCGGCGACCCATCGTGACCTGCGCCAGGCCATCCGCCAGGGACAGTTTCGCGAGGATCTCTTCTACCGTCTGAACGTAGTGCCCATCCGGCTTCCGCCCTTGCGGGAGCGCAAGGAAGACATCGCCGACCTGGCCCGACATTTCCTTGCCGCAGGCGCGCCGGCCGGGGAGGCACCCAAGGCCCTCGACGCCGCGGCCCAGGAACGCCTCAGAAGCCATAGCTGGCCGGGCAATGTGCGCGAGCTGGAAAACCTGATGCGGCGCATGGCCGTGCTCTATAGCCAACCGGTCATCGGCGCCGACATCATCGAAGCGGAACTCGCAGGTTCATCGCCCCAAGAGCCGGACGTGAACGGGCGGGCGGAGTCGCTGTCGGAGGCTACCGGCCGGCATCTGCGCCAATATTTCTCCGCCCATCAGCCGGGACTGCCGGCCAGCGGTCTCTATGACCGGGTCTTGAGGGAAGTCGAGCGCCCGCTTCTCGCCATTGCCCTGGAAGCGACCCGCGGCAACCAGATCAAGGCTGCGGAACTTCTGGGCATCAACCGCAATACCTTGCGGAAAAAGATCCGCGAATTGGATATCGAAATCCTCCGCAGCCTCCGCTAGGCTGTGGCAATCGTGCAACAGGCGGCAGAGAACCCGGTGGCAAATCGGCCATGGCTGTGACATGGACGGATACGGCGGCGTTGCTGCTGCGCCGCCAAATCGATTGGGCCCGCCGGGTCGGCCTGGAGCGCAAGCTCGCCCTGACTCTTCTGGTCATGGCCGTGGCTTCTGGGCTTACGACTTACGGAGAGCTGACCGGCAACATCGGCGCACTGCGCAGCCGGGCAACCATCTGGCTGCTGCTCGTCGACCTCATCGTCCTGCTGCTGCTCGGCACCGTGTTGGCGCGCCGGCTGGTCGCCCTATGGGCAGAGCGGCGCAGCGGGCTGGCCGGCGCCCGCCTCCATGCCCGCATGGTCCTGCTGTTCAGCTTGGCTGCGGTGACGCCCACTATCATCGTTGCCGTTTTCACGACGCTGTTCCTCAACTACGGCATCGACACCTGGTTCAGCGCTCGGGTGAGCACGGCGGTCAACGATTCCCTGCTGGTCGCCCAGGCCTATCTGCAGGAGCATCAGCAGCGGCTTGGGGACGAGGCGCTCGCCATGGCGAGCGATCTTCAGCGCCAGGGGCCAAGCCTCCAATTCAACCGCGGTCAGCTTGCCCAGCTCCTCTCGCTCCACGCGGAGCTGCGCCAGCTCGACGAGGCCGCCGTCATTGATGGGCGGCGCGAGGTTCTCGCCAACGCCAATCTCAGCATCGTGATGTCCTTCAGCCTCGATCTGCCCGATTGGGCCTTCAACCAAGCCCGCGCCGGCCAGGTCGTGATCCTGCCCAGCCCGACCGGCGACCGAGTGCGGGCCCTGGTCCAGCTCGATCCGATCGCCGACACGTTCCTCTATGTGGGACGGCTCGTCGATCCCAAGGTGCTTGGCCATGTCGACAAGGCCTCCAGCGCGGCCCAGATCTATCAGGATCTCGAGAGCCGGCGATCGACGATGCAGATTACCTTCGCCTTCGTCTTTGCCGTCGTCGCCCTGCTGGTGCTGTGCGCCGCCATCTGGTTGGCGCTGGTTTTCTCCGCCCAGCTGGCGCGGCCGTTGGGCCTGCTGGCCGATGCGGCCGAGCGGGTGCGTAGCGGCGATCTCTCGGTCAGGGTGGAAGAACGCGCCGTCGACGGCGAGATTGGGGGCTTGAGCCGGGCCTTCAATCGCATGACCAGCCAGCTCGAAAGCCAGCGTGGTGAATTGATCGAAGCGAACGCCCAGCTCGACGCACGCCGGCGCTTCACCGAGCTGGTTCTGGCCGGCGTATCGGCAGGCGTCATCGGCCTCGACCAGGCCAGCAGGATCGATCTGCCGAACCGGTCGGCGCGAGAGCTGTTGGGCGTCGATCTTGACCGTTGCCTGGGCCAGAGATTGGCCGACGTCGTGCCGGAGATGGCGTCGCTGATCGAGGCCGCGATGACGACGCCGAGGCGGTCCGTGGAAGGGCAGGTCGACATCGAACGCGCGGGGAACCGGCGCACGCTCCTGGTGCGGGTCGGCGCCGAGCGCGGCGAGGCGGAGAGCGAGCGCCTCGTCGTCACCTTCGACGACGTGACCGAGCTCCTGCGCGCGCAACGCAAGGCGGCTTGGGCGGATGTGGCCCGGCGCATAGCCCATGAAATCAAGAATCCCCTGACGCCGATCCAGCTCGCAGCCGAACGGCTGAAGCGCAAGTACCTGAGGCAGATTACCGACGATCCGGAGACGTTCCAGGTCTGCACCGACACCATCGTGCGCCAGGTCGGCGACATCGGCCGGATGGTTGACGAATTCTCGTCCTTCGCGCGGATGCCGGCACCGGTCATGCAAGACGAGGATGTCGGCGAGCTTTGCCGCCAGGCGCTGTTCTTGCAGCAGAGCGCGCATCCGCAAATCCGCTATCACGTCGCGCTGCCCGCCGGGCCGGACCTGTTGAGCTGCGATGCGACCCAGGTGAGCCGGGCGCTCACCAACCTGCTCCAGAACGCGGCCGACGCCATCGAAAGCCGGCTTTCCGATGACCCTGGGGGACCGGTCGGCGAGATCTGGCTCTCCGCCGTGCGGGTGCAACGGCGATTGACCATCGCGATCGAGGACAATGGACGCGGCCTGCCCAATAGCGAGCGCCACCGCCTCACCGAGCCCTATGTCACCACGCGCGCGAAGGGGACGGGTCTCGGCCTTGCAATCGTCAAGAAAATCATGGAGGACCACGCCGGCAATCTGATATTGGACGACCGCGCCGGCGGCGGCGCCACGGTGAAGCTGATCTTCGCGACGGAGTCTGTGGCGAGTGTGAGTCCGGGCATCGCCGCGCGACTGAGGCTGAGCAAGACCTATGGCGCATGACATCTTGATCGTCGACGACGAGGCCGACATCAGGCTTCTGATCGCGGGAATTCTACGCGACGAGGGCTACCACACGCGCGAGGCGGCCAACAGCGACGGCACTCTGGAGGCGATCCGCGCCCGGCGTCCGACTCTGGTGATTCTCGACATCTGGCTGCAGGGCAGCACCCTGGATGGGCTGGAGACCTTGGCCGTCATCAAGCGCGAGCACCCCGGACTTCCGGTGGTCATGATCAGCGGGCACGGCAACATCGAGACCGCGGTGCAGTCGATCAAGCTCGGCGCCTACGACTTCATCGAGAAGCCCTTCAAATCCGATCGCCTGATGCTGATCGTCGAGCGGGCGATGGAAGCGGCTCGCCTCCGGCGCGAGAACGAGGAGCTGCGCAGCCGGCTCGGGCCGGAGGACGACCTGCTCGGGGAATCCTCGTCCGTCGCCCATGTGCGCCAACAGATCGAACGCGTGGCGCCAACCGGCAGCCGGGTGCTGATTTCCGGCCCGCCGGGCTGCGGCAAGGAGGTCATCGCCCGCCTTCTTCATCAACGCTCGAAGCGCAGCACCGGCCCCTTCATCGTCATCAACTGTGCCGCCATGCGGGCCGACCGGCTGGAGGTCGAGCTGTTCGGCAGCGAAAGTACGGGCGACAGGGCCGATGGGCCGACCAAGGTCGGCACTCTCGAGCAGGCCCATGGCGGCACGATGCTGCTGGACGAAGTGGCGGACATGCCGTTGGAGACCCAGGGCAAGATCGTGCGCGTTCTCCAGGAGCAGACCTTCGAGCGCGTCGGCGGGGCGACGAGGGTCGAGGTCGACGTGCGGGTGATCGCTTCGACCAACCGGGACTTGGCTGGCGAGATGCAGGCCGGCCGCTTCCGTCAGGACTTGTTCTATCGCTTGAACGTGGTCCCGATCCGGATGCCGAGCCTGCGCGAACGGCGCGAGGACATCCCTTTCCTGCTGGAGTATTTCATGGCTCGCTCGGCGGAGATCGCAGGCCTGCCGGCGCGGCGCATCGGTCCCGACGCACTCGCCTGGTTGCAGGCCTATGACTGGCCGGGCAACGTGCGCCAGCTCCGCAACGTCGTCGATTGGCTGCTGATCATGGCGCCGGGCGATCCGGGAGAGGCGATCCGCTCCGACATGCTGCCGCCGGACATCGGCGCCATCGCGCCATCGCCTCTGCGCGGCAACGATGGGGCCGAGATGATGTCGCTGCCTCTGCGCGAGGCGCGCGAAGTGTTCGAGCGCCGCTATCTCGACGCTCAGGTAAGCCGCTTCGGCGGCAACATCTCGAAGACGGCGGCCTTCATCGGCATGGAACGCTCGGCCCTCCACCGCAAGCTCCGCGCGCTCGGCATTACCTCCGCCGACCGGTCGGAAAGGGGCGAGGCCTAGCCCTTCGATGCCCCGCATCGCTTATGTCAACGGCCGCTACCTGCCGCATGGTGCCGCATGCGTCCACATCGAGGATCGGGGCTACCAGTTTGCCGACGGCGTCTACGAGGTCATCCACGTCCATCGCGGCAGGCTGATCGATTCCGGCCCCCATCTCGACCGTTTCGAACGCTCGCTGAAGGCGCTCCGCATCGCGGCCCCGATGTCGCGCGCGGCTCTCTATCTGGTGCTGGGCGAGCTGTTGGCGCGAAACGGAATCGCCAACGGGCTCGTCTATTTCCAGGCCACCCGCGGCGTGGCGCCGCGCGACCACAAGTTTCCGGCCACGGTCCGGACCAGCCTGGTGGCCACCGCCAAGCGTCTGAAGGATGTGCCGCGCGAGCAGCTGGAGAACGGTGTAGCCGTGGTCACCACGCCGGACATCCGTTGGCGGCGCAGCGACATCAAGTCGGTATCGCTGCTGGCCAACATACTGGGCAAACAGGGGGCGGTAGAGCGGGGTGCCTTCGAAGCCTGGCAGGTGGACGCCAACGGCTTCGTCACCGAAGGCACCAGCACCAATGCCTGGATCGTAACAACTGCCGGCGAGCTGGTGACGCGGCCGCTGGACACCGGCATCCTGGCGGGCATCGTGCGCGGCTCGCTCCTCGGTCTGCTCGAGGGCCTCGACGCACGCCTCGCGGAGCGAGCCTTCAGCGTGGCCGAAGCCCATGCGGCGCGCGAGGCATTCCTCACCAGCAGCAGCAGCTTTCTCCTCCCGGTCACGCGGATCGATGGGGTTGCCGTGGGAGACGGGCGCGTCGGGCCGGTGACGCGGGAACTGCGTCGGCGGATCATCGCCTATGTCGAGAGGCAGTCGGCATGACGCCGCGTCCGCGCGCCATCCTGTTCGACTGGGACAATACGCTGGTGGACAATTGGGCGGTGATCGCCGAGGCGATGAATGCCGTCTTCGCGGCCTTCGATATGCCCGGCTGGACCCTGGCGGAAACCAAGGCCCGCACGCGCGCCTCACTGCGCGACGGTTTTCCTCGCCTTTTTGGAGAACGTGCCAAGGAGGCCGGGCGCATCTTCACCGATCATTTCGCCGCGCGCCACCTGGAGAGCCTGGCGGAGATGCCGGGGGCGGGCGCGCTTCTGGCCGGCCTCGCGCGAAGCGGCGTCTACCTTGCCGTGGTCAGCAACAAGCGCGGACGGTTCTTGCGCCTGGAGGCTGAGCGGCTGGGCTGGACCGGCCATTTCGCGCAGCTGATCGGCGCCGCCGACGCGCCGGCCGACAAGCCGGATGTGGCGCCTGTCGACCTGGCTCTCGAGGGCAGCGGCATCGCCCGGGATTCCGATGTCTGGTTCGTCGGCGATGCCGATATCGACATGGTTTGCGCCATCAATGCCGGCTGCCATCCGGTGCTGCTCCGGCGCGAGCCTCAGGCGCCCGGCGAGTTCGCCCTTTGTCCGCCGGCTCTGCATCTGGCCGACTGCGCCGGTCTCGGTCAGCACCTCAGCGATGTCGGGGTTTTGCCAGCCGTGATTCTATGATAGGCAAGCGCCGCGCCGACACGGAGCCGGCCGCATTCGCTCAACGGGCCCCACAATAAGGCCAAGAAAGGAGGGATCCGATGACCACCGCCAAGACTCAGAATGTGCAGGATGTTTTCCTCAACAACGTGCGCAAGAACAAGACGCCGGTGACGGTCTATTTGATCAGCGGGGTGAAGCTTCAGGGCATCATCACCTGGTTCGACAATTTCTCGGTGCTGCTGCGCCGCGACGCCCATTCGCAACTGGTGTACAAGCACGCCATCTCGACGGTGATGCCGGCTACGCCGATCCAGCTCTTCGAGGGCGTGAAGGAAGAGGAAGCAGAATGAGGAAATCTCCCCGGCTATGACGAACAACAGGCGTCGATGACTGACGCCAGGGCCGCGCCCGCGCCGGCCACGCGCACTCTCGTCCTCAGCCCGAGCCTTCGCGGCAAGCCCGGTGGCCCGCGCGCGCCGGAAGCCCGGCTTGCCGAGGCAGTCGGACTTGCCCGGGCGATCGAACTCGATGTCGCCCATGGCGAGGCTATTCGCGTTGCCGAACCGCGGCCGGCGACACTGCTGGGCAGCGGCTCGGTGGCGAACTTCAAGCAGTTGATCGCCGCTGAGGAAATCGGGCTCGCCGTGATCGATTGGCCGCTCTCGCCCGTGCAGCAGCGCAATCTCGAGAAATCATGGAACTGCAAGGTCATCGACCGGACGGGACTCATCCTCGAAATATTCGGTGCCCGCGCCCGCACGGCGGAAGGCAAGCTGCAGGTCGAGCTGGCCGCGCTCAGCTATCAGCGCAGCAGGCTGGTGCGATCCTGGACCCATCTTGAGCGCCAGCGCGGCGGCTTCGGCTTCCTGGGCGGCCCGGGCGAAAGCCAACTCGAAATCGACCGGCGCCTGATCGAGCAACGGATCGCCAAGCTGAAGAAGGAGCTGGAGGACGTGAAGCGCACCCGTGGCCTTCATCGCAAGGGGCGCAAACGCGTGCCGCTGCCGGTGGTGGCCCTGGTCGGTTACACCAACGCCGGCAAGTCGACCCTGTTCAATGCGCTCACCCGCTCGACCGTGACCGCCCGGGATCAGCTCTTTGCCACCCTCGATCCGACCATCCGGACACTGAAGCTTCCCTCGGGGCGCAGCATCGCGCTCTCCGACACCGTCGGCTTCATCTCCGATCTGCCGACCGACCTGGTGGCGGCCTTCCGGGCAACGCTGGAGGAAGTCGTCGAATCCGATCTCATCCTCCACGTCCGCGACGCTGCCCATCCGGATAGCGCGGCCCAGGCGGCGGATGTGGCCCGCGTCTTGGAGGATCTCGAGATTCCAACGGGTGGCAGCCAGGGCCCGATTGAACTCTTGAACAAGATCGATCTTCTGACGCCCGAAGCACGGGCAGCACTCTTCGTGCAGTCCCGCGATGGCGACCGGCTGCCGGTCTCGGCCCTGACGGGGGAGGGGGTCGAGGCGCTGTTGACGGAGATCGACAAGCGGCTTGCCAGCGGGCGGAACGTCACCCGTTATCGCATGCAGCATGGCGACGGCGGAGCGATCGCCTGGCTCTACAGCCATGGTACGGTGCTGGAGCGCCGCGACGACGAGAAATTCTCTTATCTCACGGTCAGCCTGACGCCGGAGGAACGAGCGCGCTTCGAGCGCATGCAACGCCAAGCATGAGCGTTGCCGTCGACATCGACCGGGTGTCCAGCCTCATCGCCGAGGCCGCCGCCGAAGAGATCATGCCGCGCTACGCCAAGCTCGCTGCCGGCGACGTGCGGGAGAAGGGACCCGGCGACCTCGTCACCGTCGCCGACGAGGCGATGGAGCATCGGTTGACCGCTCTGCTGCAAGATCTGCTTCCCGGCTCCGTCGTCGTTGGCGAGGAAGCCGCGGCGCACGACGGCACCGTCCTGCACAGGCTGACGACCGACGATCCCGTTTGGATCATCGACCCCGTAGATGGGACATCGAATTTCGCCCAGGCGAAAGGCGACTTCGGCGTGATGGTGGCCTTGGTCGCCGGCGGGCAAGGTGTGGCCGGCTGGATCTACGATCCGGTCGGCCGCCGCATGGCCACGGCCGAGGCCGGTTCCGGTGCCTGGATGAACGGTGGCCGCCTCGGCGTTGCGGCTGCGCCCGTCGATCCGGCGCAACTGAGCGGCGTCTTGCTGGCCGGCTTCTATGGCGATCAGGAGCTGGGCCGGCGGGTGCAACAGCGCCGCGAGAGCGTGCGCGCCCTCAAGAGCCGGCGCTGTGCCGCTTCGGAGTACCTGCGCGTCGCCAGCGGCGAGATGCATTTCGCCTTGTTCACCAAATTGATGCCCTGGGATCACGCAGCAGGAGTCTTGATCCATGGCGAGGCGGGCGGATACAACGCCTATGCGGACGGCGGCAGCTACCGTCCGGATCGGATCACGGCGCCGGCGCTGCTGGTGGCGCCCGATCGGCCGAGCTGGCAGGCACTGTACGACCGTTTGATCGAACCGTGAAGCAAGGGAGGAGTCCGGCATGGCGAAGACCGCCTTCATAGGCCTCGGCGTGATGGGGTTCCCCATGGCCGGGCATCTCAAGGCCAAAGGCCACGAGGTCGTCGTGTTCAACCGGACGGGCGCGCGGGCGGCGGCCTGGATCGCCAAGCATGGCGGCCGGGCGGCCGCGAGCCCCGCCGAAGCGGCCCATGGGGCGGAGTTCGTTTTCGTGTGCGTCGGCAACGACGATGACGTACGCAGCGTCGTCCATGGCAAGTCCGGTGCGCTCGCCGGCATGGGCAAGGGCGCCGTGCTGATCGACCACACCACCGCATCGGCTGAGCTTGCGCGCGAACTCGCCGAAGAGGCGGCGAGCGCGGGTGTGGCTTTCCTAGACGCGCCCGTCTCCGGCGGCCAGGCGGGGGCCGAGAACGGCAAGCTTACGGTCATGACGGGCGGCATGCCCGAGATATTCGAGAGAGCGAAGCCGGTGATCGATTCCTACGCCAGGGCCTGCGTGCTCTTGGGACCGAACGGGGCAGGGCAGCTTGCCAAGATGGTGAACCAGATTTGCATCGCCGGTCTGCTGCAGGGCCTTGCCGAAGGCATGAATTTCGCCGCTCGCGCCGGGCTCGACGGTCAGAAGCTGATCGAGACCATCTCGAAGGGCGCCGCCCAGAGCTGGCAGATGGACAATCGCGCCCACACCATGCTCGCCGGCAAGTTCGATTTCGGCTTTGCCGTGGACTGGATGCGCAAGGATCTCGCGATCTGTCTCGCCGAGGCCAAGCGCAACGGCGCACGCCTGCCGGCCACGGCCCTTGTCGACCAGTTCTACGCCCAGGTGCAGGCGCGCGGCGGCAGGCGTTGGGACACCTCGAGCCTTATGCATCTCCTGGCCAACGACTGACGGGCGGGAAGGGGCCTCAGGGCCGCGCCGACCAGGGTTCTACCGCGCCGACGATGGAGACTGACCCGCCCATGGCGAGAGCCTGGCCGACGCCCTGGCATATTTCACCATCGGTCAGCCAGCGCGAGCTGCCCGTCGAACGGTTCCGCATGAATCCCAGCACGGCAATTCGGTAGTCCAAGCCCGGCAACAGGGCGAACTGCGCGCGCCAGCGGGCAAGTATCTCTGGCGCGGCGGGATTGGCGGCGGCGCTGCCCAGTACGTGGCAATAGACGCTGCCGACATGGGCGGCGATGGCGAGCGGCGCCGCGGGCGCCGTGTCATGGATCCAGCAGACGGCCCGCTTGATGGCGCCTGCCCGGCGGGCGGCAGCGCCGAGCGCTCGCTGAAGCGCCTCGGCGTCGGTGTAGTCGGCGGAAATGGGGTGGATGCCGGGCGCCAATTCGCCCAGCCGTTGAAGGCGTGCGACATCGCGCGCAATCACCGAGACTTCTCGGCCGGCGCGGGCAAGTTCGACGCATAGCTGAGACAGCATGCCGCTGCCTCCGACGACGAGATCATGGCCGCCGGCTACCGTCATCCTTATTGTCGCTCGTCCGCCTTGACGGCCTGCCAAGCGCCTTCGAGCCGGTCGAGGCCTGCTTCGGCCAGGTCTGCAATGCCCTCATCGGCCATCTTGGCTTCCACCGCCCGGAAACGCCGCTCGAACTTGGCATTGGTGCTCCTGAGGGCGGTTTCCGGGTCGATGTCCAGATGGCGCAGCAGATTGACGCAGACGAACAGAAGGTCGCCGCATTCGTCTTCTATGGCTGGCCGGCTGCCGCCGAGGCGCGCGGCCTCGATCTCGGCGAGCTCCTCGGCGAGCTTTTCCTTGATTTGCCCGACCGCGGCCTCGGCCGGCCAGTCGAAACCCGCCCGTGCCGCGCGCTTCTGAAGCTTGATGGCGCGGGTGAGAGCGGGCAGCCCTGTCGGGACGCCGTCCAGCGCGCCGGCTCGACGGCCTGCCGCCATGGCCTTGGTCTTGCGCTCGGTTGCCTTCTGGGCTTCCCAGGCCAGGGACTGGGCTCCCGCGCCGGCGACGGTGGCATCGGCGAACACATGGGGATGGCGGGCGATCATCTTGTCGCCGATGGCCCGAGCTACGTCCTCGATGGCGAATGCGCTGGCTTCCTCGGCCATGCGAGCATGAAAGACGACCTGCAGCAGGAGATCGCCAAGTTCTTCGCAGAGCGAACCAAGGTCGCCTTGCTGGATGGCGTCGGCGACCTCGTACGCCTCTTCGATGGTGTAGGGCGCGATCGTGGCGAAGGTCTGCTCAACGTCCCAGGGGCAACCCCGGACCGGGTCGCGCAGCCGGGCCATGATCGCAACGAGACGCTCAAACGGGCGGGTTGAATCGTGAAGGACGTCGGCCTCGATTGGTCGGGTGTCGGGCTGCTGCATGACGGGCTCGGGCGATGAGGGAGGACCCGAGCAGCATATCCCGGTGCCCCAGCAGCTGTCTGCCAGCCGATGCGTATATCGCATAATGTATATTATGGAAAATACGAGTCTATGTGGCAAGTCATTGATATGGGGCTGATTTCTCTGGCGCGGCGCTCGATGTCCGGCCCAGAACCGGGCGCGATACCGCAGGACCAATAAAGATCGACTTTGGGACTGACGTCCTTGGGGGCAGATTCCCAATTATCGTTGAGATTTCGCCTTCTCGGAGCGAATCCTTTGACTTACTATGAAGCACATGGGGAATGCGTTGCCTGCCAGAAGCGAGACACCGCGCGATCGGGCGCCGACTGCCGACCAGCATTCGTCCCCTTCCCCGGCGCAGCTCAAGTGGCTTCGCCGCGGCCTCAGTCAGCCCGGCGGCAAGCTCCCCCTGTTCGACAATTGGGGTCAGCGGGTGAACGACCAAACCGTGCGCAGCTGCATTGCTCAGGGCTGGGCCGAGCCCTGGTTCGCCAATCCGCTGAAGCCGGACTGGCTGGTCTGCAAACTCACCGCCGCCGGCCGCGCCATCGCCGCTGGAAACTAGGTTCTGATCTCGGCAGCGGGCTCGCGGCCGAGATTCCCGCCTGGGCTTGACGTAGATGCAAAATGCCGCTGCCTGAGCGGCAAACCTGCGCCGGTCCCGAGCGCTTCGCGCCCAGGAGGATTCGGCGTTTCCTTGGCGGCACATCCGTGAGGAAATGGTCGGAGCGGCGGGATTTGAACCCGCGACCCCCAGCGCCCCATGCTGGTGCGCTACCAGGCTGCGCCACGCTCCGACTGGTTCTCTTAAGGACAGCGCCGGCGTTTCGGGGCTGGGGCTCGCTTCCGCCGACGCCATTCGTATATACCCGCCGTCGAGCCGGCAGGCAATCGCGGCTTTGCCGGTTTAGGGCTCCAGCAGGGCGAGCAACCGGTCGCGCAAGGAGGTCAGCTGGGCGATCGCCTGGGTGATTTCCCGGCGGCGCTTGTCCGCCTCGCTCAACTGGCTGATATCGACGGTATCGCCTTCGAGGGATTCGACCCGCTCCTTGAGCGAGCCCTCGCGCATCAGGCGCTGCACGCCCTTGATGGTATAGCCTTCGTGATAGAGCAGGCTGCGGATCTGGCGCAGCAGCTCGACATCCTCCGGCCGATAATAGCGCCGGCCGCCGCCCCGCTTCAGGGGCCGAACCTGGGGAAACTTGGTCTCCCAGAAGCGCAGCACATGCTGCGGCACTTCAAGTTCATCGGCTACTTCGCTGATGGTGCGAAATGCACTTGCCGATTTTTCGAGTTTGCGCGCGCCTTGCGCCGGCCGCAGTTCGGCCGGCTGATCCTGCTGCTTTGGGCGCTTGACCGGGACCGGCGCGCTCAAGATGCCGCACCATTGACGCGGCTCTTCAGCACATGGGAGGCACGGAACACAAGAACCCGGCGGGGCTTGATGGGAACCTCTTGCCCGGTCTTGGGATTGCGGCCGATGCGCTGGCCCTTGAGGCGGACGAAGAAGCTGCCGAAGGACGATATTTTGACCGTTTCACCCCGCTTCAGGGCCTCGGACATCTCGTTCAGCACCGCCTCCACCAGCTCGGCCGATTCATTGCGCGAGAGGCCGACCTCCTGATAGACCGCCTCGGCGAGATGGGCGCGCGTGATGGTACTGTCGGGCATTGGGGATGGTTCCCAGGAGTTCACAAACGACTCTAATTGCGAGTCGCAAAACAGTCAAATACAGAGGGATGCGAGGCGGTTTCAGCCCTTAATTGACAGGCGAGCTTACCAGCGGATCAGGGCCGACCCCCAGGTAAATCCGCCTCCCATGGCTTCCAGCAGCACCAGCTGGCCCGGGCGAATGCGCCCGTCGCCGGCAGCTTCGGCCAGCGCCAGGGGGATGGAGGCGGCCGACGTATTGGCATGCCGATCCACGGTGACGATCACCTTTTCCGGCGGCAGATGGAGCCGATGGCCCATGCTGTCGATGATCCGGCGATTGGCCTGGTGGGGCACCAGCCAATCGAGCTCGCGCCCAGTGATACCCATGGCGGTCATGGCGGCGTCCACCGCTTCTCCCATCCGCACGACGGCGTGGCGAAAGACCTCGCGGCCCTCCATGCGAACATGGCCCGTGGTCTGGGTTGCCGAAGGCCCGCCGTCGACGTACAGCTGCTTGTAGTGGCGCCCATCGGAATAGATGTGGGTCGTGAGCACGCCGCGGTCAGCGAGCCCGCCCTCGCCGCTCCCCGCCTTCAACACCACCGCGCCTGCCCCGTCGCCGAACAGAACACAGGTGCCGCGGTCGTTCCAGTCGAGGATGCGCGAGAAGGTTTCGGCGCCGATCACCAGCGCGGTGCGGCACTGGCCCGCCTTGATGAAATTGTCCGCCGTCGCCAGCGCGTAGATGAAGCCGCTGCACACGGCCTGGATATCGAAGGCGGCACCCTTGGTCATGCCGATGCGGGCCTGGACCTGGGTCGCCGTGGCCGGAAATGTGTGGTCGGGCGTCGTCGTTCCCAGCACCAGGAGATCCACATCCGCGCCATCGATGCCGGCGCGCCGCAGGGCTTCGCTTGCCGCCGACGTCGCCAGGTCGGCCGTGGTCTCGCCTTCAGCCGCGATGTGGCGCTGGCGGATGCCGGTGCGCTGGGCGATCCAGGAATCGGAGGTTTCCAGCCGCTCGGCGAGCTCGGCGTTGGTCACGATCCGGCGCGGCAGATAGGCGCCGCAGCCGACGACCAGGGAACGGGGAACCATCCTAGAGCCCGACGACCTGGGGGCTGGTGGGATTGCCGGCAAGGAATCGGGCGAAGTCGTCGCGGATCTTGTCGAGGGAATTCTGGGTGATCATGTCGACCGCCACGCCGATGGCGTTGGCGAAACCCAGCGCATCGGTGCCGCCGTGGCTCTTCACCGCCACGCCGTTGAGGCCGAGGAATATGGCGCCGTTGTAGCGCCTCGGGTCGGTGCGCACGCGTAGCGCGTTCAAGGCGGGGCGCGCGAGCAGATAGCCGACGCGTGCCACCAGCGAACTCTTGAAGCTGCGGCGCAGGAACTCAGCGTAGAGCTTGGTCGTGCCCTCGAGAGTCTTGAGCGCGACATTGCCGGTGAAGCCGTCGGTCACGATCACGTCCACGGTGCCGCGCGCGATATCGTCGCCCTCGACGAAGCCATGGAACTCGCCCGGCATGCTGGTGGCGCGCAGCACCGCCGCGGCGTCGCGCACGGCCTCATGGCCCTTCATTTCCTCCGAGCCGACATTGAGCAGGCCGACCGTCGGACGGTGGATGCCGAGCACGGTTCGCGCGAAGACGTTGCCCATGATCGCGAACTGCACGAGGTTGTCCGCATCGCAGACCAGATTGGCCCCGAGATCGAGCATGACGCTTTCGCCGCGCAGCGTCGGATAGAAGGAGGCGATCGCCGGCCGATCGACTCCCGGCAGCGTCTTGAACACGAACTTCGACATGGCCATCAGCGCACCGGTGTTGCCGGCGGAAACCACGCCGGCCGCTTCCTTGGCCTGAACCGCGTCGATGGCCAGACGCATGCTGGTATTGCGGCCCGCGCGCAGCGCCGTCGACGGCTTTTCGTCCGGCGCCACCAGCTTGTCGGTGTGATGCAGCGAGCTCGACTTGGCGAGCGCCTTGTAACGGGCAATCAGCGGCGACACCCGCGCCTCGTCGCCGAAGAAGAGGAAGTGGATGTGGGGAAACCGCTGCCGGGCGATGTTGGCGCCCTTGACGACGACCTCAGGCGCATTGTCGCCGCCCATCGCATCGAGAGCGATGTTCAGGCTGCCCGTCATGGGAAATGGCCTAAGCGGAGTGCAAGCCGGGCCGCAGCGCTCAGGCCGCGTCCGGCGCCACGACCTCCCGGCCGTCGTAGTGGCCGCAGGCCGGGCACATGTGATGCGGGCGCTTCAACTCCCCGCAATTCGGGCACTCGATGGATTTGGTCGACTTGAGCGCGTGATGCGAGCGCCGCATGTCGCGACGAGACTTCGTCACTTTCTTCTTCGGAACAGCCATGATTTCTTCATCCTCGACCTAGGCCCATCTGGGCGCGGCTCCAAGCGGCGCATTCCGGCTCGCCGGGCACCGACAGGCGCCCGATGTTTAGCCGAGAACGCTTCCCCGGGCAACCACATCGTCCGGCAATTATACCAGAGGGCGGGTCAGGGCTTTTTCAGCTTTTCAAGTCCGCCAAAGGGCCTCTCCCGGCTTTCCCCAGCGCCGGCCGCCTCCGGCCGGCCGTGGTCGGGCCAGGCGGCGCCCTGCGCCCGTGGGTAGGGATCGAGAGCGATGGCAAGTTGCTGGGCGACGGTTTCGCCTATGTCGATTTCCTCGCCGATCAGGGCTTCGATCTCTTCTTCGGCCAGGGGGTCGAAGTCCACTTCCGCCTCCGATCGTCCCCCGCCGGCATAGCTACAGGCGAAATCGGCTTCGATATGTGCCGGCACGGGCGCGAGCGTAACCACGCAGCTCTGCACCACGTCGGCTATCAGGTGCCCTCTGGCGCGCACTATGTCGCCGGCGGGGCGCGAAAGCTCCAATGTCGCCGACAGGCTGTGAAGAGCGACCAGGCCGAACCTTTCGGCGAGGCCCCGGCGCTCTTCGTCTCCTGCCTCGATCTTTCGAACCTGCGTCTTGGGACCAATGCTCTCGACGCTCACCAGCCGGCTGAATTCATTGACCCGCGATCGGCGCCCGCTCATGCCGGCGTCTCCCGAACGGTGTCCGAATCCGGCGGATCCGGAAATCGCGGCCGGCCGGCAGTGATCTCGGCCAGCGGGTGCGCGGCGATCAGCGCCGCAGCCCGTTCGAAATAGGCGGCCATGGCGGCGATCCGCTCGGCGCCTACCTCGACCGTCCCGAAGAGATTGCGCTTCAGCGCCTCGCCAGCCGCGTCCCTGGATACTGCCCCGTCATAGGCTGCTACGCGGCCGTAGAATGCGGCAGCCATTTTCTGCACCCGCTTGCCCACGCCCAGGTCGCCCGCGCCCATTTCGCGCAGACTGGCATCCATATCGGCGAAGAACAGGTCGACGAGGCCTTGGGCCAGCGCCTGGGCCGGCAGATCCCCGCCCTTCAACCGGCGCAGGACGAGGTAGACGTGCAGCGCCACCAGCTCGAAGCGCCCGTCGAGACTGTCGGGCACGCCGCAGACGGCATAGAAAGCCGGGCGGCGCGCCTGGGCGACGATGGCGGCATAGAGCGGTGCTGCGTCAACTTCGTCAGGGTCGCGGCGAAAGGGGTTCCAGCGGTTCAACGTCAAGCTCCGGATTCCTTGACAGGCCCGTGACGCCGGTGCCATTAGAGTGGCCGCGGGCGTAAGCCTTGGCAACACGGGACGCTCGTAAGCGGGAGGCGATGAAACCGGCCCATTTTCTGGCCCTCGGCGTCACCGTCGCGGCCCTTGCGGCATGCGAGCCGCAGTTCGACACGCGCGGCAATTTGCCCGACCCCGAGGTCGTCCTTCAAGTGCAGCCCGGCATCGACAACCGGGAGCGCGTGACCGACCTTCTGGGTTCGCCGTCCACCGTGGCCACGTTCGACGACAAGACCTGGTACTACATCAGCAAAAAAACGAAACGCGTCGCCTTCTTCGACCCGGAGGTGCTCGACCAGGAAGTGCTGATCATCAAGTTCGACGACGCCGGGACGGTCAGCGACATGAAGCTGCTCGGCATCGAGGATGCCCATCAGGTCGTGCCCAACCCCAACGTGACGCCGACGTCCGGGCGCGAGCTCACCATCCTCCAGCAGCTCATGGGCAATATCGGGCGCTTCGGCGGGCTCGGCGGCAGCGGCAACATCTTCGGCGGGCCCGGCCCTCACTGAGGTCGCCCCATTGCCGGGGTTCGGAGCCGCAAGCTGCCCGTCTCAGTGGGCGAGGACGGCCAGCAGCAGCAGGGCGACGATATTGATGATCTTGATCATCGGGTTGACCGCCGGCCCCGCCGTGTCCTTGTAGGGGTCACCGACCGTATCGCCCGTCACCGCCGCCTTGTGGGCGTCGGAACCCTTGCCGCCGAAATGCCCGTCCTCGATGTACTTCTTGGCATTGTCCCAGGCGCCGCCACCCGAGGTCATCTGGATGGCGACGAAGAGCCCGGTGACGATGGTGCCCAGCAACATGGCGCCCAGCGTGGTGAAGGCCTTGGCCTGGCCGGCGATCAGGTCGATGACGAAATAGACCACGATCGGCGCCAGCACCGGCAGGAGCGATGGCAGGATCATCTCCTTGATCGCGGCCTTGGTCAGCATGTCGACGGCGCGGCTGTAGTCCGGCTTCGCCTTGCCTTCCATGATGCCGACGATCTCCTTGAATTGCCGGCGCACCTCGACCACCACCGCCCCCGCCGCGCGACCCACCGCCATCATGCCAAGCGCACCGAACATGAAGGGCAGAGACCCGCCGATGAACAGGCCGATCACCACGTAAGGATCCTGCAGCCGGAACTCGACCGCGAGGTTTGGGAAATAGTGCTGAAGATCCTGGGTATAGGCGGCGAACAGCACCAGGGCGGCGAGACCGGCCGAACCGATGGCGTAGCCCTTGGTCACGGCCTTGGTGGTGTTGCCCACGGCGTCCAGCGCGTCGGTCGTCTTGCGCACCTCCTTGGGCAGATCCGCCATCTCGGCGATTCCGCCTGCATTGTCCGTCACCGGACCATAGGCATCGAGCGCCACCACCATGCCGGCCAGAGCCAGCATGGTCGTCGCCGCCACGGCGATGCCGAACAGGCCGGCCAGCATGAAGGCGGCGATGATCCCGGCACAGATCACGAGCACCGGCAGGAAGCAGGCTTCCATGGACACGGCCAGGCCCTGGATGATGTTGGTGGCATGGCCGGTGGTCGAGGCCTTGGCGATGCTGCGCACCGGCCGATAGGCGGTGGACGTATAGTACTCGGTGATCCAGACCAGGAGCCCGGTGACCGCGAGACCGACCAGGGCGCAAAGGAAGAGATCCACCCCCGAGACGCTCGCCTCCCCGATCTGCATGCGCGTGCCGTAGCCGGTCATGAGGCCGATCACGCCGGCGATCAGCACGGCCGAGACAGCGGCGGTCGCGAACAGGCCCTTGTAGAGCGCGCCCATAATGCTGCCCGAAGCGCCGAGCCGCACGAAGTAGGTACCGGCGACGGAGCCGATTATGCACACCCCGGCGATCGCAAGCGGCAGCAGCATCATGGTGGCCTGGGCTTCCCCGGTGACGAAGATCTGGGCCAGCAGCATGGTGGCGACAATGGTGACGGCATAGGTCTCGAACAGGTCGGCAGCCATGCCAGCGCAATCGCCCACATTGTCGCCGACGTTGTCGGCGATTACCGCCGGGTTGCGCGGGTCGTCCTCGGGAATGCCGGCCTCGATCTTGCCGACGAGATCGGCACCCACATCGGCGCCCTTGGTGAAGATGCCGCCGCCAAGCCGGGCGAAGATGGAGATGAGCGAGGCGCCGAAGCTGAGCGCCACCAGCGCCTCGATGGTCGTGCGCGAGTCGAGGCCGAGATGCTGCAGGATCATGTAGTAACTGGTGACCCCCAGCAGGCCGAGACCGACGACGAGCAGACCGGTCACCGCCCCCGCCTTGAAGGCGATGGCGAGTGCCGGCGACAAACCATGGCGGGCCGCCTCCGCCGTGCGCAGATTGGCGCGCACCGACACGTTCATGCCTAGATAGCCGGCACTGCCGCTCAGCACCGCACCGATGAGGAAGCCGACGGCGACATAGGCGCCCAGCGTGAAGGCCAGGATGGCTCCGATGATCACGCCCACGATGGCGATGGTGGAATATTGGCGATTGAGATAGGCCCTCGCCCCCTCCTGGACCGCCGCTGCGATCTCGCGCATCCGGTCGGTCCCGGTCGGCGCCGCCAACACCGCCCGCGCCGAAACCGCGCCATAGACGAGGGCAAGCACGCCGCAGGCCAGCACGAGCCAACTGATCGTCGTAAGAAGGGTCATTCCGTCCATCCATCCCAGGGAAATGCGGGCCCGACCGCCATGGCGGGGGCCCTCGAAAAGCGGCCGGAACATAAGGGATTCGACCGGCCGACGCAACCGCCTGCTGGGCCCCGGCCGGCATCGCCCTGAGCCCTCAGGCGGGTGCCGTCCGCCGGTGCTGAAGCAGCCAGAAGAGGGCGCCGGCCGCCAGCAAGACCGGCAGGATGACACCCAGATTGACCGCGCTCCAACCGAAGTGATGGTTGAGACCGCCCGAGGCGAAGGAGGCCGTCGTCACCAGGCTGAAGACCAGGAAGTCGTTGAGGGCCTGGGTTTTTGCCCGTTCCTCCGACCGATAGGCCTCGATCAGCAGGCTGCTGGCGCCGATATAGAGAAAGTTCCAGCCGATCCCCAGCAGCACCAAAGCGGCCCAGAAGTTCCAGAGCTGGATGCCGGCGAGATTGATTGCGGCACAGGCCATCAGACCTGCGGTTCCTGCCAGCATGATCCGCGGCGCGCCGAAGCGTGCAATGAGATGGCCGGTGAAGAACGAAGGCACGAACATCCCCAGGACGTGCCACTGGATGATGGTGGCCGCGGTGCCGAAGGCGAAGCCGCATCCGACCATGGCGAGCGGCGTCGCCGTCATCACCAGGGACATGCTGCCATAGCCGACCATGCCGCCGAGCGCGGCCACGATGAAGACCGGCTGGCGCATGATGATTCCGAGCGGCCGGCCCTGCATCCGGCGCTCCGCCGCGCTCGGCCGCGGGATGCGCACGAACTGGACCAGCAGACAGTTGAGCGCCTGAAGCAGCGCGATGGCCACGAAGGCGCCGGCGAACTGCACGGGCTGGAACCAGTCATGGGCCCACTTGGCAAGCTGAGGGCCGGCCAAGGCCGCAATGACGCCGCCGGCCATGACGAGGGAGATGGCCTTGCTCTTGAAGTCCAGGTCAGCGGTCTCGGTGGCGGCAAAGCGGAAGAACAGCGCGAAGCCGTTGGCCACGCCGACCAGCGCATTGCCGAGGCAGAACAACGCGAAATCGTATCGGAAGACGGCATAGCACTGCAGGGAGCCGCCGAGCATTCCGACCAGTGCCCCTAGGCTGAAACCGGCGCGCCGGCCGAAATGGCGCATGATGTAGGAGGCCGGGAAGGTCGTCAGCATGACCGTCAGCTGCTGCAAGGCGATGGGGAGCGTGGCCAAGGCCTTGTCCGAGGCGAGCATCTGGCCTGTCAGGGCCGAGACCGTCGCCATCATCGAGATGCTGGTCATCGCCACCGCCTGGCAGACGGCGAGAACCATCACGTTGCGCCGGGCCGGAGTCAGAACCATGCCCGCACCTTGGAGCGTGGCGGAATGCCTGGCAAGGGCGCCGGTCCGCCGTGATCAGAAATGCTGGAACCCGCCCCGCCTCAGGGCCATGGCTTTGCCGGCCGGATCGACAACCTTCACCCCATCGCCCTCCTCCGTTGAGCCGATGACGGTGACCGGCAAGCCTGCGAGCTCGCCTTTCCGGTCCGCGGGCAACGTGAAGAGCAGCTCGTAGTCGTCGCCTCCCGTGAGCAACGCTTCAAGAAGCTTGGGCTCCCTTTCCACGGCCTTGCGGGCCGGAGGCGAAAGAGGGAGACGGCCGGCCTCGATCCGCGCCGCCAGGCCGGAAGCCTCGCAGATATGGCCTAGGTCGGCGACCAGGCCATCGGAAACGTCGAGCGCTGCGGTCGCCAGGCCGCGGGCCGCGAGCTCGAGGGCAAGCGAGATGCGGGGCTGCGGCAGCCGGTAGCGATCGATGAGGTAATCGTCACCCGGCAGCGGCTCGAGGCGACCCTGCAGACGGGCGAGACCCAGCACGGCGTCGCCGATCGTCCCGCTGACCGCGATGAGATCGCCTTTCTTGGCGGTCGACCGACGAAGCTCCCTGCCCGTCTCGACACTGCCGAGCGCTGTGATCGAAAGGGTGAGCGGGCCAGGGGTGGCCGTCGTGTCGCCGCCCATGAGGGCGATGTCGAATTCCTCCTGGTCCCGGGCGAGGCCGGCGGCGAAACCAGCGATCCACGCCTCCTCGACAGTCTCGGGGAACGCGCAAGTCAGAAAATAGGCGAACGGCTTTGCGGCCATGGCGGCGAGGTCCGAGAGATTGACCCGGAGCGCCTTGCGGGCGATGAGATCGGGCGGGTCATCGTCCAGGAAATGCACGCCGGCGGTCAACAAGTCCGCGGTCACCACCAGCCGCCGGCCGTCGGGAACGTCGATCAGCGCCGCATCGTCGGCGAGCCCCAGGGCACCGGCTTTTCCGGCCGCCAGCGGCCGGAAGTACCGGGTGATCAGCTCGAACTCACCCGGCCGCTTTGCCCGGCTCATGCTTCGTGCCCAGCTCCAGCGGCCGGAGCTCGCGCGCCAGGCGATCGAGCACGCCGTTCACCAGACCGGTCTCCTTCTCGCCGTAGAAGGCGTCGGCCAAGTCGACATATTCGCTGATCACCACCCGCGCCGGCACGTCCGCCCGGTCAGCGAGTTCGTGGGCGCCGGCCCTGAGGATGCAGGCGAGCAGGGTCTCGAGCCTTTCGATCGTCCAGTCCTCGACCAGCACCGCGGCGATCATATCGTCGAGGTCGGCGCGGCTGCGCACCACCCCGCGCACGATGTCGGCAAAGAGCAACGGGTCGGCCTTCAACAACCTCACGCCATCGACGCCTTCGTTCAGGCGGTGGAGGGTGAACTCGGCGATCACCTGTTCCGGGTCGGCGCTGGAAAACGCGATCTGATAGAGGGCCTGGATCGCGGCGAGCCTGGCGGTACTCCGCGATGAGCCGGCACTGGCGCGCTTGGCCATCAGCGCGCCGGAAGCGCGAAGCGGCGCCTGAGGGCAATCATGGCGAGGCAGGCGCGCGCCGCATCGCCGCCCTTGTTCTTGTCCGCGACCCCTGCCCTGGCCCAGGCCTGCTTGCCGTTCTCCACGGTCAAGATGCCGTAGCCGAGCGCGATCTTCTCCCGGCAGGCAAGATCCATCAGGGCGCGGGCGCTTTCTCCGCACACATAGTCGTAGTGAGTCGTCTCGCCGCGGATGACGCAGCCAAGCGCCAGGAATCCATCGAAGGCCGAGGCGGAAGGCTGGGTCCGCTGGCCCTCCAGCGCCATGGCGATGGCGGCGGGAATCTCGAAGGCACCGGGCACCGAGAGGCGCTCATGGGCGGCGCCGGCTGCGTCGAGCGCCTGCATGGCGCCCTTCAACAGCTCGTCGGCGATGTCCGGATAGAAGCGGGCCTCGACGATCAGGACATGAGGCGCCTGGCTCACGCCTCCTCCTCGGGATGGGGGATCGGCCGCCGGCCGGCCAGCACGAGCCCATAGCCCTCGAGGCCGACGATGGTGCGCCGGGTGTTGGAGAGCAGCGTCATCTCGCGAACCCCGAGGTCGAGCAGAATCTGGGCGCCCACGCCGTAGTCGCGCAGCTGGTCCGAGGCATGGGGCGTGCCGGCGACGCGGGCGCGCACCCGGTCCGATAGGCTGGTGCGCAGCGCCTCGCGCAACAGCACCACGACGCCCCTGCCCTCCGCCGCGATCATGCGCATGGCGGCGGCGAGTTCTCCGCCCCGGCCGGTGCTGCCATCGGCCAGCACGTCGTCGAGCACGTTGAGGGCATGCATGCGCACCAGCACCGGGCCGGGCGTCGTCACGTCGCCCTTGACCAGCGCGATATGCTCGGCATAGGCCACGCGATTGACATAGACATGCATGCGAAAGCGGCCGCCCCAGCGGCTTTCGAAATCGGCTTCCAACGCCCGCTCCACGATCCGGTCATGCCGGCGCCGGTAGGCGATGAGATCGGCGATCGTGCCGATCTTGAGGGCGTGGCGCTGAGCGAAGGCGATCAGGTCGTCGCGCCTCGCCATCGTGCCGTCGTCGTTCATGATCTCGCAGATCACACCGGACGGATTGAGTCCGGCGAGACGGGCGATATCGACCGCGGCCTCGGTGTGGCCGGTACGCACCAGCACGCCGCCTTCGCGGGCCACCAGGGGGAATACGTGGCCCGGGCTCACGATGTCATTGCGGCCCTTGCTGGGATCGATGGCGACCGCGATGGTCCGCGCCCGATCGGGCGCCGAGATGCCTGTCGTCACCCCTTCGCGGGCCTCGATGGAGACGGTGAAGGCGGTCCTCAAGCGGGATTCGTTGCTGGGCGACATCAGCGGCAAGCCGAGATCCCGCACCCGCTCGTCGGTCATGGCGAGGCAAATGAGGCCGCGGCCATGCTTGGCCATGAAGTTGATTGCCTCTGGCGTCGCCATCTGAGCCGGGATCACGAGGTCGCCCTCGTTCTCCCGATCCTCGTCGTCGACGAGGATGAACATGCGCCCGTTGCGCGCCTCTTCGATGATCGTCTCGCTGGGCGAGACGAGCTCGGAAAAGGTCACCCGCCAGCTGTCGGTCCTGGGTCGGCTCATCGGCGTTCCGCTTCCATGAGGCGGGCAAGGTACCGCGCCAGGAGGTCGATTTCCAGGTTGACCCGGTCGCCAGGCGCCAGGCTGCCGAAATTGGTCTCCTGTTGGGTCACCGGGATGATGTTGACGCCGAACGCCGCGCCTTCGACCTCGTTGACCGTCAGGGAAACGCCGTCGACCGCGATCGAGCCCTTGGAGGCGATGAAGCGGGCGAGCTCGGCTGGAGCGCGGAAGCGGAAGCGAAGGCTCGCCCCGTCCGGCCGGCGCTCGACGATCTCCCCCACCCCATCGACATGGCCGGCGACCATGTGACCGCCCAGTTCGTCGCCGAGCTTAAGGGGGCGCTCGAGATTGACCGGACTGCCTGGGCGCCAGGCGCCGATGGTGGTGCGCGACAGGGTCTCGCCCGAGGCCTCGACGGCGAACCAGCCGGGCCCCTTGTCCACCACCGAGAGGCAGACACCGCCGCAGGCGATGGACGCGCCATGGGCGATGGACGCGCCGTCGTATTTGGTCTCGATCACGATCCGCGTGGCGCCGCCGGACGTCACGCTGCGCACGCGCCCCAGGTCCGTGATGATGCCGGTGAACATGGGCCGCAAGCTACCCGGCCCGACGGTAAGTTTCCAGGCGGTCGGGACCGAGCGCAATCGTCTCTTCCGGCGTCAGGGCCTCGATCTCGGCGAGATGCTCCAACCCGAAGCCCTCGGCCGCCGGCAGGCCGTCGCCCCCGATCATGCCAGGGGCGCGGAAGATGGCGAGCCGGTCCACCAGCTGCAAGCGGAGCAGCGCCGCGGCAAGCCGGGCGCCGCCTTCCGCCAGGATCCGGGTGAGTCCCCGCTCCGCCAGAAGCGAGAGCACATGTTTCAGATCCAGGGCCCCGTCCGCCCCGGGCGGTGCTTCGATGACTTCGACGCCGCAATCCACAAAGGCGCGCCGGCGCAGCCGGTCGCCGCCTTCCAGCGTGACCAGCAATGTCGGTATCTCCCCGGCGCTTGCTACCAGCGACGAAGTGAGCGGGAGGCGCATGCGCCCGTCGAGGACGATGCGAAGCGGCGACCAATCGCCCAGCCCCGGGAGGCGCACGTTCAGCAAGGGATCGTCGGCCAGCACGGTGCCGCTGCCCACGACCACGGCATCGTGGCGCGCGCGCATCAGATGCGCCCTCGCCCGCGCCGACTCGCCGGTGATCCACCGGCTCTCGCCCGTGCGCGTGGCGATCCGCCCGTCGAGAGTCATGGCGAGCTTCAAGGTCACGAGCGGCCGGCCCTCGGCCAGGCACAGCAGGAAGCCGGCGTTTAGGTCGCGCGCCTCATCGGCTGAGACCCCGAGGACGGTTTCGACGCCGGCCTCCCGAAGCCCGGCTATGCCGCGGCCGGAAACCCGCGGGTCCGGATCCTCGATGGCGATGACGGCACGGGCGATGCCGGCCGCCAGCAGCGCGTCCACGCAAGGCGGGGTCTTGCCATGATGGCTGCAAGGCTCCAGCGTGACGTAGAGGGTGGCGCCGGCAGCGGCTTCGCCGGCCCGCGCCAGGGCCTCGGTTTCCGCATGGGGGCGCCCGCCGGGCTGGGTCCAGCCCCGCCCGACCACGCGGCCGTCACGTACCAGGACCGCGCCCACGGCAGGGTTGGGCCAGACGCGGCCGAGCCCACGCCGGGCAAGCGCGAGCGCCGCCCGCATATGCTCGAGATCGGTCTCGGGATCATTCAGGGTCGCGCTCGCCACCGAGCTTGCCCACGAATTCCTCGAAGTCCTTGGCTTCTCGGAAATTGCGATAGACGGACGCGAAGCGCACATAGGCGACCTTGTCGAGGCCAGAAAGCGCGTCCATCACCATCTCGCCGACGACGGAGGTCGGGATCTCGCTCTCGCCGGAGCTTTCCAGGCGCCGGACGATGCCGTTGACCACGCGGTCGAGCCGGTCGGAATCGATCGGGCGTTTGCGCAGCGCAATCCGCATGGACCGCATGACCTTTTCGCGGTCGAAGGGCTCGCGCTGGCCGTTGGTCTTGACCACCGTCAGCTCGCGCAGCTGCACCCGCTCGAAGGTGGTGAAACGGGCGCCGCAGTTTGGACATTGCCGGCGCCGGCGGATCGCGGCGTTGTCGTCCGTCGGCCGCGAGTCCTTAACCTGGGTGTCTTCGTTGCCGCAGAATGGACAACGCATGCTTTAAGTCTCCCCCGAGGACCCGATCCGTTACGGCGTCAAGTCAGCGAGCCGTAGATCGGGAACTTCCGGCACATCGCCGCCACTTCGCTACGGACCTCCTGCTCGACCGTCGTGTTGTCAGTCGAGTTGCTGCGGGCGAGCCCGTCGAGGACGCGCACGATGAGCTGGCCCACCTGTCGGAACTCGGCCACCCCGAACCCGCGGGTGGTGGCCGCCGGCGAGCCCAGGCGAACGCCCGAAGTCACCGCTGGCTTTTCCGGGTCGAAGGGAATGCCGTTCTTGTTGCAGGTGATGCCGGCGCGCTCCAGGCTGCCTTCCGAGGCCCGGCCGGTCAGCTTCTTCGGCCGGAGATCCACCAGCATCAGGTGGTTGTCCGTGCCCCCGGTGGTGATGGCGCAGCCGCCGGCCACCAGCGTCTCGGCCAGCGCCTTGGCATTCTCGACCACGTTCTTGGCGTATTGCTTGAACTCAGGGGCCAGCGCTTCCCTGAAAGAAACCGCCTTGGCCGCGATGACATGCATGAGCGGTCCGCCCTGCAGGCCCGGAAAGACGGCACTGTTGATCTTCTTGCCGATCTCCTCGTCCATCGCGAGGATCATGCCGCCGCGCGGGCCGCGCAGCGTCTTGTGGGTCGTCGTCGTCACGACATGCGCGTGGGGCAGCGGGCTCGGATGCGCACCGCCGGCGACCAGGCCGGCGAAATGGGCCATGTCGACCATGAAGAAGGCGCCCACGGAATCGGCGATGGCCCGGAAGCGCTCGAAATCCCAGAACCGAGGATAAGCGGATCCGCCGGCGAGGATCAGCTTCGGCCTGTGCTCGCGGGCCAGTTTCTCGACCTCGTCCATGTCGATGCGCTGGTTGTCGGGGCGGACGCTGTAGGGCACCACTTTGAACCACTTGCCTGACTGGTTGACGGGCGAGCCGTGGGTCAGATGCCCGCCCGCCGCAAGGTTGAGCCCCATGAAGGTGTCGCCGGGCTGAAGCAGGGCGAAGAACGCGGCCTGATTGGCCTGGGCGCCCGAATGGGGCTGCACATTGGCGAAGTTGCAGCCGAAAAGCTTCTTCGCCCGGTCGATGGCGAGCGCCTCGGCGACGTCGACGAATTCGCAACCGCCATAATAGCGCCGGCCCGGATAGCCCTCGGCGTACTTGTTGGTGAGGACCGAGCCCTGTGCCTCCAGCACCGCACGAGAGACGATGTTCTCCGAGGCGATCAGCTCGATCTGGTCCTGCTGGCGATGCAGCTCGTCCCCGATCGCCCTGTAGAGCTCCGGATCGCGCTCGGCGAGCGGGATGCTGAAGAATCCTGGCATCGGGCCGGATCTGGTGGTGGCCATGGTCATGTGGTGATTTCTCTCTTCATCTGGACCGGAGCTTCAACTGGATCGATATCAGGAGGTCTTGCCGGCGCGGCCGCCGGCGAAGGCAAAGGTCTCGGACATGGCGCTATCGGGGCTTCCCAGGCTCTGATGGTGACAGAACTACCATATGTCGCCCCATTGCAACAACCCACCACAAGCCATGGAAATTGCAATAAATTCAACCTTGGCCCGCCGCCAAGACGAAAGGCCGCCAAAAACAATGGGCCCGGCACCTCCTCGGTGCCGGGCCCATCGAGATCGGGCCAGTGACCCGAATTAGCGATCAGTTCATGGGGGCTTCGGAGTAGTTGCCGCCCTTGAACACGTACCAGACATAGGTGGATGAGGTCAGGTCGCCCTTCGGATCGAAGGACAGCTTCCCGATGATCGAATCCCAGGGCTGAGACCGTAGCGCCGCGGCCACCTTCTCGGAATCCGTCGACCCCGCCTTGGCGACGGCCATCGCCCAGACTTGGATCGCGGCATAGGTCGAGAGGGTATAGCCCTCGGGCTCGAACCCGTCCTTGCGGAACTCGGCGACGACCGCCGCGGCCGAAGGCAGGTTGCGGGCCTCGGCGGCATTGGTGAACATCACACCGTCGGAGGCCGGCCCGGCGAGGGTCGCGAACTCCTGGGTGTTGAGCGAGTCACCCGAGAGCAGCTGGGCATTCAAGCCCTGTTCGCGGGACTGCTTGACGATCAAAGCCGCTTCCGGGTGGTAGCCGCCGAAGTAGATGGCATCGACGTTAGCCGCCTTCAGCTTGCTGACCAGGGCCGAATAGTCCTTCTCGCCGGCGGTGATTTCGTCGTCGAGAACTTCCTTGAGGCCGGCCTTGTTCATGGCCGCCCGGGTCAGATCGGCGAGACCCTTGCCGTAGGTCGACTTGTCGTCGATGACGGCGATGTTCTTGCCCTTGAAGTGGTCGGCCAGCCAGCCGCCGGCGAAGGTGCCCTGCTGGTCGTCGCGGCCGCAGGTGCGGAACACCGTGTCCCAGCCCTTGGTCGCGGCATCATCGGTCAGCTTCGGATTGGTCGAAGCCGGCGTCATCTGCAGGATCCCCTGGTCGTGATAGACCGAAGAAGCGGGAATCGACGAGCCGGAGCAGAAATGGCCGGCTACGAAGATGATGCCCTTGGAGACGAAGTCATTGGCGACTGCAACGGCCTGTTTCGGATCGCAGGCGTCGTCGCCGACGCTGAGCGACAGGCTCTTGCCCATAACGCCGCCATGGGCGTTGATATCGGCGACGGCCTTCTCGGCGCCCCGCTTCATTTGCTCGCCGAAGGCCGCGTACTCGCCCGTCATCGGGCCGGCGGTGGCGACATTGAGGCTGTCGGCGTGGGCGGCCGGCACGCTGATCGAAGCGGCCAAAGCCGCTGCTGCGATCAGCGGTAGAGCATATTTGCGCATGCGGATTACTCCCTGTGGCTTCAATTGAAACATGACGCCGTCGGACGACGGCGATCCCTGATGCGATCTCGGCTGTCAGCCTTTCGATCTGGATTGACTCATTGTAACACGCAAACGGATGCGCACAATAGCTTGGCTTTCAGGCGAGGCATCCGCATCAGAGCTTTGAATTTCATGGATTTTTCTGCCGCCAGGCAAAGAGGCCGGCGCGCTCGTACAGCCACGGATACTGGGTGGTCATTCGACGCACGCGCGTGACCCGAAAAGCGACCAGCGCGAAGGCGACGATGACCGCGAAATCCACCAGATAGCCGAAGATGGCACTCCCGATCGGCTGGGAGCCGCTCGATACCAGGCTGTCGACGATGAAAGGCCCGCCGAAGAGGGCGAAGCCCAGGAACTGGTTGGCGATCGCGAGCAGCGCGCCATAGGGGAGGATATTCCACCAGGGACGCCAGGTGTCGGCGACGACCTGGCCCATGAGGAAGCCACCGGCGCCGAACATGACGATAGTGAGCGCTAGGACGGATGTAGACATCGCCATCTCCTCAGCCGTGACCGCCTTCGAGATAGGCGGCCCGCACCTCCGGATTGGACAGCAGATCCCGGCCGGTGCCCGAGAGCGTGATCTGGCCGTTGACCATGACGTAGCCGCGGTGAGCGAGCTTGAGCGCGTGATAGGCGTTCTGCTCCACGAGAAAGACGGTGACGTTATCCTTCTCGTTGATCTCGCGGATGACCGCGAATATCTGCTTCACGATGAGCGGGGCGAGCCCCAGGGACGGCTCGTCCAGCAGCAACAGACGCGGGCGGCTCATGAGCGCGCGCGCGATCGCCAGCATCTGCTGCTCGCCGCCCGAGAGGGTGCCGCCCCGCTGTGCCTGGCGCTGGCGCAGGATCGGGAACAGGGTCATCACCTTCTCAAGATCGGCTTCGAAATTGGCCGGATCGGCGGTGACGGCACCCATCTGGAGGTTTTCCATGACCGTCATGCGCGGGAAGATGCGCCGGCCTTCCGGCGCCTGGGAAATCCCCTTGCGCATGATCTCGAAGGTCGGCAGGCGGGTAATGTCCTCGCCATCGAAACGGATCGATCCGGCCCGCGCCTGGGGCGTGCCGCAGATCGTCATCAGCAAGGTCGACTTGCCGGCGCCGTTGGCCCCGATCAGGGTGACGATTTCGCCCTTCGCGATGGCGACGTCGACGCCATGCAGCGCTTCGATATGGCCGTAGAAGGTGTGGACGCCGGAGACTTCGAGGAGCGCCGTCATGCCTTGGCCCCCTCGGCCGCCGGGTTCTCGTCCTCCTCGGCTTCGCCCAGATAGGCGCGGATCACCGCCGGGTCATTGCGGATCTGGGTCGGCGTTCCGTCGGCGATCTTGCGTCCGTAGTCGAGCACGACGATGTGATCGGAAATCCCCATCACCACCGACATGTCGTGCTCGATGAGCAGGATGCCGATCTTCTGCTCGTCGCGAATGGAGAGCAGCAGCTGGTTGAGCTCGGCGGATTCTCGCGCGTTCAGTCCCGCCGCGGGCTCATCGAGACAGAGCAGGTCCGGATCGGTGCACATGGCGCGCGCGATCTCGAGCCGCCGTTGGCCGCCATAGGGAAGATTGCCCGCGTCCCAATCGGCCATGGGTACGAGCCGTACCCGCTCCAGCCACTCCCGCGCCTTCTCCACCGCCGCGCGCTCCGCCCGGCGATAGCCGGCGAGCCCGATGAGGCCGCCGAAGGTGTAACCCGAGGCGCGCATCAGCTTGTTGTGCTGGGCGACAATCAGGTTCTCCAGCACTGACATGCCCGGGAAAAGGCGGATGTTCTGGAACGTCCGGGCGACGCCGGCGCGCTGCGCGATGCGATAGCCGTCCATCTGCTCCAACAGGAAGCTGCCTCGCCGGCCGGTGAGCGTCAGCCTGCCGACGGAGGGCTTGTAGAACCCGGTCAGGCAGTTGAACACGGTCGTCTTGCCTGCGCCGTTGGGCCCGATGACTCCGGTGATCTGCCGGTCGCGGGCCGAAAAGGACACGTCGTCCACCGCGACCAGCCCGCCGAAGCGCATAGTCAGGTGCTCGACCGAAAGCAGCGGCCCCTCGCTCACGGCTTCGCCTTTCCGCGATTGAGGAAGATGGTCGGGCTCCTGTGGGAAAGGATGCCGCCCGGTCGCCAGATCATGATCAGCACCATGCCGATGCCGAACGCGAGCATCCGATAGTCCTGGAGGGACCGGAAGTATTCGGGCATGCCGATCAAGAGGACCGCGGCCAGCACGACGCCGATCTGGGTCCCGAGCCCGCCCAGGACAACTATGGCCAGGATCACGGCGGACTCTAGGAAGACGAAGCTCTCCGGGCTGATGAAGCCCTGGCGGGCGGCGAAGAAAGAGCCGGCCATGCCCGCGAACATCGCGCCGATGGCAAAGGCCGTCAGCTTGGTGTTGCGGGGATTGATGCCGAGCGCCCTGCAAGCCGTCTCGTCCTCGCGCAGCGCCTCCCAGGCGCGGCTGATGGGAAGCTTGCGGATGCGCAAGGTAAACAGGTTGGTCCCGAGCGCGAACATGAGGATCACGAAATAGAGGAATATCACCCGCTGGATGGGCAGATAGCCGATGCCGAAGAAATGAGCGAAGGTCTCCTGCCCCTTCGGCGCGTTACGCTCGAAGACGAGGCCGAACAAGGACGGCCGGGGAATGTCATTGATTCCGTTGGGCCCGCCGGTAAACCACCACCAGTTGGTGATGATGATGCGGATCATTTCGCCGAAGCCCAGGGTGACGATCGCCAGGTAGTCGCCGCGCAGACGCAAGACCGGAAAGCCCAGGATGATGCCGAAGCTGGCGGCGAGCGCGCCCGCGACCGGCAAGGCGAGCCAGAAACTGAGCCCGAAGTTGATCGAGGTCATGGCGTAGGTGTAGGCGCCGATGGCGTAGAACGCGACGTAGCCGAGGTCCAGAAGCCCGGCGAGGCCGACGACGATGTTGAGGCCCCAGCCGAGCATCACATAGGTGAGGACGAGCGTGCCGATGTCGACCAGGCGCCTGTCGGCGAAGGGCGCGAAGGGCAGCGCCACGGCGATCGCGATCAGAAGAGTGCCGAAGAGCTTGTTGTACTTCAGGTAGAAGGCGGCGAAGCCGTCCTCCTTATGGCCCGCCTGCTGCACAGCAGCCGGACGCCCGGCCCTATGCATCATGAGTAGCGCGCGCAGGACCAGGGAGATGGGCACCAGCATCACGCCCCAGTTGACGACCCAGGAATTGAACGGAAGCTGGTCGCCCAGCGGCAATCCTTGGATCTTCGCCCACTCCAGCACGGCGAAGGCCGCAAGCATGGCGAGGCCGCCGATCAGCGCCGGCATGGCCCGGCCGACCTTCAACAGCTCGACCAGGCAATAGACGACAGCGATGCCGACGGCGGCGCAGATGAGCGCGCGATAGCGCGGCTCCAACTGCATGCTGCCGCCGTTCGGCGTGGGGACCGTCTCCAGTCCGACGAGCAGGCTGCCAAGAATGAGGGTGATGACCCCGGCGGCGACGGACCTTTTGGCGAGATCGGTATAGTCGACCGGCCGGTCGACCGCGGTCACGGCCATGGTGCTAGACCTTTTCCAGATCCGGCCGGCCGAGCAGGCCTGTCGGACGGAATATCAGGACCATGACCAGGATGGCAAAGGTGGCCACGTCCTTGTACTCGACCGAGAAATATCCCGACCACATGACCTCGATGAGGCCGATCAGCACGCCGCCCAGCATCGCCCCCGGCAGCGAGCCGATGCCGCCAAGCACCGCGGCCGTGAAGGCTTTGATGCCTGCGACGAAGCCGATGTAGAAGTCGATCTGCCCGTAGTAGAGCAGCACCATCATGCCGGCCACCGCGGCCAGACCGGCGCCCAGCACGAAGGTGAGGGAAATGGTGCGGTCGACGTTGACGCCGAGGAGAGCTGCCATCTTCCGGTCCTGCTCGGTCGCCCGCTGGGCGCGCCCGAGCGGCGTGCGCGTGATCAGCATGGTGAACCCGGACATGAGCGCGACTGTAAGCGCGACGATGCCAACTTGGAGGTAGCGCACCTGCACGTTGAAGCCGTTCTCGGTCCAGAGCTGGAAGCCGCCTTCGAGCAGGTTCGGCATCGGCTTGTTGCGAGCACCCTGGAGGAGCTGGACATAGTTCTCCAGCAGGATCGACATGCCGATGGCGGAGATGAGCGGCGCCAGGCGCGTCGAGCCGCGCAACGGGCGATAGGCGATGCGCTCGACGGTCCAGCCATAGACCGCGGTCACGATCACGGCGATGATCAGAACCAGGCTGAGGGCGAGCGGGACCCAGGTGATGCCAAAAAACCCCAGGAGGATGAAGGCGATCAGCGCGTTGAAGGCGCCGATCATATAGATGTCGCCGTGGGCGAAGTTGATCATGCCGATGATCCCGTAGACCATCGTGTAGCCGATGGCGATGAGGCCGTAGATGGCGCCCAGCGTCAGGCCATTGATCATCTGCTGAAGGAAAAGTGCCATCGCTCCCCCGCCCCTGCGCTGGCCGTCGCCAGCCGAAACCTCGGCGGCGCGGGCCTGACAGTCGGCACCGTTCCCCTCGTCCGCGCTGCCGTGTTCCCCGGCATCGGATACCGAAGCCCCGCCCGCCTCGCGCCTGTTCCGGGCGATTCTTCGCCGCCGCCTTGTTAGGCGCGACCCTAATCGACGATTTCCCAGCCTGCAAGAGAGTTACTCCATACTCGCCGCCACGATTCCCATCGCCTATGGGCGTTCGTCCGCAGGCATCAGGCGGAGCGTTCCGAACAGCCCCGCGGGCCGGAACAGCAGCACCGCCGCCAGGACCCCGAAGACCACGATGTCCCGCCATTCGAACCCGAACAGCACCCCGGCATAGGTCTCGATCACCGCCAGCAGGAGGCCGCCCAGCATGGCGCCTTGGAGCGAGCCGATGCCGCCGAGGAGAGCGGCGATCAGGGACTTGATGCCGACGATGAAGCCCATATGGAAGTCGACCGCATTGTACTGCAGTGCCTCGAACAGGCCGGCCGCTCCGGTAAGTGCGCCGCTGAGGGCGAAGCTGACGGCGATGGTGCCGCGAGCATCGACGCCGAGGAGTGCTGCCATGCGCGGGTCTTGGGCGCAGGCGCGATAGCTGCGGCCGAAATCGGTGCGCTTGTTGATCCACCACAGGATGCCGGCGATGGCGAGGGTGGCCAGGCCGACGATGACATGGCCCTTGCGCAGATAGACGTCGTAGCCGAGGCCGTCGATGATCCGCCAAGCCGACTGTCGATATTGCGGCATCCAGCGGGTCTTCGGGCCCTGGAGCAAGCGCACGCTGTCGCTGATGAAGATGGCAAGGCCGATGGAGGCCACGAGCGGCACCGTCGTCGCCGATCCGGCGAGGCGCCGGAAGATAAGGCGGTTGACCGTCCAGCCCGCGATCGCGCTCGTGCCCACGACATAGACGCCGGTCGCTAGGATGGGCAGCAGCGCAAAGGCGCCGCCCAGATGCAATGTGAGCGCATAGGCGATGTAGGTCGCGAACGCGCCGAACATGTAAAGCTCACCGAAGGCGAGATTGATGAAGCGGGCGATGCCGTAGATGAGGTTGAAAGCCACGGCCAGCAGCGAATAAAGGCAGCCCAGGGTCACGCCGTTGATCACCTGCTGCAGCAGATAAAGCAGGAAGGAGAGCGTCGTCGGCTTCGGCTTGGGCCCCGCGACCGCGTTGTCATGGGTGCGCAGCCACAGCACCTTGAAGAACTGCTGCACGTCGTAGCGCTGCATGATGCCCCAGCGCTGGCTGCGGACCTGGTCGACCTGCCACTGGCCGTTGGTCTTGTTGAGCGGCAGGAACCAACATTCGACCCAGGCGTCGCCGGGCTTCAGCACCGGGTCGCCGGGAGTCCAGGTCAGGCGAACGCCGACCACGTGATCGCGATCGCCCGGTTGCACTTGGGTGACGATGTCCTTGGCGTGCTCGTCGAAGCCGGGGACCAAATTCGTGCAGTAGTCGACCGCGCCGGTGAAGCGGTTGGTCGGGTCGGCGCGGGCGGTTTGCGCGCTGGCGAGGCTCATGAGCAAGAGGAGCAAGGCGCCCAAGGCGAGGCAGTAGCCGTCGGCTTTTTCGTGTGTTACCATCAAAACGATGTTAGACGGTAAAATGAACGAAGGCAACTCTTGCACCGACCTTTGCCTGCCTCGAACGCGCCCCTGAACCCGAGCCGCGCCGGCCGCCTCGATCTGCTGGGCGGCGCGCTATGCCTAAATTTCGCCAATACGACCAGCGGGCGCGGCAGCGATCACAACCTCGAGCATCTCCAGCGTTACGATCATCTGCTGGCTTGGGCGGCGCATGCCGGCGCCATGGACCAGACGGCCTGCAAGACGCTTGCCGTCCTGGCGAACCGCCGTCCGCGGGCCGCGGACGGCAGCTTGCTGCGAGCCGTGCATTTGCGGGAATCCCTGCACGGGATTTTTACGGCGGCGATCGCCGGCGCGGCACCCCCTGCCCTCGCCATGGGCGATCTCAACAGCACGCTCGCCGAAGCCATGGCCGCGGCTTCCATCCTGCCCACGGCGACAGGATTCGCCTGGACCTGGGCCGATCTCACCTCCTCCCTCGATTGCGTGTTGTGGCCCGTCGTCCGTTCCGCGGCGGAGCTTCTGACGGGTCCCCGGCTGGAGCGCCTGAAGGCATGCCCCGGCCTTCATTGCGGCTGGCTCTTTCTCGACCGCACGCGCAATGGCCGGCGTCGGTGGTGCGAGATGGAGGTGTGCGGCAGTCGTGCCAAGATGCGTCGTTATCGCCAACGCCGGCAGACCGCAGACATGGACCCAGGCGCGGTTCCAGGATAGGTTTTGCCGGCACCGCAAGCCTGTTTCGGGAGACCTGGACGATGACCCAAGCCGCGGCCAAGATTCCTGGCGCCTCCGCAGGGCGTGCCGAATTCAAATGGGAAGATGCCCTCCTCCTCGAGGATCAACTGAGCGAGGAAGAGCGCCTGGTGCGCGACACGGCACGGGAGTATTGCCAGGACAAGCTGATGCCCCGGGTGATCGCGGCCAACCGGCATGAGCGCTTCGACCGCGAGATCATGAACGAGTTGGGCGCTCTCGGCCTGCTCGGCTCGACCATCGAAGGCTACGGCTGCGCCGGGGTCAACTACGTCTCCTACGGGCTCGTCGCCCGGGAAGTCGAGCGGGTGGACAGCGGCTACCGCTCGGCCATGAGCGTGCAGTCGAGCCTGGTGATGCATCCCATCCACGCCTACGGCACCGAGGCCCAGCGCCAGAAATACCTGCCGCGCCTGGCCAAGGGCGAGATCGTCGGCTGCTTCGGACTGACCGAGCCCGACCATGGCTCAGACCCCGGCGGCATGACCACGCGGGCTCGCAAGGCTGGCGGGGGCTATGTGCTCGCGGGCAACAAGATGTGGATTACCAACGCGCCTATCGCCGACGTTTTCATCGTCTGGGCCAAGGACGATGCCGGCGCCATCCGCGGATTCATCCTGGAGAAGGGGATGAAGGGGCTCTCGGCACCGAAGATCGAGGGCAAGTTCTCGCTGCGCGCCTCGATCACCGGCGAGATCGTCATGGAAGACGTGGCGGTGCCGGAGGAGAACCTGCTCCCCAATGTGAGCGGCCTGAAGGGCCCCTTCGGCTGCCTCAACAATGCCCGGTACGGCATCGCCTGGGGCGCGCTCGGCGCGGCGGAGTTCTGCTGGCATGCGGCCCGGAACTACACTCTCAACCGCAAGCAATTCGGCCGGCCCCTGGCCGCCAACCAGCTGATCCAGAAAAAGCTCGCCGACATGCAGACGGAGATCACGCTGGGCCTGCAGGCTTGCCTGCGCCTGGGACGCCTGCGGGACGAGGGCCGCTCGACGCCGGAGATGATCTCGATGCTGAAGCGCAACTCCTGCGGCAAGGCCCTCGACATCGCCCGGATGGCACGCGATATGCATGGCGGCAACGGCATCGCCGACGAGTTTCACGTCATCCGGCACGTGATGAATCTCGAGGCGGTAAACACCTATGAGGGCACCCACGACGTCCACGCCCTCATCCTCGGCCGCGCCCAGACCGGGATTCAGGCTTTCAGCGCCTGACCTCGCCTGCCTGGCGCCGGCGACCACGGTCGCCATGATCGCCTCAGGCGAGGTCAAGGAACCAAGGCCGGGATCTTTCGGCCCAAATCTTTCAGGGTTGACGCCGGCGGACCGAGCCGCTACATGAATTGCGGCGCCGATTTGAGCCTCCAGCTTGCGGGCGCCTAACAAATGCAGCTAAAGCGACGGACGCAAACCGCCCAGCTTAGCTGTGGCGGTTTTTTTGTCGTCCGGCCCGGTCCACCGGAAAAAGCAACGGACCCGCGGAGATTTGAGGGGCAGCTTGCGCCGCGTGATCAAACGCTAAAGCGTCTTAACCATCGTGTGCCCCCCACGAGACCGAACTGCAAGGAGGGCCCGATGGCCGTGAGTCTGAAGGATATTTTCCACTCCACCCGATCGGCTCTGGCGCGCCGTCCAGGCGAGGCGCTGGCGACTGTCGCCGTCTCGACGCGTCAGGTCGCAGGCCTCACCAGCGAGGCCGCAATTCGTGATTTCCGCCTGAAGCTTGATCAGGTGCCGGCCCTGGGCGGGGCCGATGCCGGGCCCAATCCGGCCGAGCTCGTCCTGGCCGCGCTCGGCGCCTGCCAGGAAATCACCTACAGGCTCTACGCCGAGGCGCTCGGCATCCCCCTCGACCATGTGTCGGTGAAGGTCGAAGGCAGGCAGGATCTGCGCGGATTCTTCTCGGCCGATGAGGGCGTGCGGCCCGGCTTCCGCGATATCCGGGCCGTGGTTGAGATCGACAGTCCCGCCAGCAGCGACGAGATCCTGCGCCTGAAGGAAGCGGTCGATATGCATTGCCCGGTGCTCGACATCCTTCGCAACGTCACGCCGACGAAACTCGACCTTCTGCACAACGCCGGCCGCCGGCCTGTCGCGGCCTGAGGGCGGAGAACATCAAGCCAGGGAGAAAACCATGACGCTCAAGACCAGGAACCCGGAAACCATCGTCCTCCACGCCGGCCACCGCGCCGATCCAACCACCGGCGCCGTCGCGGTGCCGATCTACCAGACCACCTCCTATCAGTTCCGCAACACCGAGCACGCGGCCAATCTCTTCGCCCTCAAGGAGCTGGGGAACATCTACACGCGGATCATGAATCCAACGACGGCAGTGCTGGAGGAGCGCATCGCGGCGCTCGAGGGCGGCGTGGCGGCGCTGGGGCTCGCCTCCGGCCAGGCGGCCTCGGCCGTCGCGATCCAGAACATCGCCCGGGTCGGCGACAACGTCGTGAGCTCGACCGATCTTTACGGCGGCACCTGGAATCTTTTCGCCAATACGCTCAAGGACCAGGGTATCGAAGTGCGCTTCGTCGATCCCGCCGACCCGAAGAATTTCGAGCGCGCAACCGACGCCAGGACCCGGGCCTACTACGCCGAGACCCTGCCGAACCCGAAGCTCACCGTATTTCCCATCAAGGAAGTTGCCGATATCGGCCGGCAGCTGGGCGTGCCGCTGATCATGGACAATACCGCGGCTCCAGTTCTCTGCCGGCCGTTCGAGCATGGGGCCGCGATCATCGTCTACTCGACCACGAAGTATATCGGCGGGCATGGCAACTCCATCGGCGGCGTGCTGGTGGACGGCGGCAACTTCGACTGGGAAAAGCATGCCGAGCGCTTCCCGTCCCTCAACACCCCCGATCCCAGCTATCACGGCGCGGTCTGGACCCAGGCGGTGAAGCCGCTAGGACCCATCGCCTACATCATCAAGGCCCGGGTGACACTGCTGCGCGATCTCGGCGCGGCCATGAGCCCGTTCAACGCCTTCTTGTTCCTCCAGGGGCTGGAGACCCTGCCCTTGCGCATCCGCGAGCACAGCCGCAACACCCAGGCCGTGGTCGACTACCTGAAGAAGCAACCCCAGGTCACACGGATCATCCATCCGAGCCTTTGGGAGGGCGAGCAGCGCCGGCGAGCCGATGCCTATCTCAAAGGCGGCTATGGCGGGCTGGTCGGCTTCGAGCTCAAGGGCGGGCGCGAAGCCGGACGGAAGTTCATCGACTCCCTGGAGCTGTTCTATCACGTCGCCAATATCGGCGACGCGCGCAGCCTCGCGATCCACCCGGCAACGACCACCCATTCCCAGCTCGATGCTGGGGAACAGCTGGCCGCGGGCGTGTCGGAGAACTATGTCCGGCTCGCCGTCGGGCTTGAACATATCGACGATATTCTGGCCGATCTGGACAAGGGCTTTCGGGCATCGGCCCAGTTCGCCAAGGCGGCGGAGTAATATCGACGCGCTAACAAGGGCTCCGGTGTCCGCATGCCGGGGCCCTTGCCGCATCGGCTGAGTGCAGTACCGGCGAGTTCTTGCGCTTTGGGCCAACGGCGGAGCGACCAGCCGAAGAACGCGCAGCACCAAGGGGAACAAGCCATGGCGGACAAACGTCACCGCTATTCAGTCCGGCTGGACTGGAAAGGCAATGAGGGTTCCGGCACGTCGTCCTATCGCGCTTACTCCCGCTCGCACGAACTGAGTGCGCCGGGCAAGCAGATCATAGCCGGATCATCCGACCCGAGTTTCAGAGGCGATGCGGCACGATGGAATCCCGAAGAGCTTCTCGTCGCATCGCTCTCGGCCTGCCATCAGCTCTGGTACCTTCACCTCTGCGCTGAGGCGAAAATCGTCGTTCAAGAGTACCGCGACGAAGCCTCAGGCGTGATGATCGAACAGCCGGACGGCGCCGGACAATTCGAGTCCGTCACATTGCGTCCGCACGTAAAGCTCGCACCGGGTTCGGACGCGGAAGCCGCGCGGCGCCTGCATGACGACGCGGCGAGGAAGTGCTTCATAGCGCGGTCCGTGTCCTTCCGCGTTGACCACGAGCCAAGCTTCGAAATTGATGCGTGAGGTAGGGGCAATCAGGCCCGTGATCTACCGAGAAGTTGCGGGATGCCGCTCCGGATTGTCGATCCCGGCGGGCCGATTTATGATGGCCTCATGGTGCGCGTCAGCTTCACGCCCAACCTCCGCCGGCATCTCCCATGCCCCAGCCTCGATGCGTCAGGCGGGACGGTCGGCGAGGTCTTGGCCCAGGTCTTCGCCCAGCAGCCGCGCCTGAAAAGCTATGTCCTGGACGACCAGGCGCGCCTGCGCCGGCACGTCACCCTCTATCTGAACAGCCACAAGGCGGACTTGGCTGCCCCGGTTGTATCCGGCGACGAGGTCTACGTCATGCAGGCACTCTCGGGAGGTTGACCGATCATGACCGGGCGGATGATGGCAGCGACGCGGAAGGGCCTGTTCATTCTGGAGCGCCAGGGCGAGGGCTGGCAGATCGCCCGCTCGGCCTTTCTCGGCGATCCCGTCTCGCTCGCCATGGCGGATCCCCGGGACGGCCGGCTTTATGCCGCCCTCAAACTCGGTCATTTCGGCGTCAAGCTGCATGCCTCCGAAGATGAAGGCACGACATGGCATGAAGTCGCCTGCCCCGCGTTTCCGCTGGCGGAAGGAGAGAACGGGCCCAGCGTCCTCGAAATCTGGGCGCTTGAGCCGGGCAAGCAGCCGGGCGAACTCTGGGCCGGAACGATCGGCGGCGGCCTGTTCCACTCGATGGATGGGGCCAAGAGTTGGCAGCTCGTCGATGGCCTGTGGAACCATCCGCTTCGCAGCAACTGGTTGGGCGGCGGGAACGAAGCGCCCGGAATCCACTCGATCTGCGTCGATCCCGAAGACCCTCAGCACCTGACCCTGGCGGTCTCCTGCGGCGGCGTCTGGCAGAGCCGGGATGGAGGCGCCAGCTGGCGGCCGACATCCGAAGGTATCTACGCGGAATTCATGCCTCCCGAACGCCGGAACGATCCCTCGATCCAGGATGTCCATCGCCTGGTGCAATGCCCGGCGCGCCCCTCGGCGCTCTGGGCCCAGCATCACAACGGCGTCTTCCACTCGACCGACGCCGGCGAGAGCTGGCAGGAGGTGACGGCGATCAAGCCGTCCAAATTCGGCTTCGGCGTCGCCGTCCACCCCGCAGACCCGGAGCGCGCCTGGTTCGTCCCGGCAGTCAAGGACGAGTGCCGGATCCCGGTGGACGGCGCGGTCGTCGTCGCCCGGACGACGGATGGCGGCCGCAGTTTCGAGATTCAGCGTGAAGGCCTGCCTCAGCGCCATGCCTACGACCTGGTGCTGCGCCACGGCCTCGCCATCGACCGGACCGGCCAGTGGCTCGCCATCGGATCCACCTGCGGCCATCTCTGGCTTTCCGGCGACCAGGGCTCGCGCTGGCAGATGGCGGCGGGACATTTGCCGCCCATCTATGCCCTCAGCTTTGCCGGCAGTTGAGGCCCATGCTAGGTTCGCGCCCGCCATGCCCCGCGACCACAAGAACCATGACCACAAGGACCGCATAGCCACCCGGCCGGCGGCCCGCCTCGACGGTGTCGGCGAGTATCCCAGGGTCAGGCTGCGGCGCAACCGGGCCTTCGGCTGGGTGCGGCGCCTGGTAGCCGAAAACCGCCTCGCTGCGGACGATCTCATCTGGCCGGTCTTCGTCCATGAGGGCGCCAAGGCGCGCGATCCGGTGACCGCCATGCCGGGCGTGTTCCGCCTGTCGATCGAGGCCCTGGTGGACGCCGCAGGCGAAGCGGCCGAGCTCGGCGTGCCGGCAATCGCGCTATTCCCCGTGGTGCCGCCTGAGCTAAAATCGGAAACCGGTGAGGAGGCCTGCCGGCCGGAGAACCTCTGCAATCGCGCCATCCGCGCCGTGAAGGCGGCACTGCCCGACCTTGGCGTCATCTGCGATGTCGCCCTCGATCCATATACCACTCACGGTCACGACGGCTTGTTGTCGGCGGGCCGGGTCCTCAACGACGAAACCATCGAGGTGCTCTGCCGCCAGGCCTTGGCCGAGGCGGAAGCCGGCGTCGACGTGATCGCCCCTTCCGACATGATGGACGGACGCGTCGGGCGGCTGCGCGACGCCCTGGACGCGGCCGGCTATCAGGATCTTCGCATCCTCAGCTACGCGGCCAAATATGCCTCGGCCTTCTACGGTCCGTTCCGCGATGCCCTCGGCTCCCGTTCGGCCCTGGGCAAGAGCGACAAGCGCACCTATCAGATGGACCCGGCCAATGGCGATGAGGCCATGCGCGAGGTCGCCCTCGACATCGCCGAGGGCGCGGACATGGTGATGGTGAAGCCCGGCCTGCCCTATCTCGATATCCTTCATCGGGTGAAGGAGCGCTTCCGCCTGCCGACCTTCGTCTACCAGGTGAGCGGCGAATACGCGATGCTCAAGGCCGCGGGTGAGCGTGGCTGGCTGGATGGCGAGGCGGCCATGCTGGAGACCCTGCTCGCCTTCAAGCGCGCCGGGGCCGATGGCGTGCTGACCTATGCCGCGGTCGACGTGGCGCGAAGGCTCAAGGCCGGCTGATCCCCATGCGTTTGGCAGCGTTGGCCGCCCTCGTCCTGTCGGCGGCGACCGTGTCTTTCGTGTCGGGCCATGCCGAGGAACTTGCCCAGGCCTCCGCCGGAATTCCCATCTATGACATCCCGGCCCATTTGGGCTTGGCCGTGGCGCCGATCCCGCAAAGGCGCGGCCGCGGAACCCTGATCCTCGAAGGCGGAGGCCACGGTGCCGCCATCGTGACGCAGCAGGTTGTCGCCTATTCCGGTCCCGATCCCGTCCTCTGCCTGATCGATTCGGCTTCCGACGGCGCGACCTCGCCGGAAGTGCGCTTTGATGCCATCGGTGGCCTCAGGATGCTGGTGCTCGACATTACGCCCGACAACGCCGGCGACCCGGCCGTTCTTGATGCGCTCCGGCAATGCACCGGTTTTTATCTCGACGGCGGCAATCCGGGGATGCTCTCGGCCGGCCTGCTGCAAGGCAGGGAAGACGGCCCCGCCCTTGCCGTCATCCGCGAAAAGTTCGAACGCGAAGGCGCGGTCGTTGCAGGAACCAGCGCCGGGGCGATGATCGCGGGGCCGCTTACGCTCTGCGAGTGCGGCTCGCACAGCAGCGAGTTGGCGCTGGGCAGCGGCAAGCTTTTCCAGGCTCCGGGATTCCATTTCATCGACGGACCGCTGATCGACGCCCATTTCTTCGCCCGCGGACTCATCGGCCGGCACCTATATGCCCTGGCGACGACCGGCAACAGCGTCGGCATCGGAATCGACGAGGCCACAGCCGTGATCGTGCCCGCAGACGGCGGACTCTGGACCGTCGAAGGCGACAGCGCCGTTGCCTTCATCTACCGCGCCGCCGGCAGCAGCGGAAAGCTGGACGGATTCACTTTCAACCTGCTCGCCAGCGGCGACCGGTTCGATCCGGCGAGCCGCAGGATCGTCGTCGACAGCGGGCAAAAGCCTGCCGAAGTCCAGCGTGGCGCGGATGCGAAACCGTTTTATGTGGACGACATCTTCAGCCCCGGTAAGGTCAAGGCGCTGGTCGAAAGCTTCATCGGGGTGCCGACCGACCGGGCCGAAGGCATCAGCAAGGAGATCGGCCGCGCCATCGTTTTCACCAAGCGGCCCGATACGATGGCTTATGCCGACGGCGCCAGGATCAGCGTCCTGGGGCTCGACCTTGGCGTATCGAGCTTCTGAGATCCGAATGGTAACCGCGTTCAGTGCGATTTCTGGGCCTGGGCGCAAAGTTCTGGATGAGCCGGCACCCTAAGACCTGATCGTCTCGAACTGTTCGGCTCGATTTAAGCTGATCCGATCCTGCTCTACCCGGCCAAGCGGGCGAAGAACCGGGCCATGCATCGGTCGTGCCAGGGAACGAGGCTTCCGGCCCCGTGAAAGCCCACATGCCCGCCATGCCGCGGGAACAGCGGCATGAGGCGTGGATAGCTCTTCCAGGCGAATTCCCGATAGGCGGCGAAGGGAATCCAGGGATCGTCCCGGCTGTGGATCACCAGGGTAGGAATCCCGATCTGCGGCAGGAACGCGAGCGCCATGCAGCGCCGATAGTAGTCGTCGGCGTCGACGAAGCCGGCGCGCGGCGCCACGATCCTATTGTCGAAATCGTAGATCGTGACGATCCCCTCGAGTTCCGTCGGCGTCGGCGGCTCGATGGGCAAGGCCGCGAACTCTTCCTTCAGGCGCGTCAGCAGGTAGCCCTGGTACATGCGGTTGCGTCGCCTCTGGATGCCGAGGCGAGCCGCGGCGAGGTCGATGGGAGCGGAGATGCTGACGGCACCCAGCACCATGGCGCGCCGGCCGGCCTCGCCCAGGAACTTCAACAGCATATTGCCGCCGAGCGAATAACCGACGAGGAACAGGCCGTTGCCGGCAAGGCGGCCATCCATGCTGCCGAGCACCTGGCGCAGATCCTCGCTGCGCCCGGCGTGGTAGAGAAAGCGACTGCGCCCGCGTGTCGGCCCGGCGCCGCGCAGGTTGAGGCGCAGCACGGGAAAACCGAGGCCGAGGAGATGGCGGGCGCTTGTCCGGACGTAGGAACTCTCCGCGGACCCCGTCAGTCCATGGATCAGGATCACCAGCGGGCGCTTCGTGGCCTCCCGCGGGCGCTGCATAGTGGCGAGCAGCACATCGCCGCTTCCGTCCCGCATGGGGAACTCGACCCGCTCCGAAGAGGAAGCCTCGAGCGTGGGGCCGCCGCCCATCAGCAGGTTTCGCATCGTCTGCAGGTCGCGGCCCCACCAGGGCCAACGGCTGCGGAACTTGGGAAAGCTTAAGTTCGGGTCAGCCATGAACGGACGATCTCGATCTGGTCCGGCACCATGAGCGAGGGCGCGTGGCCGATAGCCGGAAACTCCACCAGCTCGGCCTTCGAAGCCATGGCGCGCGCTGTTTCGGGCAGCAGGAGATCGGACTCCGCGCCCCGCAGCAGGAGCACGGGGCAGCGCACCCTCTCCCAGATCGATGCCAGATCGATGTCGGCCGCGATCGTGCCGGTGAAGGCCTGGCCGATCTTTGGATCGTAGGCGAGGCCGCAGCGACCACCGGGCAGGCGCCGGTGTCCATGCAGCGCAAGCTGGTGCCAGGCCTCGTCGTCCAGCTGACCGAAAGGCGCATGGACTTGGCGCAAATAGGCCTCGACGCCCGCCGGGTCGGCAAACTCCGGATCCTGGCCGACATAACCCGCCAGGCGCCTCAGCGCCTGTCGCGGAATGCGACAGCCGACGTCGTTCAAAACGAGGCGGCGAATGGGCGAGTTGGGCTGCGCCGCCAGCATCATGCCGATCAAGCCGCCCATGGAAGTCCCGACCCAGTCCACCTCGTCGACTCCGAGCCGAGCGATCAGCGCCGCCATGTCCGCGCAGTATTGGGGATAGCCGTAGGCGCCGGCATCGGCGAGCCAACTGCTGGCGCCTCGGCCGACGACATCGGGTGCGATCACCAGGCGTGCTGTCGCCAGAGCCGCGGCCAGACGGTCGAAGTCGCGGCCGTTACGGGTAAGCCCATGGACGCAGACGACCGGCGGCAGCGTGCCGGGCTCGCCCCAGATCACATAGGCAATGCGGTGGAATCCGCCGGGCGACAGGCCGAGGAGATGGCCTGGTCGCATGGACAGTCGCTCGCGGGGCGTGCTACGCAGCGATCGACTCGCCCATGCCTTGAATCGAGCCCACCCGCCCCGCTCCGGATTCTCCATGACTCCTGTCTCATCCGGTCATTTGGACATGACGCCCGTCGCGCTGCCGCGGTCATGAAAGCAGGTGCCAGCCACCGGCTGGGCGTCCTTCTGGTCGCCGGCGCGGCCTTGTGGTGGAGCACCGGCGGACTCTTCATCCGCGCGGTCCACACCGATCCGTGGACGACGATTTTCTGGCGCTCCATTTTCGCCGCGGCGACCATGTTCCTGTTCGTTGCGATTCGCAAGGGCGGGGTAATTCGCAGCGGTGGGACGATTCGCATGGGCGCGCAAACCCTCGCCCAATTCCGCGAGATCGGCTGGCCCGGCATCGTCATGGCGCTGTGCTTCTGCGGCGCGTCGGTCAGCTATGTTCCGGCGGTGATGCTGACTTCTGTCGCCAACACCCTCATCCTGCAAAGCCTCTCGCCCTTCGTCGCAGCGTTCCTCGCGTTCCTCACCATGCGCGAACACGTCAATTCGCGCACCTGGATTGCCATCTTCGTTTCTTTCCTCGGCGTCTACATCATGGTGGCCCGCTCGATCGCCGGCGGCTCCTATCTTGGCAACCTGCTGGGCTTCTGCATCGCCGTGTTCTACGCCACCGCCGTGGTGGTCACCCGCTACCAGCGCCAGGTGCAGATGCTGCCGGCTTCCTGTCTTGGCGCGCTGTTCGGCTTTCTGCTGAGCGCATCGGTGCTGTTCATGCAGCACCGCCAGCCTTGGCCTCTGCCGGCGGCAGAGTTGGCCACCCTCGCCGTCTTCGGCGGGCTGCAGATGGCGGGCGGCATGATCCTGTTCACCTATGGCGCAAGGTTGATTCCTGCCGCGGAGACCGCGCTGCTGTCCATCATCGAATCCATCGGCGCGCCGATCTGGGTGTTCTTCATTTTCGGCGAGGATCCCGGGATCCGTGCCATCGTCGGCGGCTATATCGTGCTCTCGGCGGTCACCATCTATGCGGCGCTCGACCTCGTTCGGCCGGCGGAATAGTGACCGCCCCTGCCCGCATGACAGAGAGTCATCGCAAGGGGCTGCTCCTGGTTTCGTCCGGGGCGCTCGCCTGGAGCCTCGCCGGCCTCATCTTCCGACTCACCTCGGTTGATGTGATCACCATTCTCTGCGGCCGGGCGACCGCGGCAGCGCTGTTCCTGCTTGTGGTCCTGCTCCGGCGCAAGGGCCGGAAGCTGCCGGCGTCCCTCATTGCCATGGGTTGGCCGGGTTTCGCCGTTGCCCTGCTCTTCATCGTCGATGGGACCTGCTACATGGGCGCCCTTCACTTCACCTCGGTCGCTCACCTGGTGGTGATGGTCGCACTTACGCCCCTGTCCTCCGCGCTGATCGGACTGGTCGTGCTCAAGGAACCGGTGATGCGCGTGGTCTGGATCGCCATCGGCGTTTCCTTCATCGGGGCCTTGGTCATGGTCTCGGGCAGTTTCGGCAGCAGCAGCCTGATCGGCGACCTTCTGGCCATGGGGGTCCCCACCGTCTTCGGCCTGGTGATCGTCATCATGCGCCGGCATCCGGAGGTCGATATCCTGCCCACGGTCTTCATCGCGGCGGCCTTCAGCGCGGTTCTGTTCCTGCCCTTCGCCCACTTTGGCGGGGCATCTGCCGGCGACTTCGTTCTGATGGCGGCACTCGGAATCGACGAATTCGGGGTCGGGCTGATGCTCTATCTGGCTGGCGCCAAGCTGATCCCCCCGGCCGAGGCGGGGCTGGTGTCGCTGCTGGAGACGGTGGCCGCCCCTCTTTGGGTGTGGATCGCGCTGGGCGAAAACCCCGGCCTTCGCAGCCTTGCCGGCGGCATCCTGGTGCTGGGAGCCCTTGCCGGCGTCGCGATATCCGATCTCAGCGGCGGGAAACCTACGCCGCCATAGGCTGGTCGTTGGTGACGACCAGGGTCTCCGGATAGAAGCCGTTGAAATGGGTCGCCGTGGCGTTCGAATAGGCGCCCATGCGGTCGATCTCGATCCAGTCGCCGTCCTCGATGTCCGCCGGCAGATCGAAGGTGCCCGGCAGCACGTCGAGGGAATCGCATGTGGGGCCGTCCAGGATAAAGGGCTGAAGCGGGGCCGTTGAATCGCCCTTGATGCGCACCATCCGGGCGGGCAGCTTGATCTTGGCCGAGACCATTTCGTCGAAGGAGCCGTAGATGCCGTCGTTGATGTAGAGCTGGTTGCCCTTGCGCAACTGGACCTGGACGATGATGGAAATGCCGTGAGCGACGAGGGCCCGGCCTGGCTCGCACATGAGCACGCAGTCCCGGCGCAGATGAAGTTTCTTCACCCCGGCCTCAATGGCGCCCATGTAGTCTTCCAAGGGCGGCGTGTTGCTGCCGACGTAATGGGCCGGGAAACCGCCGCCCACGTCCAGCAGCTGGAGCGGCGTCCCGGCCGCTTCCATGGTCCGGCCGACGATTTCCAAGGCCTGCGAATAGGCCCCTGGGACGAGGCACTGGGAGCCGACATGGAAGGCGATCCCAACCTGGCATCCCTGCTGCCTGGCGGCACGCAGCAATTCGGCGCCGACATCCGCCGGCGCGCCGAACTTGGCCGAAAGATGGAAGAACGTGCCCTCCACCGGCGGCGTCGCCAGCCGGACGACGATTTGGACTCCCTCCCCGCCCCCCGTCTCATCGATGACCTTGGCGAGCTCCTTTTCGTGATCGACCACGAAGGTATCGACGTTGTAGATGCGCGCCGCCGCATGGATCACCGCCCTGGACTTGACGGGATGCATGAAATAGGCCCCGGCGTCGGGGAAATTCTCGCGCACCAGGGCGATTTCGGGCAGCGAGGCGGTATCGAAGTGCCGGATGCCTGCGTCATAGAGGGCGCGCAGGACGCTTGGGTGGGGATTGCATTTGACGGCGTAGAGGACGCGGCCGGGGAAGAGCTCCAGGAACTTCTGTGCCTGCTGGCGGAGCACATGGGGTCGCAGGCAATAGACCGGATAGCTGGGCTTCAGGGCATTGACCATGCCGAGCACGTCGTCGAATTGCTTGTCCAAAGGAACCCTCGCTTCTGACGGAGCCGAACATGCCCTCCGGCGCCGGGCTTCTAACCCGGATTGCCGGCGCCTGTCGATCACCTAGCGTCGCCCAGATCGACGAATTTCCGCTATCATAGAGTCGTGACTGAAGGGGGCCCCCCGTGACGATGCGTAAGCTTTGCGCGCTTCTGGCGTTCCTGTTGCCCGCACTCCTCGCCGGAGAAGCTGCAAATGCGGAAAGCCTGTCGGTCGCCGACCTGATCGTCTACCGGGCTGCATTCAAGGCGGTCGATCAGGACCATTGGCTGGAGGCACGCCGGCTCGCTGGATTGGCAAAAAACCCGCTGCCCGGCAAGGTGATCCAGTGGCTCGACCTGACGCGCCCGGGGCCGGGCCGGTCCTTCGACGAAATCACCCAGTTCATGGTCCAAAACCCCGACTGGCCAGACCAGGACAAACTCCAGGCGATGGCCGAACACAACATGCCCTCGGACATGTCGGCGGACGCGCTGCTCGCCTGGTTCAAGGATCGCTCGCCCAGCACCGCCTATGGTGCTGCTGCCCTCGCCCAGGCGCTGGCGGCCAAGGGCCGGCCCGACGCCGCAACCGATATGATCCGCGAGGCCTGGCGGGACGACAATTTCGACAACGACGCCGACGAGCTTGGGTTCCTCGCCGTGTTCCAGTCGAGGCTCCAGCCGGAGGATCACATCGCCCGCCTCGACCGGCTACTGTGGAACCACGACGAGGACGGCGCTCGCCAGGTGATGCCCCTGGTCGATCCCGGCCATCGGGCGTTGGCCGAAGCGCGTCTTGCCCTGGCCAAGCAGGAGCCGACGGCAGCGGAACTCGTGGCTGCGGTGCCGCCGGCCCTTCAGCGCGATGCCGGGCTGCTCTATGAACGCGCCGCGGCCTTGCGTCGGGCGGACGACTATCTGGGAGAGGCGGCCGTACTCGACCCGCCGCCGCCGGACATCGCCCGGCCGGACTTGTTCTGGCCGGAGCTCGAGGACGCGGCGAGGCGTGCGGTTGTCCGGGGCGACATGTCGGTCGCGTTCCGCCTCGCGTCGGGCCATGGCGCCACCCAGGGATCGGTCTTTGCCGAGGGCGAATGGCTCGCCGGTTGGATCGGGCTGCGCTTCCTCGACGACTACAAGGAGAGCTACGACCGGTTCACCGGGCTCTACGCCGGCGTCACATCCCCGATCAGCAAGGCCCGCGGCGCCTATTGGGCCGGCAGAGCCTCGGAGGAAATGGGTGATTTGGCCACGGCCCAGAACTGGTATCGGGCCGCGGCTTCCAACCTGACGACCTATTATGGCCAGCTGGCGGCGGCCAGGCTCGGCAGCCGCGACGTGCTCAGGTTCGGACCCATGCCCCAGCCCAGCGCCGCCGAGCGCGCCGATTTCGACAGACGCGAACTCGTGCGCGTCGTCCGGCTGCTTGGCCAGCTTGGCGAAAGCGACCGCGCGCGTGCCTTCCTGCAGAAAATGGCCGACGATGCGGAGCGTCCCGCGGTGCTGCGCATGATTGCCGATCTCGGCCATGAGCTGAAGCGCGACGACCTCGCGATCATGGTTGCCAAGACCGCCCGCAGCAAGGGCGTCGATCTGATCGAGTACCTCTATCCCATGCGCGCCATCCCCGTCGGCACCGGGCCGGAAGAGGCCTTGGTCTTGGCCGTCATCCGCCAGGAAAGCGCCTTCGAGGTCAAAGCCTCGAGCCCGGCCGGGGCTCTAGGCCTGATGCAGCTCATGCCGCCGACGGCCAAGCACGTCGCCAAGGGCCTGAAGACCCGCTACAAGAAGGAACTCCTGACCAAGGATCCCGATTACAACATCCGCCTCGGGCGGAGCTATCTCCAGGAGCTGCTCGATAACTACGGGCAGTCTTATGTGCTGGCCATTGCGGCCTATAACGCCGGCCCCGATCGCGTGGACGGCTGGATCAGCCAATTCGGCGATCCCCGCGATTACGGCACGGATGTGGTGGATTGGATCGAGAGCATCCCCTTTGCCGAAACCCGCAACTACGTGCAGCGGGTCCTGGAGAACTTGCAGGTCTACCGCCACCGCCTGGGCATCGTGCAGATCGCTCAATCCTTGCAGCAGGACCTGACCCGCAGGGGCGGTCCTTAGGCGATGGCCGAATCCTCTTCGCCCACGACCGGCGCCGAAGCCGGCCGCGCCGCCGATCCCGTGCCCGATACAGGTTTCCAACCGCGATGGTTTCGCAGCCAGGATGACCTGCTGCTCTATGGTCGGGATTACGGCTTCGATGCTCCTGGGTTGCCCCTCCTTTGCCTCGGGGGTCTGACGCGCAACTCCAAGGACTTTCATGACCTGGCGCTCCGTCATGCGCCGCGCCGGCGCGTCGTGGCGCCCGACTATCGCGGCCGGGGCCTGTCGAGCCGGGATCCCGACTGGCGCAACTACCGACCCGAGACCTATGCCGGCGATGTTCTCGATTTCCTGACCGTGCTGGGGATCGAGCGTGCCGTCGTTCTGGGCACGTCCATGGGCGGATTGCTGGCCATGGGTCTGGCGGCGTTGCGGCCAACCCTGGTTGCCGGCGTCATTATCAACGACATCGGGCCGGAGGTCGCCGGTGACGGTTATCGCCGCATCCTCGACTATATCTCCGCCGACCGACCCCAGCCCGACTGGCCCGCCGCCATCGCCGCGCTGCGCGAGATGTTCCCGACCCTCGCCCTGCCCACACCCGTCAAGTGGCAGCGCATGGCCGAGGCTTCCTACCGGCGCGGCGAGGACGGGCTGCTCCACTACGATTGGGATACGGCGCTGGCCGGCACGCTCGCCGCCGACAGCAGGAACCTGCCCGATCTCTGGGCCTATTACCGCGGCCTCGGCACCCGGCCGGCGCTGGCGCTACGCGGGGCATTGTCCGACGTGCTGACCGCGGCTACCTTCGATCACATGGCGGCCGAGAAACCCGATCTGCTCCGTGTCGAAGTGGCCGGGGCGGGCCATGTGCCGTCCCTCGATGAACCCGAAGCCGAAAAGGCGATCGATGAATTCCTCGCTCGATTCTGAACTCCTGCCGACCGTAGCGGAAGTGGAGGCGGCGGCCCGGCGCATCGGCGGACGGGCCGTGGAGACGCCGTTGCTGGAATGGCCCGCCCTCAATGAGCGCATCGGCGGGCGCGTGCTGGTGAAGCCGGAGCAGCTGCAGCGCACGGGCTCTTTCAAGTTCCGCGGCGCCTTCAACAAGCTCTCCTGCCTTGCCGAGCTGGGCGGAAGTGCCTCGGTCGTCGCCTACTCCTCCGGCAATCATGCCCAGGGCGTGGCCGCTGCCGCGCAGCTGCTCGGCTTCAAGGCAACCATCGTGATGCCATCCGACGCGCCGGCGATCAAGATCGCCAACACGCGGTCCTACGGCGCCGAGGTCGTGCTTTACGACCGCCAGCGCGACGACAGGGAGGCAATCGCCGAGGCGCTCGCCGCCAAGACTGGCGCGACCATCGTGCGGCCCTACGAGGATGCCGACGTCATCTCCGGTCAGGGCACCGTCGGGCTCGAGCTGGCGCGTCAGGCGCGCGCGCGTGGTGCGGAGCTGGATGCGGCTCTCATCCCCTGCGGCGGTGGCGGCCTCATCGCGGGTTCGACCCTGGCGCTCCAGGCGACATGGCCCCGCCTGCCTGTCTTCGCCTGCGAGCCCGAAGGCTTCGACGATACGGGCCGGTCGCTCGCCGCTCACCGGCGGCTCGGCTGCGCGGCCGGTGCCAAGACCGTTTGCGATGGCCTGATGGCGCCGATCCCCGGCCGGCTTACCTTCGCCCTCAACGACCGGCAGCTCGCCGGCGGCATCGCGCTCAGCGACGGCGAAGTCTTCCAAGCCATGGCCTATGCCTTCCAGGTGCTGAAACTGGTGCTGGAGCCGAGTGGCGCGGTCGCCCTCGCGGCTCTCCTCTCGGGCAAGTTCCAAGGCCGGGGGCTCGCCGTCGGCATCGTGTGCTCAGGCGGGAATGTCGATCCGGAGATCTACGCCAAGGCCCTCGACGCGGTGACCTAGAGCAAGATCGGGTCAGCTTCTATCAAGCTGACCCGTGAATCTTGTTCTACAAGTTAAGTTTGGAGCCTGATTCACGTCTCAAGCCGAACAGGCTTGAGACGATCAGGCTCTAGGAAGCCTTGCCGTCGCCCAATCTGCGTCCGTCCGACCCGCCGGGAGAATCGCTGTGGCGTACATGGCCCTCCAGGAAGGCGCCCGGTTCGATCGCCAGAATCTGATGGACGATGTCCCCCACGACCTTCGCGGTCCGGTCGAGGGTGACGGTGTTGGCGCGAATCTGTCCGGTCACCTGGCCGCAAACCCGCGTCGTCTCCGCCACCACATTGCCGTTCACGACCGCGCCTTCGCCGATGGTCAGCGACCGGCTCTGGATATCGCCTTCGACGATTCCGTCCACTTGCAGGTCGCCGGCACTGATCAGGTCGCCCAGGATCTTGAGATCGGAACTGATGATGGAGGGCGCCGCACTACGCGGGGTCGGACGCGAGATGTCGGTGCCGCCGACGGCACTGATGCCGGATGTCGGTTTGGTCTGACTGCTAGCCTTTGAAAACATAACGCCCCGCCTTCAGGAAGTTCATGGGATCCATGGGTCGACCGTCGATCAGCACTTCGTAATGGACATGCGGACCAGTACTGCGCCCGGAGCTGCCGAGCAAGCCAATCTGCTGCCGATAGTCGACGGCATCGCCCACTGCCACGTCGATGCGGGCCAGGTGGCCGTATCGCGTATGTACGCCCAGTCCATGATCGATCTCCACCATGCGGCCGTAGCCGCCGCGCCAGCCGGCGAAGACCACGACGCCAGGCGAGGTCGACAGCACCGGCGAAAGCAAGGCGTTCGCCAGATCGAGGCCGGGATGGAAGGAGAAGCGTCCGTTGAAGGGATCCTTGCGGATGCCGAAGGGGCTGGCGATGAAATAGTGATCGATGGGCGCCATGAGCGGCAGGGTCTTCAGAACCAGCTGCAGCGTCTCCAGCCGGCCGACCTCGCCGTCCAGCGAAGCCACGCTCGCCATCAGCAAGGTGCCGTCGGTCCCGCTTGGCGGATCCTTGACCGGAATGAAGGGTCCGCCCTGGCCAGAGAGCGCATGAGCGGCGCGCAGCAACAGCCCGTCCACGTCGACCCCGGTCATGGCCACGGTCTTCTCGACCTCGTCCACGCCGTTGCGCGTGCGCGCCGCCAGGCGATCGACGATGGTCTGCTGCGAGCGCTGGATCGTGGCCAGCTGGTTTTCGAGGTCGCCGATCCGGCCAGTAAGATCGCGCCGGGATGACTGCAGGGCCTCGCGCTGGGTGATGGCGGTATTGAGCGCCGTCTGAGCGTCCGTCACCTGGCGCTTCAGATGGGTGTTGTCCGCCCGTGCCGAATTCAACTGATCCAGCAGCATGGCGATCTGCTCTTCCGCCAATTTTCGGGCGAGGTCCGCTTCGGCCTCATGGTGCTCCGAATCCGTCAGATCGCCTTGCAGCTGAGTGACCTGATTGGCGAGGATTTGTTTGCGTCCATCCGCCTGGGACAGGACCTGCTGCATCGCCGTCAACTCGGAGGCCAGCTGCTGGCGCGTGTTCTGCAGCTGTGCGTTGACCTCTTCGCGCGACTGATTCAGCGATGTGTTCTGCGACTGCGCAACCTGGAGCTGGTCGCGTAGCTGGCTGACGGCATCGGAGAGCTGCTGGTTCCGGCTCGCCACCGCCTGGAGATCCTGGCCGAAGTTCTGCAGCTTGTCGCGCAGCGAGAGTTGGCGTTGGCGCACTTCGCCCAAGCCCGGGATGTCTGCATTGTCGCCATTCCCCGACTCGCCGGAGGCGAGTTGGTTCGCCTGGTTCTTGTCGACGTTGCGCGCGAAGGCGAGCAGGTCGTCATAGGAGCGCGTCATCTCGTTCAGCAGGTCGACGTAAGCGGTCTGGGCGCGATCGAGCTCCCCGCGCTTGGCGGCGAGCTGCCGGCCGCTGAGGACCATGTTGGTGGTGGCAAACGCGCCCCAGATGGCGAAACCGAACAGGATCGCCGCGGTGATCTTCTGCTGACGCGAGGAAATGGCGAGATAGGCAACGCGGCCGTCGGTTCTGAGAATGAGTTCCCGCGGGGGGAACCAGCGGTCGAGTCTTCCACGGGCGCGCTGCGACAGGCTGGGCCGCAACGCAGCTGCGTCGGTCGTCTGCAGACGAAACCTCGACTCTTTCATCCCGCGCAGACCCCCTTAACGCTCCCACGACCGATAGGCCACAGCTCGTGGGTCCGTGCCCACGTCCCCTGTCACATCTCCATGCCCGCCGCTCGCAAAGTGCGGCTCTGCCCCCCGTTGCCGTTCGTTTCTTGTGACGTCGGCGACGGTACCACCCCGGCTTCCGCCATATCCCGGCGGGCCGACATTCAGCGAAAGCTACTGACTGCCCCCTGGACATGCAAGCGCATTCTTGCCCAACGATTTCAGGCTCTTGGCGCGGTGTCTGTCAAAGCAAAGTTACGTGCCACGTAGTCGACGACGCTGCGCACGCTGTCCTCGACCGAGAGCGCGCCAGTGTCGACAACGAACTCCGCCGCCTCAGGCTCCTCGTAGGGCGCGGACACGCCGGTGAACTCGGCGATCTCACCCCGCCTGGCTCGCTTGTAGAGACCCTTGGGATCGCGCTTCTCGCAGGTCGCCACGTCGGCTTTCACGTAGATCTCGTGGAAGCTCGACTTGGCGGCGCTGCGGGCCCGCTGCCGGTCCGCCCGATAGGGGGAGATGAAGGCAGTGATGGCGATCATGCCGGCATCGGCAAAGAGCGCCGCCACCTCGCCGATCCGCCGGATATTCTCCGCCCGGTCCTCGGGCGAAAAGCCGAGATTGGCATTGAGCCCGTTGCGCACGTTGTCGCCATCCAGGACGTAGACCAGGTAGCCCTTCTGGAACAGGCGCCGTTCGACTTCCATGGCGATGGTCGACTTGCCGGCGCCCGAGAGCCCGGTGAACCAGAGGACGCCGCCCTTGTGGCCGTTGCGCATCACCCGGGCGTCCGCGGTGACGCGATGGTCGACCCGGGAGAGGTTGCTCGAACGGACCGTCAGGCTCTGGCGCTGGTCGGGATAGCCCTCCATGTCGACGAGGCCGCCGGCCACGATATTGTGGCCGTCGGTGAGGACGAAGCGCCCGGTGCTGGCGACGGACTGAGCCTCGTCGAGGGCTATCACCGCCCGGCTGCGCAGGATCACGTCGGCCACGCCGTGGCGACCGACCTCGCTCGCCTCGTGGATGCTCAGATCTTCCGTGTCGTACACGCGCTCCACGGCCTGGACCGTCACCGGGACGTCGAGGGTGCAGAGCTTGAGGCGATATTCGGCGTCGCGCCGCAGATTGCCGCGGCCGAGCCAGATGATGCGGCCGCGAAAGACGCTGGTCAGCACCGGCGGATTTTCCGGCTGGCTGGCGACTTCACCCCGTTCGATGAAAATCTGTTCGTCCAGGGTAAGGCCGACGGATTCACCGGCCAGCGCCTGGAGCGCCGGCGCTGTCCTGTTCCAGCCTTCGATGGTGGCAACCCTGGCGATCTTATTGCTGGGGGAGAAAAGCAGCCGGTCGCCGACCGCGACCTTGCCGCTCTCGATCCGTCCGACGACAATCCGGCGCTGGTCGAACTTGTAGATGTCCTGCACCGGCAACCTGAGCGGCATGTCGACCGGGCGCGGTGCCGCGCGGAAGCTATCGAGGGCCTCCATGAGGGTCGGCCCCTCGTACCAGGGCATCCGCGCCGACCGGCGCACGAGGTTGTCGCCGTCGCGGGCGGAAACTGGCACCACATAGTCGGCTTTCGCGCCGAGGCCAGCGAGGTAGCGCGCGTAGGCGGCGCGGATGTCCTCATAGTGGCCGGCCGAGAAACCCACCAGGTCCATCTTGTTGACGACCACGGCAACCTGCTTGATGCCCAGCAGGTTGATGAGGAACCCGTGCAGGCGCGACTGCTGCTGGATGCCGTGGCTGGCGTCGATCATCAGCAAGGCTGCGTCCGCGCTCGATGCCCCCGTGATCATGTTCTTGATGAATTCGCGATGGCCCGGCGCGTCGATGATGACGTAGTCGCGCAGCTCGCTCCTCAGCCAGATCTGGGCCGTGTCGATGGTGATGCCCTGGTCGCGCTCCGATTGGAAGGCATCCATGAGAAAGGCCCATTCGAACGGCATGCCGCGCCGTTCGCACATGGTGCGGATCGCTTCCAACTTGCCGTCGGGCAGCGCGCCCGTGTCATGGAACAGGCGCCCGACCAGGGTCGACTTGCCGTGGTCGACATGGCCGACGATGACCACGCGCAAGGCCTCCAGCAGACGGGATGAGCCTTGAAGGTCTGGCGTCATCACATATACCCGGCGGCCCGAAGACGCTCGAACGCGTCCTCGGTCTCGCGATCTATGGCCCGGCCCGCGCGCTCCGGCGCCGACGTCGCTTCCAGCTCGGCGATGATTTCGTCGATGGTGGCGGCCTCGCTCTTCATCGGGAAGGTGATGTCGGAATCGCCCAACGACCGGTAGCGCTTGCCCGCCTTGGCGAAATAGAGATCGACGACGGGAATGCGCTCGCGCCGGATATAACGCCAGATGTCGCGCTCGGTCCAATGGAGCAGCGGATGGACGCGCAGATGAGTTCCGGCCGGAAGATCGGTGTTGAAATGATCCCAGAACTCCGCCGGCTGGTCGCGGAAATCCCATTGCCCGCTGTCGCCGCGCGGGCTGAACACCCGCTCCTTGGCGCGCACGCTCTCCTCGTCCCGCCTTATGCCAGCTATGATGCCATGGAGCCCATGCTTCGCGATGGCGTCGCGCAGGCCCAGCGTCTTGCGTGCCGCCGAGCGTGCCGCCGGCGGCAAGGTGGGATCGGTCGCCTCTACCGGCGGGCAAGACTCCAGGATCAGGTTCAGGTTCCATTCCCGGCTGTAGCGGTCGCGGAAAGCGTACATCTCGGGAAACTTCCGGCCGGTGTCGATATGCATGACCGGGAACGGGACATGGCCGAAGAAGGCCTTGCGGGCCAGCCAGACCATGACGTTGCTGTCCTTGCCCAGCGACCACAGCATGGCCAGCCGGTCGATGCGGTTGAAGGCCTCGCGCAGAATGTAGACGCTCTGGGATTCGAGCTGATCGAGGTGGGTCATCGAGTGGGTGGCGGCTTCCCTATGGGCGCCCCGGGAACGGGGCGACGGGGCCGTTTACAGCCTGGGCAACGGAAATGCAATGATTCCAGCCATGCTTTCGCCGGAGGGCAGCAGTCCTAGGGCTTCTGGGGCTTCCATTCGAATACGGCGATGGTGCAGCCGACGTCGGTCCAGGAATGATGATGCGTCCCCGGCGCATAGCTGATGAAGTCGCCCTGCTTCAGGACCCGGCCGTCGCTGTCGATGAGTTCGCCCGCCAGGATCAGGAAATCCTCGTATCCAGGATGGTCGTGGGGAATGGTGCGTGCACCGGGGTTCATACGCATCAGGTAGCTCCCCTCCCCCGCCTTGCGGTCATAGCTGATGGGATGCCAGCCGATGTCGGCTTGCAGCGGACCCTCCAGGTCGTAGGGACCGAACGTCGCGCTGTCCGTGGCAAGAACCCGTCGCGCTTCCATCACCTCGGTCATGCTTCCCCTCCTGGTGCTCTTGGAAGGAATCTATCACAACTCAACCGTCATTCGGACGGCGCTATCGCGCTCACCCTTGCCTCCTGTCGCGATCCCGGCTTCACTCGTGAACCATGAAGCTCATCGCACCGCTATTCGCCGCAGCGCTCGTTCTCGTCTCCGTTGCCGCTTCGGCCCAGATGACGGACAAAGCAGACTCGACGGTCCAGCTGCGCCCGGCGGGCGCAGGGATCGACGCCTATGTCGAAACTCACATAGTCAACCGCAGCTTTCTCTTTGCTGACCATTGGCGCTACGGCGACACCGCGCCCGCCCGCCTGGTGCTGCGCCTCGAGACGGACGTGGTCCTGCGAGACGATGCCGAGGGCATCGTCTCCGGCACCGTTTCGGCTACCACGTGGCGGGTGGACGGGGCTAACAAGCAGGAGCTGTGGGCGGCGAAGGAACCTGGGGACTCAGGCG
>DATNJA010000239.1:0-16572 GCA_035604155.1 Candidatus Udaeobacter sp. | reverse complement strand
CCTGCCGAGCCTAGGCCAAGCCAGGATCGGGATGGGTATGGAGCTCGATCGACAACTCAGAACGCGCTATCTCGATTTGCTGGAGAGCTCTCTGGCAAACGCGATCTACGGCGAAAGCAAGCTGGAAACGGCGCTGCAGGGCCTGCTCCAGCGCCTGCGCCATCCCTATCTCACCCGCCATGGCGCCTTCGGATGGCCTTCGAGGGCCCATACCATGATCGGCCGAACGCGGCTCAGGCACCTACGCGGGCTGGTGGAGCGAACGATCGAGGAAAACGTGCCGGGGGACTACATCGAGACCGGCGTATGGCGCGGTGGGGCATCCATTCTGATGCGCGGCGTTCTTGCCGCGCACGGAATTCGCGATCGGCGCGTCTTTTGCGCCGATACCTTCGAAGGGCTGCCGCGGCCCGACGCCGCGCGTTATCCGGCCGACCGGCGCGACCGTCTATTTGCTTTCGAAGAACTTGCCGTGTCGGAGGCGACCGTCCGGAAGAACTTTGCCGCCTACGATCTTCTCGACGATCAGGTCGTCTTCTTGAAGGGCCTCTTCAAGGACACTCTGCCCGGCGTCGCCGGCGACGCTTCGCCTTGATGCGCCTCGACGGCGACATGTACGAATCGACCCACGACGCGCTTGCCAATCTTTATGACTCGGTTTCCGAGCGTGGTTTCATCGTGATCGACGATTACGGAGGGCTGAAAAACTTCAGGAAGGCCGTACACGATTTCATCGATCAGCGGCGCCTCCGGGTGGAGATACGGCCCGTCGATCAGAGTTGCGTATGGTGGCGCAAGCGCTGATGACGGCGCGTAGGGCGGGCGACAAACGGAACCTTAATGAAGGCCGGCGTCGCCTTCGATCCCTCCTTCAAAGCCGCACGCTCACTCGCCCGGCGCTGAAAAGGCTCCGTGGCTTGCTGCGCTCAAGCCCCCGCTGACCCGGCGCGCATGGGCGGCAGCCTCACCTGGCCGCGCTCGACATCGCGCTGCACCCGGACCATCGCCGATTGGACCAGATCGATGCCTTGCTTCTTGCGGGCGAACTCGATGTCCCGGTCGGAGAAGGAGGCAAGCTCGCCCGTGATGGGCAGGCTGCTCTCGAAAACGCCCAGATGCCAGCCTCCGGAATATTGCGCCGCTCTCACTTCCAGCCAGCGGCCGTCATGCGAGAAGCGCCGGCGCTGAAGCAAACAATAGCTCATGGCCCGTTCCCCTTTCGAAGTGGGGCTGCCACGGCCTTCCCGCCCGATAGGCCTCGACGGCCCTATGTTCCCGGCGAATGCATCGTGGCCCCGAGGTGCTACCAAACCGTAAACGAAGGTGCCGCGCCGGTGACCCGTGGTTCCCGGCCACGATGCCGGCTAGCATCCCTGGCACCGAAGTACCGCATTTGGGGCAGTCATGCAGGCAATCGCACTCCTTCCGGAGGCGCTGGGCTCCTTCGTCAGCTCGCTGCTGTTCGTCGTTGCCGCCCTGTTCCCGATCGTCAACCCCCTTGGCATGGCGCCGATTTTCCTCAGCTATGCGGCCGGCGCGGACGCGGGAACCCGGGACCATCTCGCCCGGCGCATCGCCTATAACAGCTTCGCCCTGGCGACGGTCTCGCTCATCGCCGGATCCTACATCCTGCATTTCTTCGGGCTTAGCCTGCCGGCCGTGCAAATCGGCGGCGGGCTCGTGGTGGCAGCGACAGGCTGGCGGATTCTGCATCGCGGTGCCGACGACCCGCAGCACAAGGCGCCTGCGCCCTCGCCCGAGGCATTGCTGGCAAGCGCCTTCTATCCCCTCACCATGCCGCTGACGGTCGGCCCGGGATCCATCGCCGTCATGCTGGCCATAGGCAGCAACGCGCCGGCGGCCTCCGCCGCCAACGACTATCTGGTGCCGCATGCGATCGGCGGCCTCGCCGGGGTCGCCATCGTCGCGCTCTCGGTCTATCTCAGCTACCGCTATGCCGAGCCGATCCTGAGGCGGCTGGGCGACAGCGGGGTCAACGTGTTCCTGCGCCTCTCGGCGTTCATCCTGCTCTGCCTCGGCGTGCAGATCCTGTTGAACGGCTATCACGCCATCGCCCAGGCCGGCTGAGCAAGAACGGCGGTCGCTCAGGGCAGCTTGCGCAACAGGCCTTCCAGTTCCGCCAGCGCGTCGGCCTCGACATCGGAAACCAGCCAGAAGGACATGTCGCCGTCCATCCAATGGCGGATGTTGTAGCCCTGGCGCTGGGTCACCGAGGGCAGACCTTCGCGCTGACTGGGGTCGGACCAGACGAAGAGGTTGATCGGATGCTTGCCATGCCGGTAGACGATCGCTGCCACCGGCCGGTGATCCAGATAGTCGAGCCTGCCGCCCACGAGCGCGAAGCCTTCGGCGGCGAAGTCGTGCACCGGGGGCGCGGTGTCGATGCGTCCGTTGAACCAGGGCTTGACCGTATGCTGATCGGTGGAGAGCACGTCGGTCAAATGGCCGGCAAGCAGCGAGCGCACATGGTCGTCCACCACCTGCTGGGTGATGCGCTCGCCCTCCGCCGGCAGGGAGGCCATATAGCCCGTCCCGCCGCTGACCAGAATGGCCAGCAGGAAGGAGGCGGCCAAAGCGATCGGCCGCCAGGCCGCCGGGCGCGACCGGAAGGGAGCCGGCGTAGCGAGCGGCAGGACCTTGCCGCCCTCGGGCAGGCGGGCGGCGAGGGCACGGATGAGGCCCTCGGGCGCCTCGTAGTAGCTGGCGCCTGCCTTCAGCCGGCGCGAAAAGTCCTGGCGCGCGGCAAGCTCGGCCCGGCAGCCGGCGCAGTCCTTCAGATGGGCCTCGATCTCGGCCCTGGCCGCGGGCGTCACCTCGCCATCGAGATAGGCGTCGGCCAGCGCGCGAAGTTCCTTACAGTCCATGGCGTTCCTCTTGCGCCTGCTGGCGCGCCCATTGGGCGCGAAGGCGCTCCCGGGCGCGCGACAGGCGCGACATGACGGTGCCGATCGGCAGCGCGGTGATCTCGGCGATCTCGCGGTAGGAGAGCTCCTCGAGCTCGCGCAGGATCACCACTTCGCGGAACTCCGGCGGGAGCGCTCCGATCAGCCGGTCGAGGAGCGCCCGATCGTCGGACGCAAGCAACGCGCGCTCCGGAGTCTCGGGCTCCTCCTTGCCGCCGGCCACCAGCGCCTCGCTCGCCGCGTCGTCCAGCGGCTTCAGCTCCCCCGGACGGTTCTTGGCGAGCCAGGTGAAGCAGGCATGGCGCACGATGCTGAGCAGCCAGGGTTTCGCCTTGTCGCCGTCCGACAAGCCGTCGAAATAGCGTAGCGCCCTGAGGCAGGCCTCCTGAACGACATCCTCGGCGTCGGCCTCGTTGCGGGTCAGCCAACGCGCCAGATTGTAGGCGGCGCCCAGATGCGGAAGCACCGCCCGCTCGAAGCCGTCGAGCCGCCTGTCGCTCATCGCCCCTGTCGTATACGGCGGCTCCGCCGGCGTCCACAGCATAGTCGGAGAAACCCGCAGTCTGTCCCATCGCGCCGGCAGATCCCGACGCGGGCCGTTCAAACAGCAGACTCATGGGGATTCCGTTTTATTCCCAGAATATTTGCTGCAGCCGGGAATATCCGGCGCCCGCACCCGGTCTTGCCATTCGACTGCTCACCAGAAAACCAGGAGAGATCGAGATGTCGGACCGATTGAACGCCTCGCCGGGCTTGGAGTTGCAACATTTGGGCCGGGACGGCCTGGACCGCCGCGGCCTGCTGAAATGCATGGCCTGGGCCGGGGCCGGCGTCCTATGGACAGTCACCGGCGGCGTGCCCCGCTCCGTGGGCCTTGCCGACGCCTATGCCGGCACGATGGGCGGGCTCTCCTTCGTCCAGATCAGCGACACCCATATCGGTTTCAACAAACCGGCCAATCCCCATCCCGACGCCACCATGACCCAGGCCGTCGCCAGCATCCGCGCCCTGCCGACGCCGCCCGCCTTCCTGATCCACACCGGCGACATCACCCATCTCTCGAAGCCGGAGCAGTACGACATGGCCGCCGAGATCATCAAGGGCGCCAACAGCGAGGTGCATTATGTTCCCGGCGAGCATGACTGGCTGGACGGCGGCGACGCCTTCAAGGCACGCCACGGCGCTGGCACCAAGGGCGACGGCTGGTACAGCTTCGACAGCCAGGGCGTCCACTTCATCGCCCTGGTGAATGTGGTCAATTTCAAGGCCGGGAGCCTCACCAGTCTCGGCGCGGACCAGATCGCCTGGCTGAAGGACGACGTGAGCGGGCTCGCCTCCAGCACGCCCATCGTTGTCTTCACCCATATTCCGATGTGGGCCGTGTATCCCCAGTGGGGCTGGGGCACCGAGGATAGCGGCCAGGCCCTGGAACTCCTGAAGCGCTTCGGCTCGGTCACGGTTCTGAACGGCCATATCCACCAGGTGCTGCAGAAGGTGGAGGGCAACGTCACCTTCCACACCGCCATGTCCACGGCCTATCCCCAGCCGGCGCCGGGTGCCGCTGCCTCGCCCGGTCCCTTGAAGGTTCCGGCCGACAAGCTCGGCGGCTATCTGGGCATTCGCGAAGTCACCTATGTCGAGGGCCAGTCCTCATTGGCCATCCTCGACAAGCCGCTCATGGCATAACCCGAACGAGGGAAGCGATAGCCATGACCTCCCTTCGCAGGTCCGGCAGCCTGCCGGTGCTTCGGCGTCTGCGCCGGGGTTCGTCCCTCTTCGTCCTTGGCGGAGCGCTCGCTCTCCTCCTCGTCTTGGGCAGCCTCGCCCATTGGAACAGAACCGCCGCCGTCGCCGGTGAAACGCGCGAGGTGAAGATCGACAACTACAGCTTCTCCCCGGGCACCCTCACCGTGCCGGTGGGCACGACCGTCTCCTGGACCAACCGCGACGAGACGGTTCACACGGTGGTTGCCCAGGATGCCGGACATACATTCAAATCCGGCGGCCTCGACACCGACGACAAGTTCTCCTTCACCTTCGACAAGCCCGGAACCTACGTTTATATCTGCACGGTCCATCCCTACATGACCGGCAAGATCGTGGTGCAATAGGTCGCAACGCTTCCACGCCGCTCCGTCCTGTCGCCAGTCACAATTCGGCGGCAGGACGGAGCAGGGTGGACAATCTACTGAAAGCTCACATCTAGTCGCCTTGCATCGCCTCCACCTGGGCAAGCGGGACGCCCAAGCGGGACACCGTCGCGATGACGCGGCCCGGCGGCCGAGCGCATTGGAGAAAATCCGGCAGCGGGTCGCCGAGCGAAAGTCTCACCAGGAAGTCCGCCGGCTCCTGCCCGCTGGACCATCGGAAGTTGGCCGGCATCTCGAGACGAACTGACTCCAAGTTGGGGCAGGCGGCAACGCGGGGACTCAGCGATTGCCCGGCTTGAGCAGCGACATAGCGACGGAGCAGGTCGATCGCCTCACGGTTGGCGGTGCCCCAGTAGTCGAGTTGGAAGCGACCCGCGGCGCCGGGAAGGCCGCCGACAAAGGCATTGTAGTAGACATACTCGTAGGGATGCAAAAGCGCCATGAGCGAGACGTGGTAGACGCCATAGATCGCCAGCAGGCCGAGACCGGCGAAGCGCAGGCGCTTGCCGAGGCCAAGCAGACAATCCAAACCACGCGCAGCCACCGGGCCTAGAAGCACGAAGAGCGGCGGCAGCAGGAACAGCATATGGCGCATGGCGCCGTAGATCAGCAGTCGGAGCGCAATCTGCATCAGCGCCGGCAGCAGAGCCGCGAGCGCGACCAGGCCGATCAGGACCAAGCGGTCAGTATCGCGGCACTCTCGCATCCGGCGCAGGCCGGCCGCGGCGACGAAGGGCGCGATCGGGAGCAGCAAGAGAGCGATCTCCGGCAGCTGCACGGCCATATAGATCGGCAGGTAACTGCGTGGAATCTGCCAGGAATAGTAAGTTCGCCCGGCGAGCAGCACTTCGCCGCCCCAGGGCACATGGGTGAAGTCGACGAATGCGTGCAGCGGATTGGCCAGCGGCTTGGTCTGTGCCCAGGGCCAGAAGGCGAGCATCAAGGGATAGGCGATGAAAAGGGCGGGCAATGCCAAGCGCAGCAGACTTCGCAGCGCCAGTCTTGCGCGGCCGGAGAAGCCTGCCGGTTCCGGCCGCAACCCGTGCAATGCAACGACGGCCAGCAAGGCGTAGAGAGAAAACAGGGCGGCGCCAACCTTGACGGCCAGGGTCAGGCCGAAGGCAACGCTGAAGCGGACCGCCAGACCCAAGGGGATGTCGGGTGCCCGTTGCAGGCAACGCACCAGGTAGAGAAGCGTCCAGACATAGCCGGCGGCAAAGGGAATGTCCTGGGCGTTGATGAACATATGGCCGAAATAGGCAGGCGTCAGAGCCAGCAGCAGAGCGCTTGCCAGAGCTGCCCGGGGACCGAAAAGCAGCCGGGAAAGCCGCCAGCAGCCGACGATGCCGAGCAGGCCGACGAACCCGCCAAGAAGATGCCCGGTTTCGAAATGAGAAAAGGGCAGGACATCGGCCGCAAGACAGCGCAGCACGTCGAACAGGCTGCCGTAGCGGGCCTGGAAGTCGAAATTGTCCCGCGCGGCGGTATCCTGCAAGCCGGATTGGTAATACGCGATCGTCAGTCGCCCGATAGCGTCATGGCTGGGTTCGTCCCAGGAGATTCCGAAGTCGCGAAAGATCAGCGGACATAGGATCGCAAGCGCAAGAAACAGCGCCAAGGCGAGGCGATCCTCGATACAAGTGCGACCCCACCAGCCTGCGATTCGGCCTTGCGGCGTCGGGTCGGACATCAGGCGGGGCTGCTTCGCGCGGTTGCGGCCATCGAGTCTAGTCTCAGCCCTCGTGGGGGCGCAGCAAAGACCTTGAGATGATGTGGCGCTGGATCTCCGATGTTCCGTCCCAGATCCGCTCGACCCTGGCATCGCGCCACAGGCGCTCGACCGGAAGCTCCTCCATCAGTCCCATGCCGCCGAATATCTGGACCGTGTGGTCGGTTACCCGCGCCAGGGTCTCGGTGGCGTAGAGCTTGGCCATGGCGAAATCGGGATCGCTTGCCGTGCCCTGGTCGAGCTTCCAGGCAGTGCTAAGCACGAGGAGTTCCGCCGCGGCAATCTCCGTCGCCATGTCGGCGAGCTTGAAACCCGTGCCCTGGAACTTGCCGATGGTCTGGCCGAACTGTTTGCGGGTGGCGGCCCATTGGGTGGCGAGTTCGAGAGCCCGCTGCGCCCGGCCGACGCATTGGGCGGCGACCGTGAGGCGCGTGGCGCCGAGCCATTCGTTGGCCACGTCGAAGCCGCGATGCTCGTCGCCCAGGATCTGGCGCTCGTGAATGCGGCAATCGGTGAAGACGAGTTCGCAATGGTGATAGCCGCGGTGCGAGACGCTACGCGGGCCCATGCGGGTTTCGAAACCCGGCAAGCCCTTGTCCACCAGGAACGACGTGATCTTCTTCTTGGCGCCCTTCTTGGTTTCTTCCTCTCCCGAGGCGGCGAAGAGGATGGCGAAGTCGGCTACGTCGGCATAGCTGATGAAATGCTTGGTCCCGTTGATGACGAAGTGGTCGCCCTCGCGCACGGCCCGCGTCTTCATCGAGCGCAGATCGGAGCCCGCACCCGGCTCGGTCAACGCCAGGCATTCGACCCTGTCGCCCCGGATGGCAGGCAGAAGATAGCGCTCGATCTGCTCGCCCTTGCAGGCGCGCAGGATGTTGGACGGCCGCGCGACGGCGTACTGGAGCGCGAAGGAGGTGCGCCCCAGCTCGCGCTCCATGAGCGCGATCGCCACCGCATCCAGCCCGCCGCCGCCCAGTTCCTCCGGCATATTGGCGGCGTAGAGGCCGGCCGCCTTGGCCTTGGCATGGATCTGGGCGATCAGCTCGGGCGGGACGCGATTGGTCCGCTCCACTTCCGCCTCATGGGGCATCAGCTCCTTCTCGACGAAGGCGCGCACGGTGTCGACGAGCATGCGCTGCTCGTCGCTGAGAGCGAAATCCATGGACCGAACTCCCCAGCTGGAGGCGGCGGATTTCTAGGGCCGCGGGTCTCAGCCGTCAATCGGCGGGCTGGGCGGCCGGTCAGGGAACGCCGGCAAGGAAGGCTTCGATCGCCCCCAGCACCTCGGCCGAGGAATAGTCGTGGCCGACGCCCTTCATCGCGAGAAAGCGCTTCGGCTCTGGCGCTGCGTCGTAGACCGCCGATCCTTGCGCGAAGGGCACGACCTGGTCGTCCTCGCCGTGGGCAACGAAGATGGGCATGCGCATGGCCGCCAGCTTGGAGGCGGTATCGAAGCGATCCTTGGCCAGGAGCCGGACGGGGAAAATCGGATAGTGGTCGGCCGCGACTTCAGGAATAGACCGATAGGGCGAGAAGAGCAGCAGAGCGCTTGGCGCCACGCCGTCCAGCCTGCCCGACGATGCGGCCGCTTCATAGGCCATTTCCGCGGCGACTCCCGAGCCCAGGGAAAGGCCGGCCAGCACGGGCCGCTTTACGCCCTGTCCGGCAAGCCAGGCGACGGCCGCGCGGCCATCGCGGTAGAGGCCTTGCTCGCTCGGGGACCCCGGATTCCCGTCATAGCCCCGGTAGGACAGGAGGAGGAGCCCGAAGCCGGCTTCGGCGAGGGCGTGGCACCATTCGGCCGAGGTCGGCAGGCTCGCCGCGTTCCCCGAGAAGAACAGGATGGTCGGATGTCCCGCGCTTGCCGGCCGATACCAGGCGCCGAGGGTAAGCCCATCCGAAGTTTCGACATGCACCTGGCGATAGCCGGCGGGCGGAGGGCCCGGAAGTTCGCGCGGCGCCGGATAGAGGAGGTTGCGCTGAAAGGTCCAGAGCAGCGCGAGGACGCCGAGCCAGGCAAGCGCCAGGATGAGCAGCACGATTTGCGCCGCCTTCCAGGCGTAGAACAGGATCGGGGATCCGCTGATCTGCATGTCGCGATGATGCCCGCGAGTTCAGCCCCTGAACATGAAGAAAGCCGCGCCGACCAGACAGACGAAGCCGGCGAGATGGTTCCAGTGCGGCCTTTCGCCGAGGTAGAGAACCGAGAAGACGGCGAACACGCTGAGGGTGATGATTTCCTGAATCGTCTTCAACTGCGCGCCGTTGAATTCACCGTAACCGAAGCGGTTCGCCGGCACTTGAAGGCAGTATTCGAAGAAGGCGATCCCCCAGCTTGCGAGAATGGCCAGCCATAGGGGCGAGTGAGGGTATTTCAGATGGCCATACCAGGCGAAGGTCATGAACACGTTGGAGCCGATCAACAGGATGACGGTCCACATCCTCTCAGTTCTCCTCGTGGGATCGAGATGCATGGGGGCAAAGCGGCGAAGAACGACCTTGGCCGGCGGCGATCCAAGGCAACGTTCGAGTCTGAAGCTCGCGCGCGCCTGAGACGATCGGGCTCTCGAGGGTTCGGCGGCTATTTCTTCAAGAGGTCGCGGATCTCGCCCAGCAGCTGCACTTCGGCGCTGGGCGGGGGCGGTGGTGCTTCCTCCTTCTTGCGCATGAACAGATTCACCTGCTTCACCAGGATGAAGACCGCGAGGGCAACGATGAGGAACTTGATGATGGCGTTAAGAAACTGACCATAGGCGATGACCACTGAGCCGGCTTCCTGGGTCGCCTTGAGGGTGCCGTGGCTCTCGCCTTTGAGGGTGATGAAGAAATTCGAGAAATCGATGCCCCCAAGCAGGAAGCCCAAAGGCGGCATCAGGATATCGTTGACCAGGGAATTGACGATGGCAGTGAAGGCGGCGCCGATGATGATGCCGACGGCCAGGTCGATGACGCTGCCGCGGGCGATGAACTCTTTGAATTCCTTGAACATTATCTCCTCCCGGCCGGTTCGATCGGATTTCTCGCTGCGGTCGGGCAATCTTAGAGCTTGGCGCGGCGGGTGCAAATGCCAGGCGGAGCGAACTTTTTTTGCCCGGCGCCGGGATTTCCGAGCCTGATGGATGGGAGCTGCGCCGCATTTGTCGCCGAACCGGCAGTAGAGCATTTTTCGTCTCTTAACGAATTATTAATCGGTTGTGGCATTTTCTGGGCGCGGCTATTCTGGGCGTAGGAAGGCGAATTGATGCTCCGAAAGATCAAAGCGCTCAAAGGCGACCGGCGGGGGGTTACTCTGATCGAGTACGCCTTCATCGCGGTTCTGGTCTCGATTGCCGCGGTGACCCTGCTGAGTTCGATCGGCACGAAGCTTTCGAGCATGTACAGCAAGGTGAACGGCGGCTTCTCGACCTGACCTGCTCGCGGCGCTTTCGCCGCCGTCGCGTCAATTCACTGAACGGGCCGGCGGGCGGAAGCTCCCGGCGCGACGGCGGGCCTCGCCAACGATCTCCATATCCATGTCCCGGGCGATCTCCTCGCTCGTCTTGCGCGCGCCGCCATGGCCGCTGCGCGCCGCCAATTCGGCCCAGAACAGGGCCTCGCCCGGGTCTTTCGCCACTCCAAGGCCTGCGGCGCATAGCCCACTCATGCGGAATTGGGCCCGGACAAGCCCGGCCTCGGCGGCGGACCGGCACCAGCGGGCGCTTTCCCCTGCGTCCCGGGCAACGCCGTAGCCGTAAGTGTGAAGCAGGGCGAGATCGTATTGAGCGGCGGCGAGGCCGCCCTTCGCCGCCCGCAGCAACAATCGGGCGCCGGCCTCGGGATCCCGCGGAGCGCCGTTCCGGCCGAAGCAGTAGTCGAGTCCCAGAGCGGCCTGGCCGGCTGGCTCCCCTGGTGCGCCACGGGCACTCATCAGAGCCGACACCTTTGCCTCGATCGCCGGCAAGAGAGCCTTCGCCTCGGGCAGCCCCGCCGCCGCGGCACGCCGGGCCCAGGGCAGAGCAGCCCCGGGATCGGAGGGCACGCCCTCCCCGGAGAAGACCAGGGCGGCATAGGCAAGCGCACAGTCGACGCTTCCCGCCTCCGCTGCGCGGAGAAGCCAGCCGACTGCGGCCTTGGGATCGGGCTCGAGTCCGATGCCGTCATAGAGGCAGACGGCGAAGCGGTGCATTGCCGGTATTTCTCCTGCCTCGGCTGCGCGCCGGTACCACTGGGCGGCCAAGGCGGGATCGCGTTCGACCCCGCGCCCTGCCTCGTGCAGCCGGGCGAGGTTCAACTGGGCCTTGGCGTCGCCGGCCTGGGCGGCACGCCGGAAATGCAACGCGGCCCGGGCATCGCTCTGAGCGAAGCCGCGGCCAAGGTAATGCATGAACCCCAAATAGCTTTCCGCCACGACGCTGCCGGCCGCCGCTGCCCGTTCGAATCCGCGCCGGGCGCCGACATAGTCCCCCAGCTCATAGGCGACGACGGCCTTGTCCAATTCCGCAGGGTCGATTTCGGCCATGATGTCGGTCCCCATCGGCGGGCGGCGTCTCAATCGCGCCGGGTAGCCTGCCGCCCGCGCCGTTGCTAGTTTGCCCCGGGATGCCCGACCTCGCAAATTCCTACTATCGCGCCACTGCCAATCCCGCGCCCGCCAGGCCGCCGCTGGACGGCGAGGCGAAGGTCGATGTCTGCGTCGTGGGCGGCGGCTATACCGGACTCTCGGCCGCCCTCCATCTGGCGGAGCGGGGATACGAGACCCTGTTGCTCGAAGCCGAACAGGTCGGGTTCTGCGCCTCGGGGCGCAATGGCGGCCAGATCAACAGCGGGTTGCGCAAAGGCGCCAGTGAGCTCGTGTCGATGTTCGGGCGAGAGGCCGCCAGGCGATTCTGGGATCTGGCGGAGGAGGCAAAGGCCACGCTGCGCGAGCGCATCAGCCGCCACGCCATCGCCTGCGACCTCAAGGGCGGCGGGCTCTATGTCGCCTGCAAGAAGACCGATCCCGCCTGGATGGCGCAGGAAGTGGAACTGACCCGGAAGCTCTTCGGCTATGACGCTCAGGAGCTTCTCGACAAGGCCGCGCTAGAAGGGCGGCTCGGCAGCCGGCGCTACCACGGCGCCATCGCCGACGCGGGCGCCGGCCATCTCCATCCGCTCAACTGCGCCCTCGGCCTCGCTGTCGCGGCCGAAGCCGCGGGCGCGCGCATCTGCGAGAAGACCCGCGCATTGGCGATCGTTCCGGGCGAGGTGAAGACCGCGACAGGGCGGGTGAAGGCGCGCTACGTCGTTCTCGGCTGCAACGCCTACCTCGATGGGCTGGAGCCGCGCATCGCCGGCAAGATCATGCCGATCTCGAACTACATCGTGGCGACGGAACCCCTCTCCGACAGCAGCGCTCGCGCCCTTATCCGCGACGATGCCGCCGTCTGCGATACCAAATTCGTCGTCGACTATTTCCGACTTTCGGCCGACAAGCGTCTGTTGTTCGGGGGCGGGGAGACCTATTCGCGCGCGGCGCCCCGGGACATCGCCGGATTCGTGCGGCCATACATGCTGAGGGTTTTCCCCCAGCTCGAACGCACGCGCATCGACTACGCTTGGGGCGGCCAGCTTGCCATCACCATGAACCGGTTGCCCCATCTGGGTCGCCTGCCCGGCGATGTCTTTTTCGCCCAGGGCTATTCCGGTCAAGGTGTGGCCATCGCCACGCTCGCGGGCAAGCTCATCGCCGAGGCGCTTGCCGGCACTGCCGAGCGTTTCGATCTGTTCGCGCGCATCGACCAGCGAAGTTTTCCCGGCGGAACGCTGTTGCGCCGGCCGGCACTGGTGCTGGGTATGCTGTGGTACGCGCTGCGGGACCGGCTCTGAGAATCGGAATGGTGCAAATGAAAAGCCCGCGTCCCTGGGCGGGACGCGGGCGACGAAGCGCCTCTTGTTCGTCGGGAACTCAGCCGGTGGCGGCCAGGTTCTCGGCCGACTGACGGCCATCTTTCTGAGTCTGGATCTCGTAGCTGACCTTCTGGCCTTCCTTCAGCGTCTGCATGCCGGCCCGCTGCACAGCGCTGATGTGGACGAAAATGTCCTTCCCGCCCGTGTCCGGCTGAATGAAGCCGAAACCCTTGGTGGGATTGAACCATTTGACGGTGCCGATCGGCATCGTTGTCTCCGTTCATCGTTAACAGGAAAACCGCACCACCTTCGTGCGGTCGCACCAACAATCAGAGGTTCGGGAGGGGCTTGTCAGAGCGCCTATCGACGGCAAAGACGAGGACGATCGCCGGACCAACGAATTGTCGTCCCTCAACTATGGGGGGACCGGTCGAAAATTACAATAGGTTAAGGCTGAACCGTCGACGAACACGCTGATTGGAGGGCATAACTTCGATGCCAGGTTCGAATGCCCGTCAGCCTGCGATGCCGTGACTCCTTGCTCAGAACGGCAGGCGATGCTTCACGAGATATCGCCCGAGAAGAAGCGCGCGAGATCGCCGACGCCGAGGTATTTTTTGGCTGTCGGCTTCCGCCGATTGAGCTGCGGACCCGTTCGCCATTCTGCCGTGTTTGGGCCCAGACAGGGCCTACCCGCGACAGTCGTACCAACGGTCATTTGCCGCTACCGCTCGCGTCATGGGTGTCCCGCGTCAGGTAGTAGGCGCCGAGGATCGGCAGCAATGTGACGGCAATGACGAAGACGGCCACCACGTTGGTGAGAGGCCGGTCCCGCGGCCGCAGGAGCTGGGCCAGCATCCAGATCGGCAGGGTCTCCTGCTGGCCGGCGGTGAAGGTGGTCACGATGACTTCGTCGAAGCTGAGGGCAAACGCGAGCATGCCGCCGGCAAGCAGCGCCGTGGCGACATTGGGCAGCACCACATGGCGGAAGGTCTGGAAGCTGTCGGCGCCCAGATCCATGGAGGCCTCGATAAGGGCGGGCGAGCTGCGCCGGAGGCGCGCGATCACGTTGTTGTAGACGACGACGATGCAGAAGGTCGCGTGGCCCAGCACGATGGTCCAGTAGCTGAAGGAAATGCCGGCGATGTCGAAGGCCGAGCGCAGGCTGATGCCGGTGACGATGCCCGGCAGGGCTATGGGCAGCAGGATCAGCAGGGTCACCGCCTCGCGCCCGAAGAAGCGGAAGCGGAACATGGCCAGGGAAGCAAGCGTGCCGAGCAGGAGTGCCAGGCCCATGCCCGCCAGCGCCACTTCCACCGAAAGCGCCAGCGCCTGCCAGATGTCGGCGCGGCTCCAGGCGAGCACGAACCAACGCAAGGTCAGGCCCGGCGGCGGGAAGGTGAAGCTGCGGTCGTCGGTCGTGAGCGCGTAGAGCAGGATGAAGACGAGAGGCAGGTTGAGGAACAGCAGGCCGAACAGGGCCGCGGCTCTGAGGCCCAATCCCGCTCCCGTGCCGGCGCGCGTGCTGCCGCGTGCCCGGCTCACGACGGGCCGGCCCTATAGCGCATCGAACGCCCCCAGGCGCTTGGCCGCGGCGAGGTAGAGCGCCATGACCAGGATCGGCACCAGGGTGAAGGCAGCGGCGCCCGGGATGTTTCCGGCCGTGCCCTGGTAGCTGTAGACGACCATGCCTATGAAGGGCCGCGAGTTGCCGATCAGGTTGGGAATGATGTAGTCGCCCAGCGTCAGCGAAAAGGTGAAGATCGATCCGGCGGCAATGCCCGGCACGGCCAGCGGCAGGATGACATTGCGAAAGGTCTGGCGCGGATGGGCGCCGAGATCGGCCGAGGCCTCGATCAGGCTGCGCGGCACCCGCTCCAGCGCCGCCTCCACCGGCAGGATCATGTAGGGCAGCCAGATGTACATGAAGACGACCCACATGCCGATGTAGGAAGCGGAGAGGGATGGACCGCCGACCACGGGCAGGGCCAGGATCCAGTCGAGCAGCCCGTCCAGGCCGACGAGGCCGAAAAGCCAGGTAATAACGCCCTCCTTGGCGAGGATGAGTTTCCAGCTGTAGACGCGCACCAGATAGTTGGACCAGAGCGGCAGCATGACGGCGAGATAGAACACCGCCTTGGCCCGGAGCCCGGCGAAACGCGCCATGTAGTAGGCGAGCGGAAAGCCGATGACGGCGCAGCCGAGCGTGACGGAAGCCGCCATGACCACGGTCCGCAGGATGATGTCGAGGCTGGCCGGCTGGAACAGTTCGCCATAGGTCTTCAAGGTCGGCTGATAGACCGTGAGGCCGGAGAAATCGTCGACCGAGAACATGCTCTGGGCGAGCAATGCCGCGAGCGAGCCAAGATAGACCACGCCCAGCCACAGCATCGGCGGCAGCAGCAGAAGCGCCAGCGTCAGCTTGGGACGCCGGTAGAGGAAATTCGAGAAGCGCCGCAACGGGCCCCTTGCCGGCGCGTCGGCAGCGAGCGCGCTCACGGCCGCATCTCCTGGATATGGGCCCGCTGCCAGATGAGCCGCACGGGCTGGCCCTGGCGGGCCGAGGCACTGACCGCGGTTTCCTCGCGGTTCTGCTCGATGACGATGAGCTCGCCGCCTTTGGATAGCGCGACGCCGAAGCGCGTGCTGGCGCCAAGATAGAGCACGCTTGCGATAGTGCCGTCCGCCGAGCAGGAATCGGCCGGCACAGGCCTGCCGGGCGCGGCCAGGAGAATCTTTTCAGGCCGGATGGAGAAGGCTGCCGGCGCGCCCGCGACCGCTGCGGCGGCAGGCCCTGAGAGAATGTTGGAGACGCCCACGAAGCCCGCAACGAAGGCCGTGGCCGGATGCTCATAGATCTCGTCGGGTCGGCCGATCTGCTCGATCCTGCCCTTGTTGAACACGGCGATGCGGTCGCTCATGGAGAGCGCCTCGCCCTGGTCGTGGGTGACATAGATGAAAGTGATGCCGACCTGGCGCTGGATCGCCTTCAGCTCCACCTGCATCTGCTCGCGGAGCTTGAGATCGAGGGCGCCCAGGGGCTCGTCCAGCAGCAGCACGCCAGGCTGATTGACCAGCGCGCGGGCCAGCGCCACGCGCTGGCGTTGGCCGCCGGAAAGCTGCGAGGGCTTGCGCTGGCCCATGCCGGAGAGCGCCACCATGGCCAGCATCGTCTCGGTCCGGGCGGCGCGTTCCGCCTTCGGGATCTTCCGGATCATCAGGCCATAGGCGACGTTCTCGGCCATGCTCATATGGGGGAACAAGGCGTAGTCCTGGAACACGGTATTGACGTCGCGCTCATAGGGCGGCACCCCGGCCATGGAGACGCCGCGGATCAGCACCTCGCCCGAGGTCGGCTGCTCGAAGCCGGCGATCAATCTGAGGCAGGTCGTCTTGCCGGAGCCCGATGGCCCAAGCATGGAAAAGAACTCGCCCTCGGCAATGTCGAAGCTGAGGCTGTCGGCCGCCCGAACCTCACCGTAATGGCGGCTGACGCTGCGGAAGGAGACGGCGCTCGGCTTCTTCTCGTCCATCAGGGCGAAGGCTTAGGGAAAAGGCGTGGCGGACGGGCTTGAGGTGAAGCCCGTCCGCCGGACGCTTACTGTCCGCTCTGGATCGCCAGATAGGCGCTGGCCCAATCCTTGTACGGCACGCAGGTACGCCCGCCGCCGCAATCGGCGACCGGTGTGCGCCAGAAGCTGATCTTGTCGAAGTTGTCGGCGCCGTTGGTCTTGCAGCCGGTGTCGCCGAGGAGCGCGTTGCCCTTGCAGGCCGCGGGCACGGCAGGGACGCTGCCGAACCAGGCGGCGAGGTCGCCCTGGAGCTTGGGCGAGAGCGAATGCTCCAGCCACATGTAGGCGCAGTTCGGATGCGGTGCATGGGCATGCATCATGGTCGTATC
>DATNJA010000238.1:0-3585 GCA_035604155.1 Candidatus Udaeobacter sp. | reverse complement strand
GATTAACTCGATCCCCTCGTGCTGGAACAGCGGGAAGACGTCGGAATCCTCGGTGAGCGTGATCAAGTAGGGCTCGACCGCCAGCGGCCGGCGGACCGAATGGCCGAGCAGCTGATACTGATGCCCCGCCCGGGTGCCCCGGCGCTCGATATTGAGCCCCTGCCCCGCCTTCACGAAGGTTGCGTCGCGCTCTTCCTCGTATTTGCGGAAGAAGGCGGTGACCGGAACGTGGAGCGCGTGGGAAAGCGCCTTCAGGGTGTCGAGGGAAGGCGAGGTCATGCCGTTCTCGATTTTGGAAAGCATTCCCGCCGAAAGCGCCGCCTGGCGGGCGAGCTCGGCCACCGTCATATCGAGCTTGCGCCGGAAGGCCCGGACCTCGCGGCCGATGGCGATCTCGAGATTGGCGTTGCGCTTTCCCGCCAGGCCGTGGGGATCCTGCATTTCGCCGTCGCGGGAGGCGCGGGTCATGGGGTCAATAGCCTTCCAACATTTGAAGGGCGGTGAGGCCGACGGGCCGGCCCCCGAATTCCATCATGGCATCGAGCAGGCATTCCCAGAGATAGTCGCCCGACGCGCTGTCGGCGAGCAGATAGAAGCCGGGCGTTTCGGCGAAGTCATGGCGCAGGATGATGCCGCTCATCCGGGCGACCGAGGTCTGGGCGATGGCGCCTTCGGCGAAGCGGTGGGCGCGGAGATCGACGCCGCAGATCTTGGAAAACATCTCGACCGCGTGGAGGCCCGAAAGCGCGAACCAGAAATGCGAGTCCGCCCGCGGTACGGGGTACCCGATGGGCCGGCGCGGCTTCTCCTCGCCCCAGCTCCAGGCGCCGTCGAGCCGGGCAATGAAGCGGCCTTCGGCGAGGAGGGAATCCACCAGCAGCACTTCGCTCGGTGTCAGCCTGAGGGCGACCTCGCCGCCGGCCTGTCGATAGCCGCGATTGCTTTCGGCGCCGATGGCGACACCCTGGCTGGCGAGCCATTCGACGCTGCCCGCACCCTTGAATCCGGTGCGCGCCAGCGGCGAGAGGTCGGCGAGGCCCATCTGACGCGCTATCTCTTCGTCAGCCGCCTCGTCGCCGAAATCAACCGCGATCAGCCCGCCGTTGACGAGACCGAAACGGGCGCCCCGATCCACGAGCTTGCGATGGACGAAACTCAGCCGCGTCTGCCCTTCGAGCCCGGTGCCCCCTGCGTCCGCCGCCATGCCTCACATCTCCTGGCGCTTGTTGTCGGGGTCATAGAATGGCAGCGGCACGACTTCGGCTTGGACGATCGCACCGCCGGCGATCCGGATGTCGAACCGGCTTCCGAGCTTCGCCTGATCGGGCGCGACGTAGGCGAGGCCGATGGTCTTGCCGAGGGAGGGTGAGCGCACGGCCGATGTGACGCGCCCGACGATATCGCTGCCCCGGATGGTCAGATGACATTCCTGCGGCACCGGTCCCTCCGGATCGGCAAGGGCAAATCCCACCAGCTGACGGGTGAGCGGGCGAGCCGCCTGGATCGCGATCGATCTCCCGCCCATGAAATACGGCTTGTTCTGTGCAATCGCCCTGGCCATTCCCGCCTCGTGAGGATGGGTAAGCCCATCGGTATCCTGGCCGATGATGATATGCCCCTTTTCCAGGCGCAGCACCCGCTGGGCTTCGACGCCGAAAGGCCGGATGCCGGCCTCCGCCCCAGCCTCCATCAGGGCGTCCCACAAGGCTTCGCCCTGGCTCGCCGGCACATGAATTTCATAGCCGAGCTCGCCCACGAAGCCGACGCGCAGGAGGCGCGCCGGAATCCCGGCCACCGTCCCGAGCCTGGTGCCCATGTAGGGAAACGCCGCGGCCGAAAGGTCGACGTCGTGGCAAAGCTTGGCCAGCACGTCGCGTGAGCCCGGGCCCGCGAGATTGACCCCGGCATAGGCGGCCGTCACGTTGGCCACGTCCACATCGAGGCGCCACTGCGCGTTCGACTGGAGCATCATGCGATAGACCCCGTCCACGCCGCTGGTCGTCGCGGTGACGTAGAAGTGCTCCTCGTGCAACCGACAAGCGACACCGTCGTCGATGATGGCGCCAGTCTGGTCGCACATCAGGACATAGCGCGATCGACCGACAGGCTGCTTCGCGTAGGCGGAAGTATAAAGGCGGTTCACGAACTCGGCCGCGTCGGGGCCACGAATGTCCAGGCCGCCCAGCGTCGAGACGTCGATCAGGCCGACATTGTTGCGAACCGCCAGGACTTCTTCGCGGATCGCCAGCTCCCGGTCCGCTTTCGCGCCATAGAAAGCCGGGCGATGCCAGAGACCGGCCAGCATCATCTGCGCGCCCAGCTCGAGGTGCCGGTGATGCATGGCGGTGTGGCGTTCCGGCTCGAAGATGCGGCCGGCCAGATGGCCGAATTTCTCCGGCACTGTGGGCGGGCGCTGAGTGGTGACCGAGAGCCCGGCCAGATCGAAGCCTGTTTCTCGCGCCAGCAGGCGCACAGCGGCCACGGCCGAATGTCGGCCTTGGGAGGGACCCATGCCGACGGTGGAATAGCGCTTCAAGAGCTCGATGTCGTCGTAGCCCTCGGCAACGCCGGCGACGAGATCCTTGACCTGGAGATCCTCGTCGAAATCGACGAAGTCGCTGCCGCGGGCATGAGGGAAGATGGGAAAGCCATGGGTGAGCCCCCTCGCCCCACGATCGCCCGTCACCGGCGGGGGTTCGGACTCCGAAGCAAAGCCCGCATCCAGGGCCGCGGCCCAGCCGGCACGATGGCCCTCGATCATCACCGCATCCAGCCGATAGGTGCCGTTGACCGAACCGGCGGCGAAGACATGAGGCGGCAGGGCCGTGGGCTGGAACATGTTGGCGGCCTGGTCGTAGCCGAAGCTTGCACCTGCGTGATGGAGCAGCGCGCCCGCCGGGCCATAGCCCGTGGACATGCAGAGAAGATCGCATTCGAAGGTGGCGGCGGCCTTCTCGGTTTCGCCTTCGGCCAGGATTCGCGCCACGGTGGCGCCGATGATCGCCAGCTTGCCGGCCCCCGGGATCGCCTCGACGACCGCATGGCCCGCAAGTATGCGCACGCCCCGCCCCCTGACGGCGCGAAGCCTGGCGGTCTCTTCGGGGTTCTCCCGCAGGTCCGCCACGGCTTCGACGGCGGTGCCGACCTCCAGGAGATCGAGAGCGACACCGTAGGCATCGTCATTGGCGGCGAGCACCACGGCCTTGCGCCCCGGCCGCACGCCGTAGAGCCGGATCAGGCGCTGGGCCGCTGTCCCGTTCATGATGCCCGGCAAATCGTTGTTGCGGAACACCGCCGGCTGTTCGTGGGAGCCGCTGGCGACCACCACGGCCTTGGCGCGAAGCTTATAGAGGCGCCGGCCTTTGATGACGGAAAGCCAGTTGTCGGCGAAGAGCCCGCTGCAGGTCGCGTCCGTCATCACCCGGATGTTGGCGCGCTGGGCGACTTCCGCCGCCAGCTCCTCGCCCATGACCGAGCGACCGCCATCGCGCTCGAAGCGGGAATAGGTGAGCGAACCGCCGAGGATGGGCCATTCCTCGATCAGCACGACCTCGGCCCCGCTATCGGCGGCGGCGATGGCGGCGG
>DATNJA010000237.1:0-4233 GCA_035604155.1 Candidatus Udaeobacter sp. | reverse complement strand
CGCCGCCAGCCCCAGCCCCACAGCTTCGGCCGCAATCAGCACGCGTTCGGGATTCATGCCATGGAGAATATAGTCGAACCCCTTCCCTTCTTCGCCGATCCGGTCCTCGATGGGTACCTCGAGATTCTCGATGAACAGCTCATTCGAATCGACCGCGTTGCGGCCCATTTTCTCGATCTCGCGCACGGCAATGCGTTTGCGCTGAAGATCCGTATAGAAAAGGCTCAACCCATCGGACTTGTGCTTGACCTGTTCGAGCGGCGTCGTGCGCGCGAGGAGCAGCAGCTTGTCGGCGACCTGGGCCGTGGAAATCCACACCTTCTGTCCGTTGACGACATACCGGTCGCCGCGGCGTTCGGCTCGCGTTTTCAACTGCGTCGTATTGAGCCCGGCATCGGGTTCGGTTACGGCGAAACAGGCCTTCACCTTGCCGCCGGCAACCGGCGGCAGCATGCGGCGCTTCTGTTCCTCGCTGCCGAACACCACCACCGGATTGAGACCAAAAATATTCATATGGACGGCCGAGCAGCCGGACATGCCGGCGCCTGACTCGCCGATCGCCTGCATCATGATGGCGGCTTCCGTGATGCCGAGGCCCGACCCGCCGTAGTCTTCGGGGATGCAGATGCCGAGCCAGCCGTCCTGGGCAATGGCCTGATAGAAGTCCTCCGGGAAGCCCCCGTGCTTGTCCTTGGCAAGCCAATAGGCGTCGTCGAAGCGGCGGCAGATGCTTGAGATCGCTTCGCGAATGGCTTCCTGCTCTGCCGTCAGCGAAAAATCCATGATCTAGGAACCTGTCGTCGGTCCCGCCTTTATCCGGGCATTTCCCGGATTCGCGGGGCACGCCATACGCGTCAGTGCGAACATAAGCTGGCGAACCAAATCGCTAAGCGCGAATCCAGGTTTCCGAGAAGGCCAGCATCGCTGTGGTAATGCTGTGCCCGGCGATTTCGCGCGGAGCCGGCTTGCCCGGCAAGGTGCGCCCGTTCACGGTCACGGTTGCTTCGCGGCAGCCGACAAACAGGCTCGGCATGTGATGCTTTCCGGTGGCGGACCTGTCGGGCGGCAGGGCAAAGCAGAACGGCTTGCCAAGGCCGCTCCATGTGAGACGCACGGTCAGATCGCCAGATTTCACGGTCTCGCTATAGGTGCTGGCGGCATCGCCCGAGGCCTCGGCGCTGTCCAGGCGTCGGTAGGATAAACTTCCTAGACCCGGGAGGCCGCGGTAGGCGCCGAAGAATGAGACAAAATCGCTGACCAGGTAGCGGGCCAGCTTTTCGTTGTCGTAGAAGCAGTAGTTTGCGCGCTCCGATGGCGGCACGGTGTCCTGGGGTGACTGCAGCAGCACCAAGGCGTGACCCCGACCGTGTGGCGACAGCACCACGCGAAAAAAGCTTGCCAGGGCGACAAAACGGCCGCCCGGCTGATCCATCAGTGAAATGCCAGGGTTCTCTCCCGACCATTCCACGGTGCCCGGGAAGACGATCGGATCGGCCATGACTTCCTCCATGATTGGACGCTTGGCGACCATACTAGCCCAAGCGACGCGATCGAGGGTCATCAATGGAGACTGAGACAGGGCAGCCCTAGCCTGAAATGGCGATGCCCCCGCGTAGCGCCCCCGCCGCGACGTTGCCCCAGAGGACCGCGTGGTCCTCCGGCAGCGCACGGCTGTTGGGCGCCGCCAGCCAGAGGCGCAAGAGCCGGCGCGCTTGGCCAACCTGACGATCGTCGGTGAACGCGTCGCGGGCGTGATAGATGACGTGATTGTTGAGAAACTGCATGTCACCTGGCGCAAGACGCATGCGATAGCAGATGGCTTCGGCGACCTCGGCGATCAGGTCGAGGGCCTCGTCCTGCTCGGCGCTGAGCCGCGGTGCGGCCGGCAACTTCTGGGAAGCCTCGATGTAGGTGCGCGAGTAATGACTGGTGAAACGGCCGTCGCGCAGGCCGAACACCGGCAACATGTAGACTTCGCCCTCGCCGCCTTTCTCCTCGCCCAGCTTGGTGCGCGGATAGGGGCGATAGAGCAACTCCAGAAGATCGGGCCGCCGGCGCAGAATCTCGTTGTGGATGGCGACGGTGCTGGCGACCTTGCTGAAGCCCCCTTCGCGCGCCTGGCCGATGCAGAGCAAACCGACGACGTCGGTCCGGTCGGTGTGAAATCGCAAGGGGCCGTTCGAAAGCGCCCGGGCGTAGGAGGAGAGAAAGCTGGTCCCGTCCTCGTTGCGCATCTCGCCGTAGACTTGCCCGACGCTGGCGCCCTCATCCTGGATCACCTTCATCAGCAACCCGTCATGACTCTGGGAAACGGGAGTGCCGAGATGCAAGCCGATGCCATACCAGATTCGCCGCAGGTCTTCCTCGGTGTAGGCTCCGACCGGCAAGCCGCTGAGCTTGGCGAGGCCGCGTCCATCCTCGAGCATTGCCGACAACCGGCCCAGGAGTCCCGCCGTCTCGCCGAGAGGGAAATCCTCACGCCGCATCTCCTGCCAAGCAATGTCGCGGGATTTCACCCGGGCCAGTGCCGCATCGATCTCGGCCCGGTGCCGGGGACCAAGTTCGAACTGCCAATCGGTGGCTTCGCTAAGCTGCGGTCCGGTCCAGACGAAGGGACCTTCGATGAGTTCTCGCATGACAGCCTCGCCCAGGTTGCCGGGATCGGCCCGATGGTCGAGCGAGGCGCGCCGCCTGTCAAGGATGCTGGCATGTTTGGCGGGCGACCGGCCAGCCTCCCGCCTTCGTTGCCAGCCTTGCGGACGGCGTATTTGACCAGTACATACGAAACGCTCGAGATCCGGCACGACGAGGCGAGCGCTTTCTACGACTTTTAAGCATTGGATAGGAACAATCATGACCGAGGATCGAGAACTTCTTGCCCGCTGGATCGAGGAGGAGCGCGAGCGCATCGTCGCCTTTTACCGGGCCTTCATCCGTTGCAAGAGCCCGAATCCCCCGGGCGACACGATCGAGGCCGCGCGGCATATCGGCGATTTTCTGCGAGCCGAACGGCTGGACTTCCGGGTCATTGCGCCCCAGGCGACCATGCCGAACCTAGTCGCTGCCTTCGATGGCACCGGGCGCGGCAAGCATCTCGTGCTCAACGGCCACATCGACGTGTTCCCCGTGGGCGACGGAGCCGACTGGACCAAGGATCCCTGGGGCGGCGAGCTCATCGATGGAAAGATATACGGGCGCGGCGCCTGCGACATGAAGGCCGGCACGACTGCCTCCATCTTCACCTATGCCTTCCTCCATCGCATCCGCGAGCGATTGAAGGGCCGGCTCACTCTCACCGCCGTCTCGGACGAGGAGACCTTCGGCCCCTGGGGCGCGCGCTATCTGGTCGAGCACCACCCGGAAGTGCTGGGCGATTGCGTGCTGAACGGCGAGCCGGGCAGTCCCTATACGGTACGGTTCGGCGAGAAGGGACCGCTCTGGCTCGAGTTCAAGATCCGGACCCGGGGCGCCCACGGCGCCTACACCCATGCCAGCGAGAGCGCCACCAAGCTGGCCCAACGCCTGATCGCCGATCTCGAAGCCGTCACCGGGATCGAGGCCACCGTCTCGGACAACATCGCCCGTTCTCTCGAGGCTGCCCGGGAAGCCGTCGACAAGGCCATGGGCAAGGGCGCGGCCGATATCGTGTCCAAGGTGACGCTCAACATCGGCGTCATCGAAGGCGGCCTGAAGGTCAACATGGTTCCCTTCGCCTGCCGTTTCGAGGCCGACATCCGCCTGCCCTTGGGCGTCACCCGCGAGCAGGTAATGGCGGAGGTACACAAGATCCTCGCCGGTTATCCGCAGGCGTCAGTCACCGAGTTGAATTTCAATCCGCCTTCCTATTGCTCGCCCGACGGCGCCATGGTCGGCATCATCCAGAACAACGTCCAGGCGCTACGCGGTTTCAAGCCGGCACCTATCGTCAGCCTCGGCGGCACCGACGCCCGGCTTTGGCGCTATCGTGACATCCCGGCCTATGTCTACGGGCCGTTTCCCCATGGCATGGGCTCGGCCGACGAGCATGTGGACTTGGAGGAATTCCTCCACATCGTCAGGGTGCATGTGCTGTCCGCCTACGACTATCTGATGGCCGGCTGACCCTATCCGGGTCCGTCGCCGGCTTGGCTGGTTGCGGCTGCTGCGCTGACGGCAACGCGATGAACATCGGCGCCGACAGTGTATCGCCGACGGCAATTTGCGGCTTGCGGGAGTCTTCAAGTTCGGCCTGTC
>DATNJA010000236.1:0-2904 GCA_035604155.1 Candidatus Udaeobacter sp. | reverse complement strand
TGTTGTCGGCGCAGCGCACAAGCTTGTCGAACTTGATGCCGAGCTCATGCTGGCTCGGCGCCACCTCGTGGTGATGCTTCTCCACCTCGACCCCCATGTCCTGGATGGTCGAGAGCATCTCGGCCCGGAGGTCGGCGGCGGAATCGACCGGCGGCACCGGGAAATAGCCGCCCTTGATCGGCGGACGATGGCCGGTGTTGCCTTCGTCCATCTTGTCGCCGGAGACATAGGGACCTTCTTCCGAGGTGAATTCGTAGAAGGCGCCGTTCATGCGGACATCGAAGCGGACGTCGTCGAAGACGAAGAATTCGGCCTCGGGCCCGACGAACATGGTGTCGGCGATGCCGGTGCTCTTCAGATACGCCTCGGCGTTCTTGGCGACCGAGCGGGGATCGCGGCTGTAGTTCTGGCCCGTCAGCGGCTCCAGCACGTCGCAGAAGACGACGACCGAAGGCTGGGCGGCAAACGGATCCATGACCGCGGTCGCGCAATCGGGCAGCAGGATCATGTCGGACTCGTTGATCGCCTTCCATCCGGCGATGGAGGAGCCGTCGAACATGATGCCTTCGGTCAGGGATTCTTCGTTAACCGTGTTGATGTGCTGGGCGAGATGCTGCCACTTTCCGCGCGGGTCGGTGAAGCGGAAGTCGACGTATTTGGCGTCATGCTCCTTGATCAGGTCGAAAACTTTCTTCGTGTCGGCCATGGCGGTTGTTCCTTCGTCTTGCTGGCTTGCGTTGGAGTAGGGCGGTTTCTTCTCTCGACGGGCTGGTTCAGATGGCTTCGGGCCCGCGCTCGCCGGTGCGGATCCGGATCGCTTCATCGATGGTGCTGATGAAGATCTTGCCATCGCCGATGCGGCCGGTCTGGGCGGCGTGCTGGATCGCCTCGACGGCGCGTTCGACCAGCTGATCCTCCAGGACGACCTCGACCTTAACCTTGGGCAGGAAATCGACGACGTATTCCGCCCCGCGGTAGAGTTCGGTGTGGCCCTTCTGGCGGCCGAAGCCCTTGGCTTCGGTCACGGTGATACCCTTGATCCCGACCTCGTGAAGCGCGTCCTTCACCTCGTCGAGCTTGAACGGCTTGATGATCGCTTCGATCTTTTTCATGACTCGCTTCCATGGGCTGTTCGGCGGTCGCCTTCGCGCTCCGCCTTAAAGCAATTCCGGTGCCAGGAATGGAAAGGGCCGGCATCCTTGGGGGAGCCGGCCCTTGGTCGGTATGGCTGCCTATTTCCTAGGCAGGAATGCTCAGAATCTAGGCGGCGTTGCGCCGGGCTAGCCATTCCCCCATGCGCCGCATGGCGAGGCCGATATTCTCGATGCTGTTAGCGTAGGAGATGCGCAGATAGCCCTCGCCATAGGCGCCGAAGCTGGTGCCGGCGATGGTGGCGATGCCAACCTCGTCGAGCAGTTTCAGTTCCAGCTGCTTGGCCGGGAGGCCGAGCTTGGAGATGTTGGGGAAGACGTAGAAGGCGCCGCCCGGATCGACGCAGGAGACGCCGGGCAGCTTGTTGAGCTCGGCGACGACGAAGCGCCGGCGCTCGTCGAAGGCCACCATCATCTTCCGCGCCGCGTCCTGGGGTCCGTTGAGGGCGGCGACCCCGCCCCATTGGGCCGCGGCATTAACACAAGAGTGGCAGTTGATGGCCAGTCGCGTGGCATGCTCCACCAGCGCCGCCGGCCAGACCGCGTAGCCCATGCGCCAGCCGGTCATGGCATAGGTCTTGCTCCAGCCGTCCAGCATGATCACCCGGTCGCGCAGCTCCGGGAAGCGCAGCAGGCTTACATGCTTGCGGCCGCCGTAGAGCATTTCGCTGTAGATCTCGTCGCTCAGGATCGCGACGTCGGGGTGATTGGCGAGGCCCTTGGCGAGCTTCAGCACCTCGGCCTCGGGCGTGGCGCCGCCCGTGGGATTGGCCGGGCTGTTGATGATGATGAGCCGGGTCTTCGGCGTGATCAGGGACAGCAGCTCCTCGGCCGAGAACGAGAAGCCGTTGACCTCCCGCAAGGGAAGCGGGACCGGCGTGGCGCCGCTGAACTTGATCACCGATTCGTAGATCGGGAAGCCGGGATTGGGATAGATGATCTCCGCACCCGGTTCGCCGAACATCAGGATGGCGAAGAACATGGTGACCTTGCCGCCAGGCACGACAACCACATGGGCGGGATCCACCTCCACGCCATGGCGCTTATGGAGATTGGCCACCACCGCCTCGCGCACCTGGGGAATGCCGTTGGCCGGCGTGTAGCCGTGATGGCCATCGCGCAAAGCCTTGCAGGCCGCTTCCACGATATGCTCGGGCGTCTGGAAGTCGGGCTGGCCGATGCCGAGATTGACGATGTGCTTGCCCTTGGCTTCCAGGGCCTTGGCGCGGGCGAGCACTTCGAAGGCGGATTCGGTGCCCAGGCGGCCCATGCCGCTCGCTAGCTTCAACATGACTTCTCCCGTTTTCTGAGGCAGGCGATGAAATGGCGCGGTCGGACGGCTTCTTTAAGTCGGGCCTCGCAACCATGACGAAACTAGGGTTTTGGCAAAATGCGTACTGTTCCCGGAGCGACGCTTGACGCGTGGGGCTGCGACGTCCTACACCACGCGGCACCGCGGCGGGCGTAGCTCAGGTGGTTAGAGCGCCAGATTGTGGATCTGGATGTCGTGGGTTCAAGTCCCATCGCTCGCCCCATTTTTCCTCTGTCCGACCCGGACACATAGATAACAAGGCGTACCGGAGACATGGGTGACACCCGCAGGCCCATGGGGTGCCTCGGCCCGCGATCCGGCCCCCGGCGGGCAGTTCCCGACCTCGGTTTAGCCGGGGCGACGCACCACTGGCGATCGTCGCCCTTGGTCAGGGTGGTTCGACAAATGAGGTGGGGAAGCCTCCTGGCAGGGCCCGACCCT
>DATNJA010000235.1:0-2063 GCA_035604155.1 Candidatus Udaeobacter sp. | reverse complement strand
CGTGGGCCGGGTGTTCCGCGAATTCGCCGTCACCATCAGCATGACAATCCTGATCTCGGGCCTGGTGTCGCTGACGCTGACGCCGATGCTGTGCTCGCGCCTTTTGAAGCCGCACGACCCCCATGAGCGGCAATGGGCTCTGCTGCGCTATTCGGAGGCCGGATTCAACCGATTGCGCAACGGTTATATATGGGGGCTGAAGCGGGTGATGATATGGCGGCGCGCCACCTTGGCGGTGACGCTGCTGTCGATCGTCCTCAGCGTCGCCTTGTACATCGTCGTGCCCAAGGGCTTCTTCCCGAGCGAGGACACCGGCAACATCTTCGGCTTCACCGAGGGGCCGCAGGACGCCTCGTTCCAGGCGATGGCCGACCATCAGAAGATGGTGGCGCAGATCATCAAGGACGATCCCAACGTCTCCGACGTCAATTCCTTCATCGGGGCGACGGGATTCAGCCCGGCCTTGAACAACGGCCGGATGTTCATCCAGCTGAAGCCCCGCTCCGAGCGCGGCCTTTCGGCCGACCAGGTGATCCAGGAATTGCGGCCCAAGCTGACGCAGGTTCCGGGCATGAACACCTATCTCCAGAGCCTGCAGAACATTCAGCTCGGCGGGCGGCTGGCCAAGAGCACCTATCAATACACGCTGCAGGACGCCGACACGACCGAGCTCTACCAATACGCCACGACCATGCAGCAGGAGATCGCGGCGCTGCCGGATTTCCAGGACGTGAATTCCGATTTGCAGCTGAGAAACCGCCAGGCGGTGATCGACATCGACATGGACAAGGCCGGGCTGCTCGGCATCACCATGGATCAGATCCGCAACACCTTCTACAGCGCCTTCGGCACGCGGCAGGTTTCGACCATCTACGAGCCGTCGAACGACTACGAGGTGATCCTCGAGATCGACAAGCAGTTCCAGCAGGACCCCGCCTATCTGTCGAAGATCTACCTGAAGAGCGCCAACGGGCAGGCGGTGCCGCTCGCGGCGGTGGCGAAGCTCAGCCCCGGCGTCGGCCCGGTGACGGTCAACCACCAGGGGCAGCTGCCCTCGGTGACCATCGCCTTCAACCTGGCGCCGGGCGTGTCGCTCGGCACCGCGGTGCAGGAGATCGCCCGGCTCGAGCGCAAGAACAACCTGCCGGTGACGGTGAACACCGGCTTCCAGGGCAACGCCCAGGTGTTCCAGGACGCGCTGAAGGGCCAGGGCCTGCTGCTGGCCGCCGCGGTCGTCGTCATCTACATCGTGCTCGGCATCCTGTACGAGAGCTTCATCCACCCGATCACGATTCTCTCGGGACTTCCGGCCGCGGGATTGGGCGCGCTCGCCACGCTCATGCTGTTCCATCAGGATTTGAGCGTCATCGCCATCATCGGCATCGTCATGCTGATCGGCATCGTCAAGAAGAACGCGATCATGATGATCGACTTCGCGCTCGAACGGCGGCGCACCACCGACGCCACCGCCGACCAGGCGATCTACGAGGCCTGCCTGCTGCGCTTCCGGCCGATCATGATGACCACCATGGCCGCGATCATGGGCGGGCTGCCGATCGCCGTGGGTTTCGGCGCCGGCTCGGAATTGCGCCGGCCGTTGGGATTGGCCGTGGTCGGCGGCCTGATCGTGTCCCAGGCGCTGACGCTGTTCATCACCCCGGTGATCTATCTCTATCTCGACAAATTGAGCGCCATGCTGACTCCCAGCGAAGCCAAGGAACTGCCGGAAGCCGCGGGAGCGCAGGACAAGGAGATCGGCGATCGCCATGCGCCGCAGGCGGGATCTTAGCGCCGCCCTCCTCCTGGCATCCTCGATTCTGGCGGCGGCCTCGCCGGCGCACCCCGCCACGATCGTGGAGAGCCCCTCGGCGCAATACGACCGCTGCCTGGCGATGACCCGCGCCGATCCGCAAAAGGCGCTGGCGCAGGCGGAATTCTGGCACGAGCAGGGCGGCGGTTTCCCGGCGGAGCATTGCGCGGGCGTGGCGCTCATCGGCCTCGGCCGTTACGGCGAGGCGGCGCAGCGGCTGCAGAATCTGGCCGCCGCGATGATGCAGGAACCG
>DATNJA010000234.1:0-2709 GCA_035604155.1 Candidatus Udaeobacter sp. | reverse complement strand
GCGGGACATAGGCGTTTTCCTCGCGCTTGCAGGCCGCCATGAGGAGCAACGCCAGGGCGACGGCACCCATCCGTCCCGCCCGCCTTGGATCCATCCGCCTCATGCGGCCGTCTCCCTCAAGGTCCGAAATGCCGTGCCGGCGGTCGCTGCAAAGCCATACCCGCAATGACGGGAGGGTTCAAGCGCGCGACGGTTTCGTCGCCGCCGCGTCGTTGCTCACTTCGCCGGGCTTACATCACTGGCCGGCCGCGCGCCGCCTCAAGTAGTCATCGGCCAGTGCCACGAGCCGGTCTCGCCCGAAGCTCGGATCATGGCCGGCATGGACCACGCGCACGGGCAACTCACGCAGCCGGCGCATGGTCAGGACATAGTCGGCGATATTGGAGCCGGGCAGATCGTCCAGCAGCGGTCCGTCATAGATGGAATCGCCCGAGAACAGAATCCCGGTCGAGGATTCCCACAGCCCGATGCTGCCGCGGGAATGGCCAGGCAGATGCAGCACCTCGAAGCTTCGGTCGCCGAGATCGACCCTGTCGCCATCCTCGACGGTGCGGGTGACCCGGGCCGGGCGGACGCGATAGCTGCGCATATCGTAACCGGCATGAGGCATGGCGGTGATCATCGGCCCGGTGACCGGATAACCCGGAATCGAGAGCCGGCTCAGATCCGTCGGATCGAATTCCTCGTCCACCAGGGTGTAGTCGCCGGTGGGATGCCTAAGCCCCACGGCCTCGCTGCGATGGATGAGGCAGTCCTCGAACTCGTGATGCCCGCCGACGTGATCGGCGTGGACGTGGGTGGCAACCGCCGTCACCGGCTTCTGCAGCAGGTCTTGCGCCGCCTGCTTCAAGCTGCAGATGCCCATGCCCGTATCGATCATCAAATCGCGCTCGCGCCCCCGCACATGCCAGATGTTGCAGCGCAGGAGCGGCACGACATGGGGCTCCCACAGCAAGGTGATGTCGTCGTCGATCCGCTTCCTCTCGAACCAGCGCTCGGCGATCTTGACGGCCATGGCACGACGCTCCCTGTTCTCCGGCCGACAGTCTGCCGGCAAAGCCGAGGTGCGCCAATCTTATTGCCCAAGCCTGTGCAAGAAACCGCCTTGTCAGAGTGCCCGTACCGGAAGATTGGATTGAGGTTTCTGCATGCTGACATAACGCAACGCAACCGTTGCGTTACGTTACAAGGAATGCTAGCGTTGGGGCTGCCTCGGGTTGCGTCCGGGGCCGATCTTGAAAGGAGTCACCATGCGTAGCCTGCGCATTGTCCTGGTTACCCTGGCCCTCGCGCTCTCACTCTCCGGCTGCATCTTCGTGGGAAGGCCCTATCACCCGTATTATTGGGGGCCATCGCCCTGCTATCGCTGCTGGTAGCCCGGGAAACGCCCGGCTCAACCGGGCGCGGAAGGAAGCACGCTCCCTTTCCGTCGACGACGGGCAAGGAAGGCGCGGATTCAGGCCGCCCTCATCAAAAAGCGCGCGTTCGTGCTTCAGCGCTGGCAGGGCTCAGCTTACCGGGTAATGTTGGGCCCGGTCTGGTCGTAGAATCCGCCAACGCGGCGGTCGGGAATCGGAAGGCGATGAAAAAACCACTGCGCCGAGGGGGGCGTCCTTCTCGCGAGGCGTCGGCGCTGCTTGGAGAGCGCATCCTGGAAGTGGCAACGGCGCTGTTCCTCGATCTGGGATACGGCGAAACGTCGATCGAGCTGGTCGCCAAGCGGGCGCGGGTGTCCAAACGCACCTTCTACCATCGGTTTCCCGACAAGGCGGCCTTGTTCGGCGCCGTCGTGCATCGCATCGTCGACCGGCTTCGCCCCCCCGACGTGGCGGGCTTGTTCGTCGGCGGCAGCCTGGAGGAGATCCTGGAGCGGCTGGCCGAGGCAATATTGCGGGCCGCCTTGAGTCCCCAGGCGCTTGCCCTGCACCGGGTCATACTGGCCGAGGCCGGCCGATTCCCCGAACTTGCCGCGGTGATCGCCGACCGGTCGGCGGGCCGGGACGCCGTCGAGCGCATCGGCACCTTGTTGCTGCGCGACCCGTCCCTTGGGAGGCTGAGCCTGGAAGCATCTCGATTCGCCGCGACCCAGTTCCTGCAAATGGTCATCGCCTGGCCCCAGCGCCAGGCGATGGGCATGGGCGTGCCGATGACGGCCGCGGAGCTCGATGCGTGGGCGCGGCAGACGGTCAATCTGTTCCTCCATGGTTGCCGCAATTGGACCGGCCGGTAAAAGTGCCCCCTGTCACAGTCCTGTTATAGGCGGCGGCTAGGATCGCGCTCCTTCGATGGCGGGCACGGCCGGTTCATCGCAAGCAATGGGGGGCAGAGATGAGCGACACGGCGATCGTCCGCGAGCAAGCGCGTCATTCCGGCACCGATAGCCACCACCCGCTGCGCTCCTCGAGCTTGCCGCCGTGGACCGCGAAGGCCGGCCCATTCATTGCGCTCGGGATCCTGGCGATCGGCGCGGTCTACGTGGCATGGTCGCTGCTTGCCGATCTGGAGGCCACGCCTTCCCCCGGCGCGCTTGTCTATGCGCTGCTGGCACTGGCGCTGTTCATCGCCCTCGGTTTCGAATTCGTCAACGGCTTCCACGACACGGCCAACGCGGTGGCGACGGTCATCTATACCCATGCGCTGCCCGCCCATACCGCCGTAGTCTGGTCGGGGTTCTTCAATTTCCTCGGCGTGCTGACCTCGACCGGCGCG
>DATNJA010000233.1:0-8032 GCA_035604155.1 Candidatus Udaeobacter sp. | reverse complement strand
CTCGACAGCCGAAGTCGACCGGCGCCGGCGCAATGCCGCGGTCATTCCGTGATCAGGCCGTGATCAAGCCGTGACCTGGTCCCCGATCCGCCGGAGCAGCTCGTCGAAATAGGCGATGGTGCGCCTGATCCCGTCCTTGAGCGGGACCGTGGGCTGCCAGTCGAGCAGGCGCTTGGCGATCGTGATGTCCGGCTGGCGCTGGAGCGGGTCGTCCTGGGGCAGCGGCTTGAACACGAGCTTGGAGCGCGATCCCGTCTCGCTCAGCACCAGTTCGGCCAGCTGGCGGATGGTGAACTCCCCGGGGTTGCCCAGATTGACGGGGCCGGTCACCTCGTCCCCCGTCGCCATCAGCCGGAGGAAGCCTTCGATCAGATCGTCGACGTAGCAGAAGGACCGGGTCTGCGATCCGTCGCCGAAGATGGTGATCGATTTTCCCCTGAGAGCCTGGACGATGAAATTGGACACCACGCGCCCGTCGTTGGGGTGCATGCGCGGGCCGTAAGTGTTGAAGATCCGCGCTACCTTGATCCGCATCTTGTGCTGGCGGTGGTAGTCGAAAAACAGGGTCTCGGCGCAGCGCTTGCCCTCGTCGTAACAGGCGCGCGGCCCGATGGGATTGACGTTGCCCCGGTAGTCCTCGGTCTGCGGGTGGACGCTGGGGTCGCCGTAGACCTCCGAGGTCGAGGCCTGGAACACCTTGGCCTTCACCCGCTTGGCCAGGCCCAGCATGTTGATGGCGCCATGGACCGAGGTCTTGGTGGTCTGGACGGGGTCGTGCTGATAGTGGATCGGGGAAGCCGGGCAGGCGAGGTTGTAGATCTCGTCCACCTCGACGTAGAGCGGGAAGGTGACGTCGTGGCGCATCAGCTCGAAATGCCGGTTGTCGAGCAGGGGAAGCACGTTGTCCTTGGTGCCCGTGAAGAAATTGTCCAGGCAGAGCACGTCGCTGCCCTGGGCCAGCAGCCGCTCGCAGAGATGGGAGCCGAGGAAGCCCGCCCCGCCGGTCACCAGAACTCGCTTGCGCAGCATCATGGCCGTTGATCTCGCGTCCTAGGTTTCGTTCTCGGGAAAACGGCCCGGACCCTAGCCTGGAACCGCACCCCAAGTCCACGCCGGGGCTGGCCTTGCGATCCTGGCATATGTCTTCCACCCGGAAGGCTGGCTAGAGGATGCCCGGCGGACTATAAATCCGCGCCATGCCTCCATCCCGCCGCGGCATAACCAAGGACGCCGAAGCCGTACTGTCCGGCCTGCTCCGGTTCGGCGACGCTGCCGTGGTCGGCCTATCGGCCCTTGCCGCCTATGCTCTGAGGACGGACACGATCGATCTACCGGGCACCTACATCTCGGGCACGGTGCTGGGCATGCTGCTGACCGCCAACTACATGCATTTCGCCAAGGTCTACAGCCTGTCCAGCCTGCGCCGCCAGGCCATCGAGGTGGCCAAGGTCGTGGCGGCCTGGGTCGCGGTGTTCGGGACCCTGGTCGTCGTCAGCCTCCTCACCAGCACCGATGACCTGTTTTCCCGCGCCTGGCTGCTGCTCTGGTTCAGCTTCAGCCTCGGCGGCTTCCTGCTGCTGCGCGCCATCGCGGCTCTCCAGATCGACCGCTGGCTGAAAAGCGGCCGGCTTGCCCTCAAGGTCGCCATCGTCGGCCACAGCGATCTCGCCCGCCAGGTCGCCCGCCAGCTCCGCCAGCTCGGCGAACAGAACCTGCGCATCGTCGCCTTCTATGATCCCGAGGAACGGCCCGACGCGCCGGAGCGCCAAAGCGAGCATGGGCGCATCCGCAGCGGCATCGAGCGGCTGGTCGCCGACGTCCAGAGCGGCGAGGTCGAGGAGGTGGTGGTGGCCCTGCCCTGGAGCCAGGAGAAGCGTATTCGCGAGATACTGAAGTCGCTAGCGACCCTCTCCATCAACGTGCGCATCTGCCCGGACGTGTTCACGCTTTACCTGCCGCTCCGCGGCATGACTTCGGTCGCAGGCGTTGCCTTCCTCGACGTCTTCGAGCGGCCGCTGAGCGGCTGGGACCTGGTGCTGAAGAACCTGGAGGACCGGATTCTGGGACCGATCCTCTGCCTCATCTTCCTCGTCCCCTGCCTCCTCATCGCCCTCATCGTCAAGCTCGACAGCCGCGGGCCGGTGCTGTTCCGCCAGCCCCGCTTCGGGTTCAACAACAATCTCGTCAACGTGCTCAAGTTCCGCACCATGTATGCCGACCGGCCTGAGGAGCCGGGCGTGCCCCAGGCGACGCGCAACGATCCCAGGGTCACGCGGGTCGGGCGCTTCCTCAGGCGCTCGAGCCTGGACGAGCTGCCCCAGCTCTGGAACGTGCTGAGAGGCGAGATGTCGCTGGTGGGTCCGAGACCCCATGTGGTCGACCACAACCGGCACTACGCCGCCATGATCGACGAATATCTCGGCCGCCATCGGGTGAAGCCGGGCATGACCGGTTGGGCCCAGGTGAACGGCCTGCGCGGCGAGACCCAGACCGTCGAACAGATGCGCGCCCGCGTCAAATACGACCTGGAATACATCGACCATTGGTCCCTGTGGTTCGATCTCAGGATCCTGTTCCTGACCCTGTTCGTGGGCTTCGTCAGCCGCAAGGCTTACTAAGAGGCGGCCGCCGCGCCGCTTGCGAGCCCTCTTCCGGTTCCGCAAATTTCACCGCAAAGAGGTGGACGGCGGGCAGGGACACCCCTGTAACCTGCCCTGAGCACGGCCCGGGATTCGAGAATTTCTTCTCCTGGCTGTGGCGGGCGCTGAGGTAGACTCCTCTGCCAAGGGACCGAGGTTGACGCCATGCGTCCCGATCTCGGAACGCCCGAGGCGCGGACGGGCCGCCCTGGGACGGATCGAGTGCCTATCGACGATGGGGCAAGCCGCCAGCCGATGATGGCTGCATGGAGGGATTAAGGGGATGAATGATCAGACAGACGTGATTCTAGCCGCCTTGCGCTCCTGGTGGCCGGTGATTCCCATCGTCATCGCGCTCATCCTATGGCGGCAGATTCTATGGCTGTTGGGGATCCAGATCATCCCCCAGAACGGCATAGGAATCGTCAACAAGAAGTTCGTTCTGTTCGGCGAGCATCGTGCCTTGCCGGACGGCAAGCTCATCGCCCTCACCGGCGAGGCCGGGATGCAGGCCGACACCCTGGCGCCGGGCATCTATTTCGGTTACTGGCCCTGGCAATTCCAGGTGACCGTCGAGAAGTTCATCACCGTCGACCAGGGCATGGTCGGCGTGGTGGAGGCAAGAGACGGCATCCCCATTCCCGCCGGCCGCGTTCTCGGCAAGTCGATCGAGTGCGATTCCTTCCAGAGCGCCCGGGCCTTTCTCGCCAATGGCGGCGAGCGCGGGCCGCAGATCGCCGTCATGCCGCCGGGCACTTATCGGATCAACACGTCGCTGTTCACAGTGCAGATGGCGCCGGCGACCGTGATCCCGGACAACCAGGTCGGCATCGTGACCACGCGCGAAGGTCAGCCACTGCCCTCGGGCGACATCGCGGGCAAGCCGATTGCCGATCACAACCTGTACCAGGACGCGCAGAAGTTCGTCGACAATGGCGGTTTCAAGGGCCTGCAGGTGCAGGTCATCCTCGCCGGCATGTATTACCTGAACCCGCTCTTCGCCACGGTCCAGGGAACGGACATGACGGAAGTCCCCATCGGCTATGTCGGCGTGGTCGTGGCCTATGTGGGCGAGGAGGCCCCGCAGCAGCCGAGCGATCCGAGCGCCTCGCCGAAGGAGAGGCAGATCCGGGTCGTCGAACGGGGCAGCAAGGGCGTCTGGCGCGTTCCCTACGACCCGGGCAAATACCCGATCAATCCCTATACGCACAAGGTCGAGAACGTGCCGACGACGAACATCGTGCTCAATTGGGCCAACAACAAGAGCGAGGCCCATGAGCTGGACAAGAACCTATCGACCATCAAGGTCCGCTCCCAGGACGGATTCACCTTCAACCTCGATGTGTCCCAGATCATCCATGTCCCGCGGGAGAACGCGCCCAAGGTGATCGCGCGGTTCGGCACCATGCTCAATCTGGTGACCCAGGTGCTCGAGCCCTCCATCGGCAATTACTTCCGCAACGCCGCCCAGGAATCGGATGTCATTGCCTTTCTCGCCAAGCGCGCCGACCGCCAGAAGGCGGCCAAGGATCACATCCAGGAGGCGCTTGCGGGCTACGACGTGCAGGCGGTCGATACCCTGATCGGCGATATCGCGACCCCGCCGGAACTGATGAAGACGCTGACCGATCGCAAGATCGCCGAGCAGGAAATCGCCACCTACAACCAGCAGCGCGCGGCCCAGGATGCGCGCCAGACCCTGGCCGAGTCCACCGCACTGGCCGATACCAAGGCCCAGGTCGTCGATTCGCTGCGCCAGGTCGAGATCAGGACCAACCTTGCCAATGCCAAGATCGCCGAAGCGAAAGGCGATGCCCAGTCGAAGACGATCAATGCCGAGGCCGATGCCCACGTCTATCAGGTCACCGGCGAGGGCGAGGCCAAGAAGACGCTTGCCGTGGGCGAGGCCGAAGCGGCGGTCCTGCAGAAAAAGGTCGAAGCAGTGGGCCAGCAGGGCTATGTCGCCATGCAGGTGGCGGATTTCCTCGCGACCAACAAGATCGCGCTGGTGCCCAACTTCCTGGTAAGCGCCGGCGGCGAAGCCAAGAGCGGCATGTTGGTCGACGCCTTCCTCGGGAGTCTCCTGGCAAAAGAAGCGGGCCTCACCCGTGCCGCCGGCGCCGCGCCGGCAGCGGAGAGGCCGGCCTCCTGATCCGATGATTGCGGCCCCGGCGCCGGCCGGGGCCGCTTCACCCCCTTGGAACCCATGGCCGGCTTAAGCGAAGGCCGCGGCATGGGCTATAGTCGTGGGGTCGTGAGTCGTGGGGTCATGCCTGCCGACCCGTCGAGACTTGGGAGCAATCCATGAACCGTGAGCCCCTCATCCTGGTCTGCACGTGTGAAATCGCCGGGCGCCTGCGCGGCAAAGGCTTTCCCGCCCGCGAGCTGCCCGAGCGCCTGGTGAAGGGAGTCGGCTGGGTCCCGACCAACACCATGATCTCGGCCTTCGGCCCCATCGGGGACACCCCCTTCGGGGCCACGGACGACCTCGCCCTGGTGCCGGATCCGGCCTGCGAGATTCATGTCGATTTCGGCGACGGGAGCGCGCCGGAGCATTTCTTCCTCGGCGACATCCGCGAGACCGACGGCAAGTTCTGGGCCTGCTGCCCGCGGGATTTCCTGCGCCGGGCGCTGGCCGCGCTCGACCGGGTGGCGGGCTTGCGCCTCTATGCCGCCTTCGAGCAGGAGTTCGTCTATACCGGTGTGGAAGACCTGCCGGGCTCGCCCTACAGCCTGGATGCCTACCGGCGCCAGGGCATCTTCGGCGAGGTCTTTACCGCCGCGCTGCGCCGGGCCGGGCTGACACCGGAATCATTCCTGGCCGAATATGGCGCGCGCCAATACGAGGCGACCTCAGCGCCTGCCATCGGCCTCAAGGCGGCCGACGATGCCGTGGTGCTGCGCGAGATCGCGCGCGCTTCCGCTCAGCGCCTCGGCCAGCGCGCCATCTTCTCCCCCATCCTCGATCCCAAGGGCACGGGCAGCGGGGTCCACATCCACATGAGCTTCATCGACGAGGACAACGAGCCCGCCATGCATGATCCGGCGGAACCCTACGGGCTCTCCCGTCCGGCGCGGGAGTTCATGGCCGGCGTGCTGAAGCATCTGCCGGCAATCTGCGCCGTGACGGCGCCCTCGACGATCTCCTATATCCGCCTGACCCCGAACCGCTGGGCCCCGACATACGCCTATATCGCCGACCGCGACCGGGAAGCTTCCTTGCGCATCTGCCCGGTGCTGACCCTGCCGGGGGCGAGCGACGCCGCGCGCCAGTTCAACGTCGAATTCCGCCCGGCGGACGGCGCGGCCAGTCCCTATCTGGCGCTGGGCGCCATCATCAATGCCGGGGTGGATGGCATGCGCCATGGCCTCGAGCTGCCGGAGCCCCGGGACGTCGCCCGGATGAGCGAGGCGGAACGCCAGGCTGCCGGCATCCGGCATCTCCCGCGTTCGCTGACGGAGGCGCTCGATCACCTGGAAGCCACCCATGAGGCCAAGGAATGGTTTGGACCGGTTTATCTCGATGCCTATCTGCGCCATAAGCGGGCCGAGATTCGCATGCTGGAGGGCCTGGACGAAGCCGCCCAATGCGCCCGTTACGCGCTCACGTACTGACCGGCCGTCGGTCTCCCAGGGAATAAGCGGAACGTCGATGAAACTCCTGGCCGAGAACGAGCCGGCGCCCTTCGCCATTGAGCAGGCCGACGGCCGCTCGCCATTCTTCATCACCTGCGATCATGCCGGCCGGCGCCTGCCGCTGAGCCTGGGGCGGCTCGGCCTGCCCGAAGCAGAGTTCGAGCGCCATATCGCCTGGGACATCGGCGCTTCCGAGGTCGCGCGCCGGCTCGGCCGGGCGCTGGACGCCTTCACCATCCACCAGGTCTATTCGCGCCTGGCGATTGACGCCAACCGCGATCCCTCGGTCGAAAGCTCGATCGCGACAGTGAGCGAGGCAACCGAGATCCCCGGCAACCGGGGCTTGGGCGAAGAGGAGCGTCAGGCCCGGGCACGGGAGATCTTCTGGCCCTATCACGATCGGATCGCCGCCGAGCTCGACCGCCGCATCCGGGCCAAGCGCGCCACGGCGCTGGTCGCCGTCCACAGCTTCACGCCGGTGTTCAAAGGCATCGCCAGGCCCTGGCATGCGGGCGTGCTCTACAATCGCGACCCGCGCCTGGCGCTTATCCTGAAACACCTGCTCGAAGCCGAGGGCGGGCTGGTGGTGGGCGACAACGAGCCCTATGCCGTGGGTGACCTGACCGATTACACCATCCCCGTTCACGGCGAGAAGCGCGGCCTGCCCCATGTGGAGATCGAGCTCCGCCAGGACCTGATCGCCGAGGCTGCCGGCCAGGATAGCTGGGCAGCGCGTCTCGCCCGCCTCTTGCCCGAGGCCTATCGCAGGCTGGACCTGGCCGCCGCCTGAACCGACAAAATGGGAAGACAGACAGCATGAACCATCCGACGACGCGCGACCTGCCGGTCGAGATCCCCTTCGCCACGCTGCTCTTCATCGACGTGCAGAATTTCTGCGCCGTGCGCGACGGGGGCGAGTTCAAGGGCATGAACCCGAACGATTTCGAGGCCAAGCACGGCTATTTCTTCAAGCAGCTGGAGAGCCGGGTGGTGCCCAACATGCAGCGGCTCCAGGCCGGCTGCCGCAAGGCCGGGATCGAGGTCATGTACACGGTCATCCGCAACCTGACCAGGGACGGGCGGGACCGGAGCCTGGACTACAAGATCACGGGCTTCAACGTGCCGCCGGACTCCCGGGACGGGCAGGTCATCGATGCCATCAAGCCGGCGCCCGACGAGATGGTGCTTCCCAAGACCTCCTCCAATGTCTTCGTTTCGACCAATATCGATTACGTGCTGCGCAATCTCGGGACGCGCTATCTGGTCATCAGCGGGGTGGTGACCGATCAATGCGTCGAGGGCGCGGTCAGGGACGCTTGCGACCTCGGCTATCTGGTGACCCTCGTCACCGACTCCTGCGCCACCAATACCCAGGAGCGCCACGACAACTCGCTACGCGCCATCCGCGGCTACTGCCGCCAGCGCACCACTGACGAGTTCCTGGCCGAGATCGCCGGCATGAAGCAGCGGGCGGCGCAATGACGGAATCCCCTCCCCCCTTGTGAGGAGGGTTTCATGCGTGAAATCCATGTGGCAGTCGTAGTACATCTCCTGCGCCGGCGCTGGCGGACCCAACCGCGTCAGTCTCCTGACCGGAGAGACGATAGTCATGATGGTGTGCTACCTGGACGACAGCGGCAAGGATCCGCTAAACCGGATCACGACAGTTGCCGGCTTTGTGGCTGACAAGGACGAGTGGACCAAATTCGAGACGGCGATCGAGCCAATATTCGCCGAATATGGGGTGCCGGTCCTCC
>DATNJA010000232.1:0-37870 GCA_035604155.1 Candidatus Udaeobacter sp. | reverse complement strand
GGGCGTGTTGTCCCAGGTCATGAAGGGGTTGATGCCGGCGTTCGAGACGACGTAGTCGAGGCGCCCGCCGCGCTTGGCCACCGTGGCGATCATCGCCTTCACCTGATCGGGATCGCGCATGTCGGCGGGGACGTCGAAGGCTTCGCCGCCGGCCGCCTTGACCTTGGCCAGCGTTTCTTCGGCGCTGAGATCGGGCCGGCGGTTCACGGCGACCAGCGCCCCTTCCGAGGCGAGCCTGACGGAAATGGCCTGTCCCATGCCCTGCGTTCCACCGGTTACAACGGCGACCTTGCCGGCAAAGCGGCGTTCCATTTGTCTCTCCCTGATTTGCGGTCTCGATCAGAACATGGCGATCGGATTCCAGGGGCTGCCCGTGGCCCCGGGCAGGCGCAGCGGCAGGCCCACGACCATGAATTCCCAGCGCCCCTCTTCCTCGCAGGCCTTGGCCAGATCCTCATGCTGCAGGCTGTCGGAGACCAGCATGCCCATGGACGTCAGCTGCAACGCGTGAATGGGGTAGGGCATTCCTTCCACATTGCTCGGCACGGTCTCGCCATCGCCGTCGGGAAGAAAGGCGGCTATCTTGCGTTCACGCATCCAGGGCACGGTGTCGACATGCAGGCCCGCTTTGCCCTGGCCTGCCGGCGGGTAGTCGTTGCTCCAGGCGCCGAGGGCCAGCCGGCGGGCATGATGGCCGGTGCGGAAGACCAGGATGTCGCCCTCGCCCAGATGCAGGCCCTGCTCCTTCTCGATCTCCTCCAGCTCGGCGCGCGTGACGGCCTCGCCGGGCTCGAGCCAGTTCACCTTGCGATGGCGCGCCGCATCCAGCAGCACGCCGCGCCCGACGATGCCCTTGTGGTAGGCCGCGATGCTGCCCCATTCCGAGCCGCGCGAGGTCAGCAGCGAGGCCGGCTTTCCATTGTAAAGCTTGCCCTTGTAGGCGACGTGGTTCAGCGCATCGACATGGGTGTGGGCATCGCCATGGCTCGCCATGCCGAGATAGCACATGCCGAAGGAAAGACCGCTCTCGCTGATCGGTATGTCGTGCATCAGGGACATGAAATGCACGGCCGGATTCGGATTGTCGGGACCTGCCGTCTTGTTGATCGGGATCGCCATCGAGACGCAGCGGCCCTTGCGGACGAGCCTGGCCGCGGCGGCAATCTTGTCCGGCGTGATGTAGTTGAGCGTCCCCAGTTCGTCGTCCTCGCCCCATTGGCCCCAGTTCTTGATCTTCTCGAACATCGCGTCGAAGGCGGCGAGCGTCACCGGGGCGGGTGGGGTCAGCTGTCGAGTCATCGGGAGCCTCCGCTGGATCGGGCGCGACCCGGGGTTCTCGTCCCAGGGTGCTGGGGGCGAAACTCGGGTTTCGGAGCCCCTTTCTTGCATATCGACGCTGGCTATCCTGACAGCCAGAGCGATGGGGCGAATCTGCGAAACAAGTGGGTAAGATGTCAATAGGTTTCGAGGGTTGACCCAATGCAAAGCTTCGATCCAACCTGCCACGGAAGCGGAAGCAACCCTGTCGCGGCGCCTGCCAGTCGAGGCGACCGCCGTTGACAGGGCCGGACGGCCTGCCTATGTTCCGCCCTCCGCGAAAAGGCCAGAGCCGCCCAAGGATCGGATCATGAAAGTCGTCAACTCGCTGAAATCGGCGAAGCTTCGCCACAAGGACAGCCGGATGGTCCGGCGCAAGGGCCGGGTCTATATCATCAATAAGACCAAGCCGCGCTTTAAGGCCCGTCAGGGCTGATCGCTGGGGCCGCCCCCCTTCTCCTTGTCCTGATCTTCCATTCCCGGGGCCATTGACCCTGGGTTAGCCCTTCGCCAGAGTCCCGGCCATGCGCATGCCGGAGCCCGACCAGGCCGCCATCGCCAGGCGCGCCGAGATCGCCCTGGCGCTGAGGCGCATTCTGCCTGCCGAGAGCGTCATCGAGGATGGCGAAGCCAGGCGGGCCTACGAATCCGACGGCTTGACCGCCTATCGCCAGCCGCCGCTGGTGGTGGCGCTGCCTTCCACCACGGCCGAGGTCGCGGCCGTCCTCGTCTATTGCCACGAGAACCGCCTGAAAGTGGTGCCCAGAGGTGCGGGCACCTCGCTCTCGGGCGGGGCCTTGCCGCTCGCCGACGGCGTGCTCCTGGGCATGGCGAAGTTCAACCGGGTGCTGGACGTGGATATCGCCAACCGCGCGGCGGTGGTCCAGCCGGGGGTCACCAACCTGGCCATCAGTCAGGCGGTGGCGCCGGCCGGCTTTTACTACGCCCCGGATCCCTCGAGCCAGATCGCCTGCACCATCGGCGGCAATGTGGCGGAGAACTCGGGCGGCGTGCATTGCCTGAAATACGGCATGACGGGAAACAATCTGCTGGGTCTTGAGATGGTCCTGATAGACGGCGAGGTGGTGCGCCTCGGTGGCCGGCATCTCGATGCGGGCGGCTATGATCTGATGGGCGTGGTGACCGGCTCGGAAGGCCTCTTGGGCGTGGTGACCGAGGTGACCGTGCGCATCCTGCGCAAGCCCAGCACCCAGCGGGCCCTGCTCCTCGGTTTTGCCAGTTGCGAGGACGCGGGCGAATGCGTCGCCAAGGTAATCGCCGCCGGCATCATCCCGGCAGGCATGGAAATGATGGACAAGCCGGCGATCCATGCGGCGGAGGATTTCGTCCAGGCCGGCTATCCGCGGGACGCCGAGGCGCTGCTGATCGTCGAGCTGGACGGGCCGGCGGTGGAAGTGGACGAACTGATTGCCCGGGTCGAACAGATCGCCAAGGCCTGCGGCTCAACCTCCCCGCGGGTGAGCCGCGATGAGGCCGAGCGCCAGCGCTTCTGGGCCGGCCGCAAGGCGGCGTTTCCGGCCGTGGGCCGCATCTCGCCCGACTACTACTGCATGGACGGCACGATCCCGCGCCGGCGCCTGCCGGAAGTGCTGGCGAAAATGCAGGCGATGTCCCGGGCCTGCGGGCTCAGGGTCGCCAACGTCTTCCATGCCGGTGACGGCAACCTTCATCCGCTCATCCTCTATGACGCCAACAAGCCGGGCGAGCTGGAGACGGCCGAGGCCTTCGGCGCCGATATCCTGAGGCTCTGCGTCGCGGTGGGCGGGGTGCTGACCGGCGAGCATGGCGTTGGCGTGGAAAAGCGCGACCTCATGGGCGAGATGTTCAACGAGACCGATCTCGCCCAGCAGGAGCGCCTGAAATGCGCCTTCGATTCCGAGGGCCTGCTCAACCCCGGCAAGATGTTTCCCGTGCTCCATCGCTGCGCGGAGCTGGGGCGCATGCATGTGAGCGCGGGCAAGCTTCCTCATCCAGAGCTGCCGCGCTTCTGATGTCTGATCTGCTGGAACCCGCCACAGCCGAGGAGCTGGCGGCGGCGGTCGCCGCCAGCGAGGGACCTCTGGAACTGCTGGGCCACGGCAGCAAGCGCGATTTCGGCCGGCCGGTCCAGGCCTCCCAGGTCCTCGATCTCTCGCGGCTCTCGGGCGTCACTCTCTATGAGCCCGATGAATTGGTCCTGAGCGCCGGTGCCGGCACGCCGGTGGCGGAGATCGAAAGGCTGCTGATGGCCAACGGCCAGATGCTGGCTTTCGAGCCGCCGGATCTGGGGCCGCTTTTCGGTCAGGAGGCCGGCCGGGGAACGCTGGGCGGCATGATCGCCTGCAACCTCGCCGGACCCCGGCGGATCAAGGCCGGAGCGCTGAGGGACTATCTCCTCGGCGCCACGGCGGTGAACGGCCGGGGCGAGATCTTCAAGACCGGCGGACGGGTGATGAAGAACGTCACGGGCTACGATCTCTGCAAGCTGCTGGCGGGGAGCTTCGGCACCCTGGCGGCAATCGCTTCGGCGACCCTGAAGGTGCTGCCCGCCCCCGAGGCGGTCCGGACGCTGATGGTCCGCGGGCTTGGGGATTCCGCGGCCATGCTGCTCATGAGCCGGGCCATGATGAGCGCGGAGGATGTCTCGGGTGCGGCCCACCTGCCCGAGGCGGCGGCGCGTCATCTGCCCCATGCCGACGTCGGCACCGCGGTCACGCTGCTGCGCCTGGAAGGCACGCCGCGCTCGGTCGCCCAGCGCCTTGCAATGCTGGCCAAGGAACTGGAAGCGCCATCGGAGGAGCTGGGCGAAATCGAATCGACCGTGCTCTGGCGGGGCTTGCGCAACCTGCTGCCGTTTCGCGGCGATCACACGGCGGCGATCTGGCGGCTTTCCGTGCCGCCCACGGCGGGCGCCGACGTGCTGAGAGCCTGCGGGCCGGTCGAGCGCTGTTTCTACGACTGGGGCGGCGGGCTCATCTGGCTCGCCGTCGCCCCCGAAGGCGACGCGGGCGCCGCGCGCCTTCGCACGGCACTCGCCGCCAGCGGTGGCCATGCGACGTTGGTCCGCGCCCCGATCGCGATCCGGGCGGCGGTCGACGTCTTTCAGCCCCAGGATGCGGCGCTGGCGGGCCTCGTCCGGCGGGTCAAGGAGAGCTTCGATCCGCTAGGCCGATTGAATCCCGGCCGGATGTACGCGGGAGCCTGAGGTGCAGACGAATTTCACCCTCGCCCAGCTGGCCGATCCCGACACGGTCCAGTCGGAGAAGATCCTGCGGGCCTGCGTCCATTGCGGCTTCTGCACCGCGACCTGTCCGACATATCTGCTGACGGGCGATGAGCTCGATGGACCGCGCGGACGCATCTATCTGATCAAGGACATGCTTGAAGGCGGGCGGGCGGCCTCGGCGACCGTGGCCAAGCATATCGACCGCTGTCTATCCTGCCTCGCCTGCATGACCACCTGTCCCTCGGGCGTGCACTACATGCACCTGGTGGACCATGCCCGCAAGCATATCGCCCGGACCTTCCGGCGCCCCGCTGGCGACCGGTGGCTACGCAATCTGCTCGCGGTCCTGTTGCCGCGGCCGGTGCTGTTTCGCGGAGCGCTGCGCCTGGCGCGTCTTGCGCGTCCCTTCGCCCGGTCGATGCCGGGGCGCCTCGGCGCGATGACCAGGCTTGCCCCGGTGGCGCTGCCCGCGGCTTCGCCCGTCGACCGGCCTCAGGTCTTCCCGGCCGAAGGGACAAGGCTGAAGCGCGTGGCGCTGCTCAGCGGCTGCGTCCAGACCGTGCTGCGTCCGGGGATCAATGAGGCGACCATCCGGCTGCTCACGCGTCACGGCGTTGAGGTCGTGGTCGCGGCCGGCGTGGGCTGCTGCGGGGCGCTGACCCATCACCTGGGCGAAGAGGCGCCGGCGCTGGCCTCGGCCAAACGCAACATCGGCGCCTGGTGGCGCGAGATCGAAGGCCGGGGTCTCGACGCCATCGTCGTCAACGCCTCGGGCTGCGGGACGATGGTCAAGGACTATGGCTTTCTCTTCCGCGAGGACCGGGACTGGGCGGGCATGGCGGCAAAGATCGCCGAGCTTGCCCGGGACATCACCGAGGTCCTGGACGAGATCGGCTTGCAGCCGGCGCGGACGGACGGGCCCCGGCGGGTCGCCTATCATTCGGCCTGCTCGATGCAACATGGCCAGAAGCTCGATGCCCTGCCGCGCCGGCTCATTGCATCCGCCGGCTTCGAGCTTTGCGAAATTCCCGAGGGCCATCTCTGCTGCGGCTCGGCCGGCAGCTACAGCATCCTGCAGCCGGGTTTCGCCGGGCAGCTGAAGACGCGCAAGCTCGCCAACATCGCCCGGGCCAAGGCGGAGGTCATGGTCGCCGGCAATATCGGCTGCCTGGAACATTTGGCGGGCGGGCTCGACCTGCCGATGATCCACACGGCCGAGCTGCTGGATTGGGCGACCGGGGGCCCGAAGCCGGCCGCACTCATGAACGCCGCGGGCAAATAGGTCCGACGCTCAGACGTCGTCGACCAGCTCCCAACTCTGGGCGCTGGCGCCGGCGAGAGCGCGGACCCGCTCCTCGTCCTTTGCAAGCTCGGCGGCCGCGCCCTCATGGATGACGCGCCCGTCGTCGAGGACATAGGCGCGATCGGCGATCTCGACCGCGGCGCGCACGTTCTGCTCCACCAGCAAGACCGACATGCCGGCATTGCGCATCGCGACGACGACCTTGAACACCTCCTGGACGATCAGCGGCGCCAGGCCCTGGGACGGCTCGTCGAGCAGGAGCAGCTTCGGGTTCAGCAGCAGCGCGCGCCCGATGGCGAGCATTTCCTGCTCGCCGCCGGAGAGCTGGCGACCCTTGCTCCGCCGCCGGTCTTTGAGACGCGGGAACAGCTCATAGACCCGCGCAATGGTCCAATGCCCAGGCCGGTCGGCCGGTACCTTGAGGTTTTCCTCGACCGTCAGGTTGCCGAAGATGCGCCGGCCTTCGGGGACATAGCCGACGCCGAGCGCGGCTATGGCGTAAGGCGGCCACCGGGTGGTGGCCTGGCCGAAGATGCGCACCACGCCTTCCCGGGCATGGGTAAGCCCGATAAGGCTCTTCAGCGTCGTCGTCTTGCCTGCGCCGTTCCGGCCGAGCAGGGTGACGAGCTCGCCCTCCGCCACGACGAGGCTGACGCCATGGAGGATATGGCTCTTGCCGTAGAAACTATGGATCGCTTCGACGTCCAGGACCTTCATGCGGCTTTGCCCAGATAGGCCGCCTGCACGCGATCGTCCGCGGCGATGACAGCGGGCGTGCCTTCGGCCAGCATGGCGCCTTCGGCCAGGACCATGATCCGGTCGGCGAGGTGGAAGACGACGCGCATGTCATGCTCGATCAAGACGATGGCGAGCTTCTGGATCTTGTGCAGGCGCCGGATCAGTTGGGTAATGTCGTAGGTTTCCTGGTCGCCCATGCCGGCGGTCGGCTCGTCGAGCAGCAGCAGGCGAGGCTTGAGGGCGAGCGCCATCATGATCTCGGTCGCCCGCTGATCCCCGTGGGGCAGCTCGCCCACCAGCCGGTCGGCCTTGTCGGCGAGCCCGCCCATCTCCATGAGCTCGAAGACTCGCGCGGCCATTTCCCCGTTGTCGGAGCGCGAAAGCCAGGGCCGGAGCCGGAAGCCGGCGGCGACTTCGACGGGAATGCGAAGGTTCTCGCGCACGCTGAGCTCGGGGAAGATTTCCGTGATCTGGAACGTCCGCGCGATGCCCTTGGCGACGCGCCGGTGCGCCGGAAGTTTCGTGATCTCCTTGCCGTCCAGCAGGATCCGCCCGGCGCTGGGCGGGAAGAAGCCGCTGATCAGATTGAAGAACGTCGTCTTGCCGGCCCCGTTCGGGCCGATCACCGCTCTCAGCTCGCCGGGCTCGACGGTAAGGGATACCTCGCGCACGGCGACCAGGCTGCCGAAACTGCGCGAGACGTTCTGAACCTGGAGCAGGGTCACGACGCCACCTTGCGCCGGATGATGCCGAGCACGCCGCGCGGAAAGAACAGCACCACGAGCACGAAAAACAGCCCGATGAAGGACATCCAGTTCTCGGTCTGGCTGGAAACATAGTCCTGCAGCACGACGAAGATGGCAGCCCCGATGAGCGGCCCCCAGAAGGAGCGCATTCCTCCCAGCACCGCCATGATCACGAAATTGCCGGACATGTCCCAGCGTAGCGCTCTGGGATCGGTGAAGTTGTTGAGCAACGCGTACAGCGTGCCGGCAAGGCTGACGAACAGGCAGGAGACCACGAAGGAAACCCAGATGTGGAATTCGACCGGAATGCCGAGATAGCGCGCCCGACGCTCGTTCTCCCGGATCGCCAGCAGGGAGCGGCCGAAGGGCGAACGCAGCAGGACGGCCATGACCCCGGCCGCGATCGCGAAGCAGACCAGCACCAGGTAATAGAAGGCCTTGTCGTTGCCGAGGATGTCGATGCGGGTGAAGCCGAGGTCGAGAGGCTGGCGGCGCCAGCCGCTGAGCCCGTCGTCGCCGCCGGTCACGTCGTTCCAGCGGAAAGCGATGAAGAAAAAGACCTGGCCGAAGGCGATGGTCACCATGGCGAAGTAGACGCCGCGCAAGCGGACGATCAAGGCGCCGACGATGGCGGCGGCGAGCGTTCCGATGGCGACGCCGACCAGGATGCCCAGCGGCGTGCTGGGAACGAGATACTTGATGGTCATGCCGACGCCATAGGCGCCGAGGCCGAAATAAGCGGCGTGGCCGAAGGAGAGCACGCCAGTGAAGCCGAGCAGGAAATTGAGCGACATGGCAGCGAGCGCCATGACCAACACGCGCGTGCCCAGCTCCTGATAGCCGCCGACCCAGGGAAGCCAATAGGGGAGGGCCGCCAAGACCAGCCACACCAGTACCGACGCCGTTCGCCGGTCGATGCTGAGATTGTTCACTGGAGCCGCCCTTCCTCGCCCAACAGGCCGCGCGGGCGGATGAGAAGCACCAGCCCCATCATGACGTAGATCACGGCCTCCGAGGCGGATGGGAAGAACACTGTGACCACGCCCGAGGCGACGCCGATAAGGAGGCCGCCCAGCAGCGTGCCCGGCAGGCTGCCCAGACCGCCGACGATGATGGCGACGAAGCTCGGCATGATGAGCGATGTCCCGATGGTGGGCTGGAGTCCCAGCATGCCGGCGGCGAGCACGCCCGCCAGGCCGGCCAGATAGATGCCGAGGGCGAAGTTGAGATTGCGCAGCAGCCGGACATTGACGCCGAGGACGGAGACCGTGGCGAGGTCGAAGGTGCCGGCCCGGATCCGTATGCCGAGTCGCGTCCGATTGAGAATCAAGAACAGCCCGATGACCGCGACCAGAACCAGCACCACCATGAACAGGCGGTAGCCGGTCAGGAAAAAGTACTTGGTGCTGAGCGGCGTGGTCAGCCAGCCCGGAACCTCAAAAGGCAGGCTCTCGGGGCCCCAGATGAAACGCGTGCCGTCTTCCAGCATATAGGCAAGGCCGAAGGTGAGCAGAAGGCTGTAGAGCGGGTCGCGCCCGTAGAGCCTGCGGATCAATATCCACTCGACGACGACGCCAACCATCGCGGTCAGAACCGGGGCGATGAGCAAGGCGCCCCAGAATCCGACATAGGGCATCAGCGTGTAGGCGAAATAGGCGCCGAGCGCGAGAAACCCGCCGTGGGCGAAATTGATGACCCCGCTCAGGTTCAGGATCAGGGACAGGCCGAGCGCCATCAAGGCGTAGAAGGCCCCGACGATGAGCCCGTTGAATACGTTGAAGAGAATGAGCTGCGTCATCCAGCCGGTTCCCTAAGGCGACAATCGGGTCAATGCGCCGGGAGTATTTGTCCTTGCGGTGGTCTTCGCCTCCGGGCGCCGCGGCCCACGCGGCACCCGGGCAACGAGTGAAGGTCAGGTCGGCCAGGTGAGGTGGCAGCGGGTGTCTTCGACTGAAGGTGCCGCGTCGGTTCCCTTCACGACCTTGTCCACCTGGAACAGGTCGTCGGGTTCGCTGCCCTGAGAAACCGCATGCCCGACGTAGAGAGAGGGCATGAGCTGGTGGTCACCGGCCCGATAGAAAGGCTCGTTCGGCATGCATGCGATCTCGGGCGGCAGCTTGAAGCCTTCCATCGCCTTCGACAGCTTGACCGCGTCCAGGGTCTTCTCCTGGTTGGCGACGAGGGCGAAGGACCAGGTTGCGACATAGCCGAACCAATGGCGCGCCGTCGGCACCTTGCCTGCCTTGTTCTTGATGGCGGCGACGAACTCGTCGACATGGGCCACTCCGGGTTGTTTCCAGTACCACTCGAACACCCAGGTGCCGATGCGGGCTTCGGGCGGCAAGCCCTCGAGAACTTCCAGTTCCTGCTGGGCGCCGGCGATGTGGAACTGCTTGTCGAGGCCGAACTGCACGGCCTGCTTCAGACAATTGACCGAGTCCTGCCCCGCCGTCAGCACGATTATGACGTCCGGCGCCGCCGACTGCGCCTTGATCAGATAGGAGGAGAAATCCGTCGTTCCCAACGGCGTCAGGACCGAGCCCACCTCGGTGCCGCCGAACTTCTTGAGGCTGGCTTCAAAGCCCGACTGGAGCGTGTGCCCGAAGGCATAGTCGGGGGTGATGAAGAACCAGTTCTTGCCGTATTTGTCGAACAGGGTCCTGGACACGGAGTTGGTTTCCATGCGCGTCGTGTTGCAGACGCGGAACACGTTCCAATGGCAGTCCTTACCGGTGACAGCGTCGGTGTGACCGCCGGTCACGATGTGGAAGGTCTTGAGCTCATTCGAGACCTGTCCCATGGCGAGGGCCATGGCGGAATTCACGTTGCCGAGAAGGCAATCGACCATGTCGCCCTGGATCAACTTGCGGGCCTTCTGCACCGCAGTGCCGGTGTCGGAGCTGGTCGAGTCCTCGACCAGAAGCTGGACCTGGCGGCCGAGAATGCCGCCCTTGGCGTTGATCTGTTCGATCGCGAGCTCGCAGCCGATCTGCTCGTTCTTGCCGAGCTCGGCGTAGGTTCCGGTCAGCGGATTGTCGAGACCGATCTTTACCGGCTCGTCGCCGCGAGCGTTGATGATGAACGGGCCAGCAAACTGGGCGGCGCCGAGGGCGAGACCGGCCTTCAGAACACTGCGGCGCCCGAGGCCCCGCGATGGTTTGCCGTTTTGCATTGAGTTCCTCCCATTTATTGATTGCTTCGAGCGGCAACCCGAATTCCCCTCGAGTTCGACTGCGATCCGTTGCCTGTTCAGCGTTGTTCGACCCGCATCGCCGAGCTAATCATTGCCTAACAATCCTGTCTCGGCCAGTACCTAAGTTTTGTCTCACGATTGTGCCAGGCCCTTGGCCATCCGCCGGGTCACGTCAGCGGCGCGCTCCCAGACCAGTGTCTTCCAGTCTTCCCGGTCGGGATAGAAGGCCTCGCGGATCTGGGCCTTGATGACTTTGCCCTCGGCGCTGTCCAGCCGGCCGTGGATATGAAGCCAATTGTCGGCGCGAATCGCGTCGAGCATGTCCTTGAGGGGCAGAGTTCCGTATTCGAGGGTGATGCCGCTCAAGGCCGCGCGTGGCAGGGTTTCGTCGAAGGCGACAGTCGTGTCGCCGGAAACCGGGGCCGAGGAGGAATTGCCGGTTTCTCCGGAGGTCGCCTCGCCCCCGAACCAGTCTGCGATCCGCCGGTAGCCGCCATGGTCGGCCCCATGGTTGTTCATGATCTCGCCGACGCCATAAGGTCCGAGGCCGGAATGGAGGTCGATGAAGGCGACGTGGCGGAGCCACGCGCCATGTTGGGCCAGGATTTGCCGCAGAGTCCGGTTCGACCAGCAGGGCTGCTGGCCGCCATAGAATACGCCCCGCGGATCGACATATTGGCCGGACGTGACCGCGGCCTGGAGCGCTGCGGCGCCATGAGCGGCACCGTAGGCCGTCAGCTTGGCATCGGCGGCGGCGCGTGCCTCGACGGTCCAGGCCGTGGGACAGATGGCGTGCTTGAGCTGCTCGTAGCCGGGATTGGCGGGCGGTGGGCGGCGATGATCGATGAAGTTGCGGTTGAGGTCGATGTTCCCTTCCGAAACGCGCCGCAACCAGGCGAAGCCGCCGGGATTGATGGCGTGGATGAAAAGCAGTCCCACGCCCTCGGCCAACTCGCGGGCAAGGCCGCTGCGAAGCAGGCCGATCTGGATGCCCGAACCCAGGAAGCCTTCGACGCCATGAGTTCCCGAAAGCAGGATCAGAAGGCGCTCCGCCCGCGGCGAACCGAGGCGAGCGGTGTCGCAGCCAAGCGCGATCCCATCCGGGCCGGTCGCGGGATTGTGATGGGACTCCAAAGCCGCACCCGCCGCGGTCGCCGCAGCGCGAAAAGCGACCCGGGCCGAGGCATAGTCGGCTGAAAAACAATCGGAAACGCGCATCTCGGCGGCTCGCGGCAGGAACGGCAGGCGAGCATCGCGCTTCAGGGGGCGGCAAGGCAAGGCCCTGGGATTTCCCTTGGCAGCGCCCTCCCATGGCCGATAATCCCGCCATGCGCCGGTGGATCGTCACGATTGTCGCCTTGCTCGGCCTTTGCGTCGGCATTCAGGCCAGCGCCGACCAGAAGGACCCGCGCCTCGACAAGCTCTTCGCCCAGCTCAAGGCCGCGGCGACAGACGAGGACGGCATGGCGATCGAGAGCCAGATCTGGGACATCTGGTTGAAATCGGGCGACGAGAACGTCGATGCCCTGATGGCAATCGGCGTGGCCGCCATGGACAATTCCGACCTGCCCCAGGCCTACCAGGCCTTCGACCGCATCGTGCACTTGGCGCCGAACTTCGCCGAGGGCTGGAACAAGCGCGCCACGGTGCTCTACTACATGGGCCGCTTCAAGGAGTCCCTCAGCGACATTGACAAGACCCTGGCCCTGGAGCCGCGGCATTTCGGGGCCCTGTCCGGCCGGGGACTCTGCGATGTCGAGCTGAAGCAGGAGAAAGAGGCGCTCGACGCCTTCCAGCAGGCGCTGGCCGTCAATCCCCATATGCCGATGATCCGCCAGGCCGCAGAGGACGTTAAGAAGAGCCTGGCCGACAAGTCGATCTAGCGGCCTTCAGACGTCCCTGATGAGACGATGGAACCGGATCGCGCAAGCAAGCGCGATCAGGGCGACGGTCGTGCCCGCGCCATAAACGACGACGGGCACCGACCAGGGTATGTCCGTAGCGCCGCTGCCGGCGAAGCCGGCGGCATTGCCGAGCAGCCCGCCGAGAGCGGCACCGATGGCCGCCGAGATGTTCTCCAGGGTGGGAACCGCGCCGGCGGTGACGTCGCGCTCGCCTTCCGCGGCCAGCGCGATCGCATATTCGGTGAAGAAGCTGTAGCTGATCCCGAAACCGCTGCCGACCATGAAGAGCGCCATGGCGCTGAGCCAGAGCGGCATGCTTGACCAGAACATGAGCACAGCCAGGCCCAGGGTCAGCGACAGGGGGCCGAGGATCATGAGCGGACGGCATTGACGCTTGTCGAAGCGGCTGACGGCGAGCGCGGTGACCGACCAGGAGAGCGCCACGATGGCGGAGAACTGGCCGGCGAAGAAGACCGAAGTGTGATGGCCGATCTGCACGAAATAGACCATGTAGAGCGGCGCCGCTGCCTCCGACCCGAACATCAGCCCCAGGATCCAGATGCCGAGCGGCGATGGCTGGCTGAACGACAAGATTCGGCGGGGAAAAAGATGCGCCGCGCTCAGCCGGTCGAATCGGAAGGCCAAGCCGAGAAGGGCCAGGGTCAGGAGAACCAGGGGAACCGCCAAGAGGATGCTCCGGCTCGTGCCGGCGAAGGAAATGCAGACGATGGCCGCGGCGACGAGGCCGAGGCGGCCGAGAGGCAGGGGCCGGTTGTCGGTGGCTTCGGCTTTCGCCGCCGTCGGTCCGGTCAGGACAAGCCACAGAAACGTCGCGGCGATGGCAAGCAGAGGCAGGAAGGCAAGCCGCCATGAGACCAGGGCGGTCAGCAGCCCGGCGAGCGACGGCCCGATCAGGGTCGCAAGAGCCCAGACGACGGCGAGGATGCCGAACGTCGGCGTCACCTCACGAGGCGAGAGCGAATCGCCCACCATGATGTAGCAAAGCGCCAGCACCATGCCTTCGCCCAGACCCTGGAGGCCGCGGCTGACGAGGAAGAGGGTCATGTCCGGCGATGCCAGGCCAAGCAGGTTGGAGGCGAGCACCAGGATGGAGGCGGCGACAAGCAAACGCCGCGAGCCGAAGCGGCCCTTCAGGTAGCCCGCACCGGCACTGCCCGGAATGGAGAACGCGAGAAAGGCGGTCGTGCCCCAGCTGAGCTGTTCGGGACTGCCGAGCTCGAGCACCACGCTCGGCATGATGGTCGAGACCAGGAACCAGCCGAAGGCCTGGATGGAGACGCCGGCGCAGATGGTCCAGACGGTCCGCGCGCGGTGCCCGAAGAGCAGTGCGCCCCAGGTCGGGACGGCGCCGGGCTCGGCGAGGCGGACTCCTTCGCTCATGCGGCTGCCCCCGGTTGCGCGTCCTTGCGCGATGGTTCCGGCCATCTATATCGGCCGGAAATTTCGAAAGCAATTGCTTTCATAAATACCCGGGCCGTGTTATGCCGAAGTCATGGCCGAACGCAGCGCCACGCGCGTGCTGTATGCGTTGAAGGCGGCGGGGCCGCAGACGGCGGCCGCGATCGCCCGCAAGCTCGGCTTCACCCCCACGGCGGCGCGCCAGCACCTGGACCGGCTGCTGTCGGAAGCGTTGGTCCAGTTCACCGACCGCCGTCGGGGTATCGGCCGTCCGGCCCGGCTCTGGTCGTTGACGGCCGAGGGGCATGGCCGCTTTCCCGACAATCACGCAGGCCTCAGCCTCGAGCTCCTGCGCGCCGCGGGAAAGGCGTTCGGTGCCCGCGGATTGGCGCGGCTCATCGCCGAACGGGAAAAGGCGATGGAGCGGCTCTACCAGGCGCGGCTTGCCGGTGCTGCGGGATTGGCGGGCCGGCTGCGGCGCCTCGCCGGCCAGCGCAGCGAGGAAGGCTACATGGCGGCGGTGGAGCGTAAGACCGACGGCAGCTTCCTCTTGAAGGAGAACCATTGCCCGATCTGCGTCGCGGCCAGGACCTGTCAGGGGCTCTGCCGCTCAGAGCTCGATCTCTTCCGTCGGCTCCTGGAGCCGGAGGCCGAGGTGGAGCGGGTCGAGCACATCATCGCGGGCGCCCGACGCTGCGCCTATCGAATTACGCCGTTGGAGAAGTCCAGAAGCGTGGCCTGAAATCAGTTCCTGCGCTTCTTCAATAACGCCTCGGCGATCGCTTGCCATTCGCGCGGGAACGGGACGCTGGCCACCGGCTTGGCGGCCAGGCGATACCAGTAACCCGCATTGTCGAGATCGCCCTCCTTGCGGTGGAGATAGGCGTGCACCCACTGCCCGGCCGGATCGTCCTCGACCTTCTGGGCGGACTTGTGGGCCTTGTCCCAATCGCCCTTGGCATCCCACCACAGGGCGTCGAGGGCGTGACCCAGCCCGGCGGGCGGCTTCGCCCCGACGATCGAATCCTTGAAGGCCGTCAAATCAATGGTGGCCATGGGTCCCTCTCAGAGGTCGAGCAAGATTCACGGTTCAGCTTGATAGAAGCTGACCCGATCTTGCTCTATGGCGCGCGGGTCACCGTCACCTCGACTCCATGGACCGAGGTGCTGCCGCCCATGTCGGCCTTGCGGCCGCGGTGGAGCACATTGATGTTGGTGTGCGCATCCGACAGTTTCGGCCAAGCCCCCTTGGGCGCCAGCGCCACGCCGCGCGGGACACGGGCCGTCACGTGGACGGGCAGCAGGATCTCGCCATCCTCGTTGGCGAGCCTGGCCTTCATGCCCTGTTCGAGCCCGCGCTCGGCCGCGTCATGCGGGTGAAGGGTGACGCCAAGCTCGTCGATCCGGACACGGTTCGCTGGATCGTTGCCATAGGACGTGTTCATGGCCCAGGACCAGCCCGGGGAGAGCAGGCGCAGGCGCCCCGGAGCGGGACGCGGATCGACATGGGGGATCGGCGCGCGCGGCAGGCCCATCGCCTCGGCCCGGGGTGAAGCGATCTCGATCTTGCCGCTGGGCGTGGGAAACCGGCCGTCGGCGAACTGAAGCAATGGCTCGGGGAAAAGCTCGACGGTACCTTTCGCCTTCAGGGCCGCAAATCCACCCTTGACGCCGGTCTGACGGCAGAGCTCGTCAAGTATCGCCGCATCGCTCTCGTAGAGCGCGGGCTCCTCGTAACCCATGGCGCGCGCGAGCCGGCGGAATATCTCCTGATTGGGCAGGGCCTCGCCTTGCGGCTCTACGGCTTTCACCTGGGCCGAGAGGGTGAGGTTAAAATAGGGTGAAACGATGTCGTCGAATTCCAGGAAACTCGCCGCCGGCAGGACATAGTCGGCGAAATCGGCGGTGTCGGTCTGGAACAGGTCGGTCACCACGGTCAGCAGATCCTCGCGCTTCAGGGCCTGATGCAGGCGGCGCTGGTCCGGGTTGGAGGCGGCGATATTGATGTTCCAGCAGAAGAGGGCGCGGCTGGCTTTCGGATCCGCGAGCGTGGCGGCCAGGTCCATGTGGCTGAGGCTCTTGGCCGGCTGCCGGCGCAGGCTGGGCGCTGCGAGATAGTCGCCGTCCAGGCCTTTGCGGCCGCCGCCGTTGAGATAGTAGAAGCCGGCACCCGGCTTGCCGAGATTGCCGGTGGCAGCAGGCAGAAGGGCGCAAGCCCGCATCACGTTGCCGCCCATGGGCTGGCGCTGCAGGCCCTGGCCGAGCCATAGCAGGGAGGGACCTTGCCCATATTGCTTGGCCGCCGATTCGATCTGGCCGGCGCTGACGCCGGTCTCGCGCTCCGCCCATTCCGGCGTGCAAGCGTCGAGCTGAGCCTCTACCTCTTCCCAGCCCAGGGCATTGTGCTCGAGATAGGCGCGATCGAGCAGGCCTTCGCGCCGGATAACATGGAGGAAGGCAAAGGCGAGCGCCGCGTCGCTGCCGGGAAATGGCTGGAGATAGAGTTCGGCCTTGGTGGCGGTGTCATGGCGGATCGGATCGACGACGATCTTCCTCGCCTTGGATTCGGGAAGCCACTGCTTGTGGGCATGAGGGGCGGAGGCGGAGGGGTTGCAGCCCCAGATGAGAATACAGGCCGCGTCCTTGGCAGTTCGCGGATCGAAGCCGGTGTAGGAAGCGCCATAGACGAGGTCGAGGGCGATATGTCCGGCGAGATTGCAGATGCTGTCGGGCTCGACCTCGCTCGCCCCCAGCCGATTGAAGAAGCGGGACGGGAAGGCGCCGGCGATCTGGGAACAGGTGCCGGTGTAGTGGGTATGCCAGATCGTCTCGGGCCCGGTTTCGGCCAGAATGCCGTTCAGGCGGCGGGCGATATCCGACGTCGCCTCGTCCCAGCTGATGGGCTCGAAGCGGCCTTCGCCCTTGGGTCCTGCTCGGCGCAGGGGCCGCTGGAGCCGATGGGCCGGGTCGCGCCAAACACCGTTATAGGCAAGGGCACATTTGCCGCACAGCGCGCCGCGGCTCACGGGATGATTGGGATCGCCCAGGACCTTGACGATGGCGGACCCGCGCTTCAGCACCGCGATCCCGCAGCTGTCGTAGCAGTCCCTGGGACAGGTGGTGCGGACGACGGACTTTTCCACGGATTTTTCGGCGCTTATTGGGGCTTTCATCCCGTTCCTCCGGAAGGTTGGGCTAACATTGCCCCCGCCGTCCGGCTTTGAACAGGGTCAGTTTGGGCGCTTGCGTGGTGTCTTGAGCCGGTGCGGGCTTTGTAGCCGACGACGATGAAGGTAAGGTCCGCCTCCCATGAGCGAATCCCCGGAGCAGCGCGGCCGGCATGGCCTCGCCTATGCGCTGGCCGCCTTCGGCGCCTGGGGAATGAACCCGCTGTATTTCAAGGCGGTGGCGGCCGTGCCCTCGATCGAGATCGTCGGGCACCGGGTACTCTGGTCGATGGTGTTCGTGGCGGCACTGGTCCAGCGGGGACGCCAGTGGCCCCAGGTCATGGCGGCCCTTAGCCACAAGCGGAGCCTGGTGATGCTGGCGGCGAGCGGCGCCATCGTCGGTCTCAATTGGCTGCTCTATATCCACGCGGTGGAGTCGGGTCAGGTGCTGGAGAGCAGCCTCGGCTATTACATGAATCCACTGGCCAATGTGCTGCTGGGCCGCGTCTTTTTCGGCGAGCGCCTCAACCGGCCGCAGATGGCGGCCGTGCTGCTGGCCACCGCGGGGGTCTTGAATCTCGCGCTAGCCTATGGCCGGGTTCCCTGGCTCGGCCTCAGCCTGGCAGGGACGTTCGCCGTCTACGGCCTGCTGCGCAAAGTCGCGACGGTGGAAAGCGTGCCGGGGCTGTTCATCGAGACCCTGTTGTTGAGCCCGCTCGCGCTGATGCTACTGCTCTCGATTCACGGCAGCTTCGGACATGTCGACCGGGCGATGGATCTCCTGTTGATTCTTTCGGGACCGGTGACGGCGCTGCCGCTCACCTGGTTCACCCATGCCGCCCGGCGCCTCAGCCTGGCGGTGCTGGGGTTTTGCCAGTACCTGTCGCCCACGGGCCAGTTTCTGCTGGCGATCTTCGTCTTCGGCGAGCATTTCGGGCCCGCCCATTACGTGACCTTTGCCTGCATCTGGACGGCGGTGCTGATCTTCACGGTGGCACCGCGGATCCAGCGCGTGATCGCTTGCGGCTAGAGTCACTCAGGTATCCAGGCGATGCGCAGCACGTTGGTGGCGCCGGGCGTGCCGAAAGGGACGCCGGCGGTCACGATGACCCGCTGGCCGGGTTCGGCGAAATGCTCTTCCCGGGCGATGCGGCAGGCCTTCTCGACCATCTCGGAGAAACTGCTGACGTCGCTGGTCTCGACGCAGTGGGTGCCCCAGACCAGCGCCAGGCGGCGCGCCGTCTCGCCCTTCGAGGTGAGGCAGAGGATCGGGACTTCCGGGCGCTCGCGGGCGGCGCGCAAGGCGGTCGAGCCGGAGGTCGTGTAGGTGATGATGGCTGCGGCCGAAAGCGTGTGGGCGACCTGGGCGGCGGCGGCGCTGATGGCGTCAGGCGCTGTCGCCTCGGGCTCCGGGTGCTGGGCGCCCATCAAGCGCCGGTGCAGCGGATCGCGCTCGGTCCGGGCGATGATGCGATTCATCATCGACACCGATTCCAGCGGATAAGCGCCCATGGCGGATTCGGCCGACAGCATCATGGCATCGGCACCGTCATAGACCGCCGTCGCCACGTCGGACGCCTCGGCCCGGGTCGGCGCCGGCGCGTGGACCATGGATTCCAGCATCTGGGTCGCCACGATCACCGGCTTTCCCGCCAGGCGGCAAGCGCCGACGATCCGCTTCTGGGCGCTCGGCACGTCCTCGGGCGGCATCTCCACGCCAAGGTCGCCGCGCGCCACCATGATGGCATCGGAAAGCTGGATCAGCTCGTCGAGATGGGCGAGCGCCGTCGGCTTCTCGATCTTGACCATGATCGCCGCGCGCTTGCCGATCAGCCGGCGCGCCTCGGCCACGTCCTCCGGACGCTGGACGAAGGAGAGCGCGATCCAATCGGCGCCGATGTCGAGGCCGAACTGGAGGTCGGCGCGGTCCTTTTCCGTCAGCGGCGACAGGGCGAGGACGACATCCGGCAGGTTGACGCCCTTGCGGTCGCTGAGGCGCCCTCCGGCGACGACGACCGTGTCGGCATGGTCAGTGCTCGCCTCCTCGACCCTGAGGCGAATCCTCCCGTCATCGAGGAGGAGCTGGGCGCCGGGCCTGAGGGCCGCCAGCACTTCGGGATGGGGCAGCGGGGCTCGATTCTGGTCGCCCGGCTCGCGGGAGAGATCGAGGCGGAATGGGGCGCCGGCCACGAGATCGACGCCGCCGGATTTGAAGCTGCCGACCCTAAGCTTGGGGCCCTGGAGATCGACGACCACGCCGATGGGCCGGCCGATCTCTTTCTCGATCTGCCGGATCGCGAGGAAGCGCCTGCGGTGATCGGCATGGGAGCCATGGCTGAGGTTGAGGCGAAAGACGTCCGCGCCGGCCTCGAACAGGGCGCGGATATTCTGCGGCCCGTCGCTGGACGGCCCGAGGGTGGCGAGAATCTTCGCCATGCGCTGGCGTCTCATTGGGCGCTCTCCACGAGAATGGCGCGAAAATCGTTGACGTTGGTGAGCGTCGGTCCCGTCACCACGAGATCGCCGATGCCGGAGAAGAAACCGTAGCCGTCGTTGTCGGCCAGCATGGCCTTGCCGTCGAGGCCCTTGGCGCGAGCGCGGGCCAGGCTGTCGGGCATGAGGAGCGCGCCGGCATTGTCTTCGCTGCCGTCGATGCCGTCGGTGTCGCAGGCAATGGCATAGATGCGGGGCTGGCCGTTCAGCGCGACGGCGAGTGCCAGCAGGAACTCCACATTGCGCCCGCCGCGGCCCTTGCCGCGCAAGGTGACCGTGGTCTCGCCGCCGGAAATGAGCACCGCCGGCGCCGGCGCCGGTTGGCCATGGTTGACGATCTGGCGTGCGATGCCGGCGTGGACGAGGGCGACGTCGCGGGCCTCGCCTTCCAGGCTGTCGGAGAGGATGACGGGTCGGTAGCCGGCCTCGAGCGCCAGCTTGGCTGCGGCTTCGAGGGCGTCCTGGGGGCGGGCGATCAGCATCGCTTCGGCGCGGGCCAGGCGCGGGTCGCCGGGCTTCGGAGTCTCGTCGTCGGACGCGAGGTACCGGGTTACCGCGTCGGAAGGAACGATGCCGTATTTGGCCAGCACGGCGCGCGCTTCGGCGAAGGTGCTGGGATCGGCCACGGTAGGGCCCGAGCCGATGACGGAAAGGTCGTCTCCCGGCACGTCGGAGATCGCGAGCGTGACCACACGGGCCGGTGCCGCGGCGGCGGCCAGGCGCCCGCCCTTGATGGCCGAGAGATGCTTGCGTAGGCAGTTCATTTCCGAAATCGTCGCGCCGGATCGCAGCAGCGCCTTGTTGACGTGCTGCTTGTCGGCAAGGGTGAGACCGGGTGCCGCGGGTGCCAGCAGGGCCGAGGCCCCTCCCGACATCAGGCAGAGCACGAGATCATCCGGCCCAAGGCCGCGGACAGCGGCGAGGATGCGTTCGGCCGCGCGCGCGCCGGCCGCATCGGGAACGGGATGGGAGGCCTCGATGACCTCGATGCGGCGGCAGGCGACGCCATGGCCGTAGCGGGTGACGACGATGCCTTCCAGCGGACCTGGCCAGTGATCCTCCACCGCCTTGGCCATGGCGCCGGCTGCCTTGCCGGCGCCGACGACGATGGTGCGGCCTTTGGGCGCCGCCGGCAGATGGGGCGGCAGGCAGCGCGCCGGATCGCAGGCGGCAAGCGCCGCATCGAACATTCGGCGCAGCAGGGCTCGATACGGATAGTCGGCTGTCACGGGGGGGCGGGCTCGCGGGCAATGCGGGAGGCCGCTGGTATAGAGGCGGGCGATGGGGCCGGTCAATCGGCGAGCGTTTACAGTTCCGTCACTCGTCCGTCACCAGGGCTTGATCGCCTCAAGTTGACCCGATCTTGCTCTCCTCGCCCCGATTGCGGATGCTGCCCTGGCGGGCGAGGAAGATGCCGCCCAGCACGATGGCGCCGCCCAGCCCCTGGAGCAGTCCGATCGGCTCGCCCAGCAGCGGCCAGGCGAACAAGGCGGCGGCCACCGGGTTCACCAGCAGGGAGAGCACGCCGAAGGCCGTGGGCAGATGGGCGAGCGACCAGGTGATGGCGCCTTGGCCGACGACCTGGCTGAGCCAGGCCAGGCCGAAGAGCAGGGCCCAGCCCCGAACGCTGTGAGGGGTCAAGCCTTCGCCCGAGAAATACGCGACGGGCAGCAGGGCCAAGCAGGTGACGACGCCGCTGATGCCCATGACCGTGGCGGTCGAGAAACGGCCGCGCAGGCGCGCCACCAGCATCAGGTAGGCGGCATAGAAGGCGCCGGCCATGATGCCGAGAAGGTCGCCCAGAAACGGGCGTTCGCCCTTGTCGAAACTGACGCCGACAAGAAGGACGACGCCGAGGATGCCAAGCGCAAGGCCGAGCAGGAACAGCGGGCTGAAGCGCTGGCCGAAGAGAAGCCAGCCGGCGAGCGTGACGAAGATCGGTGCGGTGTTGCCCAGCAGGGTGGCGTTGGCGATGCTGGTCATGTGCAGCGACCAGTGCCAGACGACGAGGTCGGCAGCGAGCGCGATGCCGCAGAATACCAGGAGCCACCAGTCGCTGGAACTTGCCGGCAGGTGGCCTCGGCTCGTCCGGGCTTCGCTCGCCATCCAGAGCCAGAACACGGGCAGCGCCAGGAACATGCGATGGAAGCCCGTCGCCGTGGGCCCGAGTTCCGACAGCTTCACGATGATGCCCGAGAAGGAAATCAGCACCGCGCCCAGGAACAAGGCCCAGAGGGCGAGGCGGCCATGAGCCGGAACGGCGGGCAGGGCGGCGGCGGTCATGGTCTGGGCTTATAGGGCCTCTGGCTGGAGCCTTCTAGGGCCTTCGGCCTTGGGCCGAAAGCCGTTGACGGGCTGACGAAGGCGATGGCACGGTTGCGAAAATCCCAACCTTCGAGGAGCCCTTCCATGGCCAATTGGCGCGGTGTCTTTCCGGCGGTGACCACCCAGTTCAAGGGCGATCAGTCCCTGGACCTTCCCGCCACCATGGCCCATGTGGAGCGACTGCTGCGTTCGGGCGCCCACGGCATCATCATGCTCGGCTCCCTGGGCGAGAACTGCGCGCTCGAGCCCGATGAGAAGCGCCAGCTGGTGAAGGCCGCCGTGGACACGGTCAAGGGCCGTGTGCCGGTGCTGACAGGTGTGGCCGAATGCTCGACCGCATTTGCCGGCCGCTTCGCCGGCGACGCGGAAAAACTGGGCGCCGACGGCCTGATGGTGCTTCCGGCCATGGTCTACAAGTCGGACGCACGGGAAACCCTCGTCCATTACCGGTCCGTCGCCAAGGCGACCAGGCTTCCGATCATGGTCTACAATAATCCCGTCGCCTACGGCGTGGACGTGACCCCGGACATGTTCGGCGAGCTGGCGGACGTGAAGAACATCGTTGCCATCAAGGAATCCTCGGACAACGTCCGGCGCATCACCGACATCGTCAACCGCTGCGCCGACCGCTACACCCTCTTCTGCGGCGTCGACGACCTGATCCTGGAAAGCCTGATGCTGGGCTGCGTCGGCTGGGTGGCGGGGCTGGTCAACGCCTTCCCCGACGAGACGATGCGGGTCTATGAGCTGGCGGCGGCGAAGAAGTACAGCGAGGCGCTGACTTTGTACCGCTGGTTCATGCCGGTGCTGCACCTCGACGTGTCGGTGAAGCTGGTCCAGTACATCAAGCTCGCCCAGGCCATGGCCGGCATCGGCAGCGAAACCGTGCGCACACCCCGTCTGCCTCTCGAAGGAGCGGAGCGCGAGATGGTGATGGCCGCCGTCCGCCGGGCCATCGATACGAGGCCGAAGCTGGCGGCGTAGGACGGCCCCATCCGATCGGAGTTAGGCGGCGTCCGCGGGCAGGATGCGTGCAACCTCGCCCCGCAGGGCCCGCTCGGCATGCCAGAGGTCATGCGCCTCCTGCATGCGAAGCCACAGGCCCGGGCCGTTGCCGAGAAACTTGCCGAGGCGCAGCGCCATTTCCGGCGTGACCCCGGCTCGCTGCGATAGAATCCGGTGGAGGGTCTGGCGGGACACCCGCAGTTGGCGCGCGGCGTCCGATACGGCCATGCGCAGATGCTCCTCGATGATCTCGCGCAACAGCTCGCCCGGGTGGGACGGAGGGTGCTTCAGCGGAAGCTTGACCGGGTAGTTCCGCAACGCATGCTTCTTCGTCATGGCCTCTACACCAGCTGAAACCCGCGCGCGTAGGGGTCGCGATCGTCGATGAAGATGGTGTTGTAGCCGGTGATCCGGGCCCAGCCTTCGACGCTGGGGATGATGGCCGGGTGGTTGCCGACTTTCGCCACACCCTCGACCCGGCCGGTGAACAGGCTGCCGATGATGCTCTCGTGGACGAACGAGTCGCCGGGCTTGAGCCTGCCCTTGGCGGCGAGCTGGGCCATGCGGGCGGATGTGCCGGTGCCGCAGGGACTGCGGTCTATGGCCTTCTCGCCATAGAACACGGCGTTGCGGGCATCGGCCTTCGGGTTGGTCGGCTTGCCCGTCCACAGGATATGGCTGACGCCACGGATCGTCGGGTTGTCGGGATGGACCGGGACGATCGCCAGGTTGAGGAGCCGGCGCATGATCGGCGACAGGCGCAGGATCTCGCCCGGTGAAAAGTCGGCCATGTCGCGGTAGTTCGCCTGGGGCTCGAGGATGGCGTAGTAATTGCCGCCATAGGAAACGTCGAAGGCGAGCTCGCCCAATCCGGGGCAATCGATCGTCACCCCCTCGGCGTGGAGATAGGCGGGCACGTTGGTGAGCCGCACCGATTCGACATGCTCGCCCTCTTGCCGGTAGCGGGCCTCGACCAGGCCGGCCGGCGTGTCGAGGCGCAGCAGGCCCGGCTCCTTCGGCGTCACCAGCCCGCGCTCGACGGCGACGGTGACCGTGCCGATGGTGCCGTGACCGCACATGGGCAGGCACCCGCTGGTCTCGATGAAGACGATGCCGACGTCGCAGTCGGGCCGCGTCGAGGGGTAGAGCACGGAACCCGACATCATGTCGTGGCCCCGGGGCTCGAACATCAGCCCGGTCCGGATCCAGTCGTAGTCGGCCATGAAGCGGGTGCGCCGTTCGCTGGCACTCGCCGCCGGCAGGGATGGGGCGCCGCCGGCAACGACCCGCACGGGGTTGCCGCAGGTATGGGCGTCGATGCAGAAGAAGGTGTGGGAGGTCATGGTCGTCGTCTTAGGCCAGGGCCGCCAGCCGATCAATAGGGGTCAAGTTGCGGCGAGGCTGCGGTTTTGCTGTACTCGGGCGTCATGATGCCTTCTGCCCTGCTGGGCCCCGACGATCCGCCGCCGGCGGAGATCATTAATTCCGAGGGCAAGGCGGATGCACTGCTCATTTGCGACCACGCCTCGGCGGCGATTCCGGCGGCGCTGCGGAACCTCGGCCTCGACCCGGGCCAGCGCCGGCTCCATATCGCCTGGGATATCGGCGTTGCCGAAGTGGCGCGCCGGCTCTGCCCGCGGCTCGACGTGCCGGGCGTGCTCTCCGGCTATTCGCGCCTGGTCGTCGATTGCAACCGGCAGCTCGACGACCCGAGCTCCATGGCCCAGGAATCCGACGACATCGCGGTGCCGGGGAACCGCGGCCTCGACAAGGATGCGCGACGGTCGCGGGCGGAGGCCTGCTTCTGGCCCTATCAGCGGGCGATCGCCGAGCGGATCGCCGCGGCGATTGCGCGAGGGCGGGCCCCGATGCTCTTCTCCCTGCACAGCTTCACGCCGGTGATGCAGGGCTTCGAACGGCCTTGGCAGATCGGCATACTCTCGAACCGCGACCGGCGGGTGGCGGAGCGCCTGCTCGACCTGCTGCGGCGCGATCCCCTCCTGGTGGTGGGCGACAATCAGCCTTATGACGGCCGCGTCGGACGAGGCTACGGCATCGCCGAGCATGGGGAGAGGAACGGCCTGCCGCATGCGCTGATCGAGATCCGCCAGGACCAGATCGATACCCGCCGCGGGGCGGAAGCCATGGCCGGCCGCCTCGCCCCCATTCTGACCGAGATCATCGGCGATGCCGGGCTCCACAAGGTCGCCTCGTGAAAGAGCCCAGCTTCACCATCGGCATCGAAGAGGAATATCTGCTGGTCGACAGGAAGAGCCGCGACCTCGCCAGCGATCCGCCGGCGGAGATGCTCGCCGAATGTCAACGGCGCGCCGCCGGCCAGGTGAGCCCGGAATTCCTGCGCGCCCAGATCGAGGTGGGCACCACGGTCTGCCAGAGCCTCGCCGGCGCAAGGGCCGAACTCGCGCATCTCCGGCGAAGCGTCGCCGAAGTGGCGGCGAACCATGGCCTGGCGCCCATGGCCGCGGCGACCCATCCCTTCGCCCGCTGGCAAACCCAGAAGACCACCGACCGCGAACGCTACGCGGCCATCGCCCGGGATTTGCAAGGCCCTGCCCGGCGCCTCGTCATTTGCGGCATGCATGTGCATGTCGGGCTGGAAGACCCGGAATTGCGCATCGACCTCCTGGGCCAGGTGGCCTATTTCCTGCCCCATCTCCTCGCCCTCAGCACCTCCTCGCCCTTCTGGCACGGCGAGGACACGGGCCTCAAATCCTATCGCATCGCCGTGTTCGACGAGATGCCGCGCACCGGCCTGCCCGAGCTGTTCGAGAGCTGGGGCGAGTTCGAGCGCCATCTCCGGGTGCTGGTTCAGGCCGGGCTGATCGAGGATGGCAGCAAGCTGTGGTGGGATATCAGGCCCTCCATCCGCTTTCCGACGCTCGAGATGCGGATCACCGACGTCTGCACCAGGCTCGACGACGGGATCGCGATTGCCGCTCTCTACCGCTGCCTCCTGCGCATGCTCTGGCGCTTGAAGCGCGCCAACCAGCGCTGGCGGCGCTATGCCGCGATGCTGGTGAACGAGAACCGGTGGCGCGCCCAGCGCTACGGCATCGACGAGGGGCTGGTGGATTTCGGCAAGGGCAGGATCATGCCCTATGGCGACCTGTTGGAAGAAATGATCCAGCTGGTGGCCGAAGACGCCGAAGCCCTGGATTGCCGGCAGGAAGTCGAATCCGCCCGGGACATTCTGAAGCGAGGCAGCAGCGCCCATCGGCAATTGGCGGTCTTCGCGGCGGCCCTGGCTCGCGGCGCGGACAAGCAGGCGGCGCTGGAGGCCGTGGTCGACGCGCTGGTTGCCGAAACGGTCGAGGCTCTCTAGATATCGCATAGGATCGCGATGGAGGTAGCCATGGACGCCAAGACCCGCATCGAACTGGAGGCAGCGGCCTTCCGCCGGCTGCTGCAGCATCTCGACGAACGCAAGGACGTGCAGAACATCGACATGATGAATCTGGCCGGCTTCTGCCGCAACTGCCTCTCCCGCTGGTATCGGGAAGCGGCCGAGGCACGCGGCGAACCCCTCAGCGATCCGGACGCGCGCAAGGCGGTCTACGGGATGGCCTACGACGAGTGGAAGGCGAAGTACCAGAAGGGCGAGGGCATTCCCGAGCTGCGCGTGCTGGCGGCGAAGACCGCGCCTCACAAGCACTGAACCGGTTTTTTGCGGCGCTCTATATCTAACATTTAGAGCAAGATTCACGGGTCAGCTTGAGTAGAGCTGACCCGATCTTGCTCTTGCGGCCTTGCCCGGCCGAAGGCGCGCCGATATGTTCCGCGGGCTCTGGACAACGGGGAAGCGAGGAGACGGCGGGCATGGCCGGCAAGGGCGGCATTCAGGCGGAGCGCCTGAAATCCTTCATCGAACGAATCGAGCGGCTGGAAGAGGAACGCGGCGCCCTCACCGGCGACATCCGCGAAGTCTATGCCGAGGCGAAATCCGCCGGGTACGACGCCAAGGTCATGCGCCAGATCGTACGCCTGCGCAAAATGGACGCCGCCGACCGCCAGGAACAGCAGGCGCTTCTGGAGACCTATATGCGCGCCGTGGGGCTGGGCGGGTGAACGGGCTAGAGCAAGATCGGGTCAGCTTCTATCAAGCTGACCCGTGAATCTTGCTCTACATTTTGGGAGTGGAGCTTGATTCACGTCTCAAGCCGAGCGGGCTCGAGACGATCAGGCTCCAGCGCGCTACTTATCCCAATGATGACAGGCAACCCGGTGGCCGAGCTCCAGCGGCGTGAGCTCTGGGCGGAGTTGCGCGCATAGGGGCGTGGCCTTGGGGCAGCGGGTGCGGAAGGCGCAGCCGCTGGGCGGGTCGAGGGGCGAGGGAAGGTCGCCCTTCAGGATCAGGCGCGCCTTGGCCCGTTCGAGATCGGGATCGGGAATCGGCACCGCCGAGATGAGCGCCTGGGTATAGGGGTGGCGCGGGTTCCGGTAGAGCTGGTCGCGGTCGGCGATCTCCGCCACGCGCCCCAGATAGAGCACCATGATCCGGTGGGCGACATGGCGCACGACGCTGAGGTTGTGCGAGATGAAGATCATGGACATCCCGTACTGGCGCTGCAGGTCCATGAGCAGGTTGACGATCTGGGCCTGGATCGAGACGTCGAGGGCCGAGACGGGCTCGTCGCAGACGACGAGCTTCGGCTCGTTGATCATGGCCCGCGCGATGCCGATGCGCTGGCATTGGCCGCCGGAGAATTCATGGGGATAGCGGTTGATCTGCTGGGGCAGCAGGCCGACGCCGGCCATCATGGCCTGGACCTTGGCCTTCGATTCGGCCGCCGACATGTCCGGCCGGAAGGTGCGTAGCGGCTCGGCGATGATCTCGCCGACGGTCATCCGGGGATCGAGGGCGGCGAGCGGATCCTGGAAGACGATCTGCATCTCCCGGCGCTTCTGGCGCATCGCTTCCTCATCCAGCTTGGCCAGGTCCTCGCCCAGCCAGACGACGCGGCCCTGGATATTGGGCAGCAGACGCAATACGGCGCGGCCAAGCGTGGACTTTCCGCAGCCGGACTCGCCCACAAGTCCCAGGGTTTCTCCTGGCGCCAGGTCGAAGCTGACCTCGTCCACGGCCTTCAGCACGGCGGCCGGTTGGCGCCAAAGCCAGCTGCCCGCCATGTGGAAATGGACGCTGAGATCGCGCACCGAAAGAAGCGGCGGACCCATCACAGGTCCTCCAGATGGCAAGCCTTCATGCGTCCCTCGCCGTCTTGACCTGCGCCTGGACCCGAGATGAGGCGCAAGAGGGGGCGCTCGACGCGGCAACGGTCCATGACCCTGGGGCAGCGCTCGGCAAAGGCGCAGCCCGGCCCCAGGCGCTGAAGGTTCGGGGGCTGCCCCGGGATGGTCTGCAGCTGCTTGGCCACGTCATTGTCGAGCCGCGGCATGGAAGCAAGCAGGCCCGCGGTGTAGGGATGCTGGGGCCGGTGAAAAATATCGCGCACCGCGCCCGTCTCCACGATCCGTCCCGCATACATGACCAGGACGCGGTCGCAGAGCCCGGCGACGACGCCCAGGTCATGGGTGATGAGGACAAGGGCGGTGCGCGCGCCCCGCGTCAGCTCGGCCATGAGGGCCAGGATCTGGGCCTGGACGGTGACGTCGAGGGCCGTAGTGGGTTCGTCGGCGATCAGCAGCTCCGGCTGGCAGAGCAGGGCCATGGCGACCATCGCCCGCTGGCGCATGCCGCCGGAAAACTCGAAAGGATAGTGGCCGATACGCCGATCCGCTTCTGGGATTTGCACCCGCTCCAGCATGTCTACGGCGGCTGCGCGCGCCGCGCCGCGGGACATGGCGCGATGAGTGACCAGCACCTCGGTCAGCTGGCGCTCGATGGTGAGGTAGGGATTGAGGGAGGTCATGGGGTCCTGGAAAATCATGGACATCCGCGCGCCGCGGATGCGGTTCAGCTCGCTCGCCGGCCGGCCCAGAATCTCCCCGCCCTGGAACTTGATGCTGCCGGCAGCCTGGCCGTTGGAGGCCAAGAGGCCCATGACCGCCAGGAAGACCTGGCTCTTGCCGGAGCCCGATTCGCCGACGATGCCGACCGTCTCGCCCGGTTGGACCGTGAGCCCGACGCCGTTCACCGCCTCGACCTCGCCCTCCGGCGTGGCGAAACGGACCTGGAGATCGGCGATTTCCAGCACGGCGCCCATCGCCTCACCGGTCCTTTGGGTCGAGGGCGTCGCGCAGCCCGTCGCCGATGAAGTTGAAGCAGGCGAGGGTGACGGCCAGCATGGCGGCCGGGAAGCAGAGCGCCCAGGGCGAAGACTCCATGATGCGGGCGCCGTCGCTGATCAGCACGCCCCAGCTCGTCGAAGGCTCCTGCACGCCGAGGCCGAGGAAGCTCAAGAAGGATTCCAGCAGGATCACGTTGGGAACCGTCAGGGTCACATAGACGATGACGGGTCCGAGGCAGTTGGGAATGATGTGACGCAGGATCACCCGGGATTGGCGCACGCCGCCGGCCCGCGCCGCCTCGACGAATTCGCGGCGCTTCAGGCTCATGGTCTGGCCGCGCACGATCCGGGCCATGTCGAGCCACGAGACGGCGCCGATGGCGATGTAGATCAGAACGATGTGCCGGCCGAAGGCGACCGTCAGCATGATGACGAAGAAGAGGAAGGGAACGGAATAGAGGATGTCCACGAAGCGCATCATCACGCCGTCGATGCGGCCGCCGAGGAACCCCGCGACGGCACCCCAGGTGACGCCGATGACGAGGCTGACCAGAGTCGCCACCAGGCCGACGGTCAGCGAAACCCGGCCGCCATACATGGTGCGCACGAAGAGATCGCGCCCGTTGTCGTCGGTTCCGAAATAATGGCCGCTGGCGAAGTCGGGCGGCGTGTTGATGGAATCCCAGAAGACGTCGTCGTAGGCGATCGGGCTCAACAGCGGCACGAGCACCGCGGCGAGCGCGATGAGCGCCAGCAGGACCGCGCTCACCACCGCGGCCCGATTGCGCAACAGCCGGTGCCAGGCGTCGGACCAAAGGCTGCGGCCTTTGAATTCCTCGTTGGGCGGCATGGCGATGGATTGCGCAGAATCGGCCATGGCGGCGTCAGTCGTAGCGGATGCGGGGATCGAGGACGCCGTAGAGAAGATCCACGGCGAGATTGGCGAAAATGATCAGCACGCCATAGAAGATGGTGACTCCCATGACCAGGGTGTAGTCGCGGTTGAGGGCCGCCTGGACGAAGTAGCGGCCGATGCCAGGAATGCCGAAGATCTGCTCGACCACCACGGAGCCCGTGATGGTATTGATCACGGCCGGGCCGAGATAGGAGATGACCGGCAACAGCGCGGGCCTGAGGGCATGGCGCAGGAGCGTGATGGTCTCGGGCAGGCCCTTGGCGCGTGCCGTGCGGACATAGTTGGTGCGCAGCACCTCGATCATGCTGCCGCGGGTCAGCCGGGCGATGAATCCGATCTGATAGAGGCTGAGCGCGATGATCGGCAGCACCATGTGCTGGACGTCCCCCGCACCCCAGCCGCCCACCGGCAGCCATCTGAGCCACAACCCGAACACGAGGGTGAGCAGGGGTGCCAGGACGAAGTTCGGAATGACGATCCCGGTCATGGCGACGCCCATGGTGCCGTAGTCGGCGGTGCTGTTCTGGCGCAGCGCCGCGACGGCGCCCATGGCCACGCCGCTTGCGAGCGCCAGCAGGATGGCGATGCCGCCCAGCCTGAGGGATGTCGGGAAGCCGTCCCGGATCAGTTCCGCGACCGAGAAATCCCGGTACTGGAAGGACGGCCCGAAATCGCCGCGGAGCAGATTGCCGATGTAGCGAAGGAACTGGAGCGGAAGGGCCTCATCCAGGTGATAGGCGTGCTGCAGCCGGGCCTCGATCTCCGGCGGAACGATCCGTTCCTTGTCGAAGGGTCCGCCCGGCGCAGCACGCATCATGAAAAACGACACGGTGACGATCAGCAGCAGGGTCGGGACGGAACCGAGGAACCGCCTGATGGCAAAACGAAGCAAAGGGGATACTCAGCGCCGGCGGGGCGAGGGGAAATCGACCACCCTTCCGCCGCACCCCTCGGCGGGGCGGACGGAAGGGCGGCCTATGGACATGGCGGGGTTTTCGCCCGGCTATTTCATCGCCAGATAGCGCGTCAGATTGTAGCCGAGCAGGTTGTCATGCCAGCCGGCGACTTTCGTGCTGATCATGTGGACGTTGACGTAGAAGTAGATCGGGATCAGGGGCTCGTCCTTCAGGAAAATCGCCTCGGCCTTTTCGAACAGCTTCATGCGGGCGCCGGCGTTCGTCTCGGTCTGGGCCTGGCGGAGCAGGTCGTCGTAGTCCTTGTTGTTGTAGCCCATGAAATTCGAATCGCCGGCGTCGGACATGTACTGTTCCATGAAGTCGCTGGGATCGAGGTAGTCGCCGATCCAGCCGCCGCGGGCGACCTGGTACTGCTTCTCGCGGCGCGTGGCGAGATAGACCTTCCATTCCTGGTTGGTGAGCTTCACCTGCACGCCCAGCGCCTGCTTCCACATGCTGGCGATCGCGATGGCGATCTTCTTATGGTTCTGGTTGGTGTTGTAGAGGATCTCGACCTGCAAGGGATTGTCGGGGCCGTAGCCGGCGGCCTTCAGGATCTTGCGGGCCATGGCGATGCGCTGCTTCATTGTCAGCGAGGCAAAGGCGAGCTTGGGCGGGGTATAGCCCGGCTCGCCCGGCGGCATCCAGGAATAGGCAGGCAGTTCGCCGCCCTGGGTAATGTGCTTCACCAGGGCATCGCGGTCGATGACCATGGAAAGCGCGCGGCGCAGGTCGGCGCTGCTCCCCAGCGGCGCCTTGGTCATGTTGATGCCGTAGAAATAGGTGCCGAAATAGGCCGAATCATGCAGCTCGGCCTTATACTGCTTGGCGGCGAGCGGAATGTCCTCCGAGGGCACCGTATAGGTCTCGTCGATCTCGCCGGCGCGGAAGCGCTTGTATTCCTCGGCCAGATCCTCGGTCGGGTAATAGACGACCTTGTCGATCTTCACGTTGGCAGCGTCGTGGAAATAGGGATTCTTCACCAGCACGACGCGCGACTGAGGCGTCCATTCGCTGATCATGTAGGCGCCGCTGCTGACCGAGTTGCCGGGCCGCGTCCATTGATCCCCGTACTTCTCGATCACGTTGTGGTTGACGATCTGGCCGGAGGTATGGGCGAGAAGCCCGATGAAATAGGGCGTCGACGCCTTGAGGGTGATCTTGACCGTGAGCGGGTCGACGGCGACGACGCCGAGCTTGGTCAGGTCCTTCTCCTTGCCGGCATTGATGTCGTCGGCGTTCAGGATCGGCGAATAGATGTAGGCATATTCGGCGGCGACCTTGGGATCGACGATGCGCCGCAGGGAGTAGACGACGTCGTCCGCCGTGATCGGATCGCCGTTGGACCATTTGGCGTCGTCGCGCAGGTGGAAGGTATAGACCTTCCCGTCGTCGCTCACCTCCCAGCTCTTGGCCACGCCCGGCGTCGGGTTGCCATGGCTGTCGAGGGTGGCGAGGCCTTCATAGAGGTCATAGGCGATATTGGCCTCGGGCACGCCTGTCAGGATTTGCGGATCGAGGGTTTCGGGTTCGGCGCCGTTGCCGCGGTTGAGAACCGTCTGGGCGCGGGAATCGCCGGCGGCGAATATTGCCGCCGCGAGGAGAATCGGGGCGATGGCAAGCGTAGCGAAGCGCGTTTTCATGATGTGCCTCCCTTGTCGTTGCCGTCTCATTGGGTCGGACCCAGCGTCACTATACGCGGAAAATGCCAGCGCACCGGGCCCAGTTCGGAAAATAGTGGTAGATATTCCCCATGGGTTCAACGGTCTTATGGAAGCCGGCCGAGCGGGGCTGGCATGACGATGAGAGGGCGAGAAAGATCGTAACGGCTGTTCTGGCCGCGACCCACGCGCGTTTTCCCGATTTGCAGCCCGGCAGTTTGGCCATCACCCTAGTGTTGCCCGAGGCACGGACGGCGGGCGGCTTTTCCCACCGGGGCGACCGGCCCGGATATCCGGCCAGCCTGGTCAAGCTGTTCTTCCTCGCCGCCGCTGAGGCCGCGCTCGAGAGCGGGCGCCTCGCCGCGTCGCGCGAGCTCGGCCAAGCGCTGACAGCGATGATTCAACGGTCCGGCAACGATGCCACCTCTCTTGTCGTCGACAGCTTGACGGGCACCACCAGCGGTCCGGCGCTGAACCCAGCGGCGCTGAAGCGCTGGCTCGCCCGACGCCGGGCGATCGACCGTTACTTTGCCGCCTGGCGCTGTCCTGAGTTTGCGGGCATCAATCTCGCCCAGAAGACCTGGTACGAGGCGCCATACGGCCGGGAGCGCCAGTCCTGCTTCGATGTGCCGAACAACCGCAACCGCCTGACCAGCGACGCCATCGCCCGGCTGCTGCTCGCGATCGCGCAGGGCGAGGCCGTGAACCGCCGGCGCTCCGCCGCGATGATGAAACTCCTGGCGCGCTTTCCCGACGCGGTCGACGCACAGGATCCATTGAACCAGGTCACCGGCTTTTTCGGAGAGGGCCTGCCGCGCCAGGCGCGTCTCTGGTCGAAGGCGGGCTGGAGCAGCCGGACCCGCCACGATGCGGCCATCATCGTACTTCCGGGCGGCACGCGCCTCATTCTCGTGGCCATGAGCTTCGGCCCTGCGGCGGCGAGGAACCGCCGGCTACTGCCTTTCATCGCGCGGCAGGTTGCCCGCCGGATCGGCAATGACGGGAGCCGAATCAGCCGCGGGCGATAGCGCGGCTATTCGGCGGCCGTACGATGGCTCTCTGGCGCGCGGAAGGCTTCGCGGAGCTCGGTCCCGCGCTTCTCGACCTTGGCGAGATGGGCTTCCTTGACATGGCCGTAGCCGCGGATCTGCTCGGGCAACGACAACAGGGCGACCGCGAGGCGATGGCGGTCATGGTCGAGCTCCGCCAGGACCTCCTCGACCAGAGCCTCATAGTCCTTGATGAGCCGGCGCTCGCGCCGGCGTTCGGCCGCGTGGCCGAAGGGATCGAGGATGCTGCCGCGCAGGAACCTGAACCGGGCCAGCAAACCGAAGACCCGCAGCATCGAGGCGCCATAGCCGCTCTTGAGGGGCAGGCCGCTGTCCGGATCGCGCTTGGCGACGAGCGGCGGCGCCAGGTGGAATTCCAGCCGGTAGTCGCCTTCGAACTGGGACTCGAGCGCGGTGCGGAAGCGCTCGTCGGCATAAAGCCGCGCCACTTCGTATTCGTCCTTGTAGGCGAGGAGCTTGAAGTAGTAGCGCGCTGCCGCTTCCGCCAGGCCGGACATGCCGGGCGCCCGCTCGGCCTCGGCCTTGCGCACGCGCTCGACCAGGGCACGATAACGGCCCGCATAGGCCGCATTCTGGTACTCGGTCAGGAAATCGGCCCGCTTGGCGACGATCTCCTCGAGGGTCTTGGCCAACGCCGGCGCGATGGTCTCGGGCGCCATGCTGGCGACGAAGCGCTCGACGGCGGCCAGGTCATGGGCGGCGCGCCGGCCCCAGAGGAATGCCCGCTTGTTCGCCTCGACCGCCACCGCATTGAGCTCGATCGCCCGCTGCAGCGCCTCGGCTGAGACGGGCAGCAGGCCCTTCTGACAGGCATAGCCCAGCATGAACGGGTTGGTGGCGATGGAATCGCCGATGAGGACGGTGGCAAGCCGCGTCGCATCGAGGAAATCGCTCGCCTTTGCCCCGGCGGCATCGACGATCAGCTTCTGCAGATCCGCCTCGGGAAACTGCATGTCGGGATCGCGGGTGAAGTCCCCGGTGATGGTCTCATGGGTATTGATGATGGCGCTGGTCTCCCCTTGGGCGACCCTGGCAAGCGCGTCGAGAGTGGCCGAGACGACGATGTCGCAGCCGAGCAGGAGGCGCGCGCCGCCGGTGGCAAGCCGCACGGCGTGAATATCCTCCGGGCGCCGAGCGATGCGGATATGGCTCAGCACCGCGCCGCCCTTCTGGGCGAGCCCGGTCATGTCGAGCACCGAGCAGCCCTTGCCTTCGAGATGGGCGGCCATGCCGATGAGAGCCCCGATGGTGACCACGCCCGTGCCGCCGACGCCGGTGACGAGGATGCCATAGGGCTCGGTGAACGCCGCGACGGCGGGCTCCGGCAGCGGACCGAAGCCCGATGCTTCGCCGCCGGCGGCCTTGCGCTGGCGCAGGCGTCCGCCATGGACGGTGACGAAGCTGGGGCAGAAACCGTTGACGCAGGAGAAGTCCTTGTTGCACGTGGACTGATCGATGGCGCGCTTGCGGCCCAACTCGGTCTCGACCGGGATCACGGACAGGCAGTTCGACTTGACGCTGCAGTCCCCGCAGCCTTCGCAGACCAGCTCATTGATGAAGACGCGTTTCGGGGGATCCTCCATCAGGCCGCGCTTGCGCCGGCGGCGCTTCTCGGCCGCGCAGGTCTGGTCATAGACGATGGCCGTCACCCCCGGCGTCTCGCGCAAGTCGCGCTGGACATGGTCGAGCCGGTCGCGATGGAAGACCGCCACGCCCGCGGGGAACGCGCCGGCCGTGGGATATTTCTCCGGCTCGTCGGTGACGACGACGATTTTGGAGACGCCCTCGGCCGCGAGCTGCTGGGCGACCCGGGGAACGTCCAGCGGCCCATCCACCGGCTGGCCGCCGGTCATGGCGACCGCGTCGTTGTAAAGAATCTTGTACGTGATGTTGACGCCGGCGGCGACGGCCGCGCGGATCGCCAGGCTGCCCGAATGGAAATAGGTGCCGTCGCCGATGTTCTGGAAGACATGGGGCGTCTTGCTGAAGGGCGCCTGGCCGAGCCAGGTGGCGCCTTCGCCGCCCATCTGGGTGAAGGTCTTGGTCTCCCGGTCCATCCACTGGGCCATGTAGTGGCAGCCGATGCCGGCCAAGGCCCGGCTGCCTTCGGGCACGCGGGTCGACGTGTTGTGCGGGCAGCCGGAGCAGAAATAGGCGATCCTGCGGATGGGCGGATGGATCTGGGCTTGGGAGCGCTCCTTCGCCTCTAGGAAGGCGAGGCGCTGGGCGATCCGCTCGCTGGTATGGAAGCGCGCGATGCGCCGGGCGATGACCCGGGCGATGCGGGCCGGGCTCAGCTCATCGGCCGAGGGCAGGATCCATTCGCCCTTCTCGTCGAACTTGCCGATGACCCGCGGCCGGACGTTCTCGCTCCAGTTATAAAGCTGCTCCTTCAGCTGGTTCTCGACCAGGGCCCGCTTCTCCTCGACCACCAGGATCTCTTCCAGGCCTTCGGCGAAATGGCGGACGCCGTCGCGCTCCAGCGGCCAGGTCATGCCGACCTTGTAGACCGAGAGGCCGATCTCGGCGGCATAGGCGTCGTCGATGCCGAGATCGTCGAGAGCCTGGCGCACGTCGAGATAGGACTTGCCGCAGGTGACGATGCCGAAGCGCCGGCGCGGACCATCGATGACCGTGCGGTTCAGGCCATTGGCCTTGGCAAAGGCGAGCGCGGCATAAAGCTTGTGGCGGTGGAGGCGATACTCCTGCTCGAGCGCCTGGGCCGAGGCGAAGGAGGACTGGGGCCAGCGGATGTTGAGGCCCTCGGCCGGCATAGCGAAGTCTTCGGGCAGGCAAACCTGGAGGCGATGAGGATCGATCGAACAGGAGGCGGTGCTGTCCACCGTCTCGGCCACCACTTTGAAAGCGACCCAGCAGCCCGAATAGCGCGACATGGCCCAGCCGAACAGGCCGAGGTCGAGGAACTCCTGCACGCCGGCGGGATTCAGCACCGGGATGCCGGCGTCCATGAAGGCGTATTCGCTCTGATGCGCCGTGGTCGAGGATTTGCAAGTGTGATCGTCGCCGGCCAGCAGCAGGACGCCGCCGTTCTTGGCCGCGCCGGCCAGGTTCCCGTGGCGCAGCACGTCGCCGCTCCGGTCCACGCCAGGGCCCTTGGCGTACCAGAGGGCGAAGACGCCGTCGTACTTGGAATCGCCGAACAGGTCGAGCTGCTGGCTGCCCCAGACCGCGGTCGCCGCCAGGTCCTCGTTCACCCCCGGTCGGAAATGGATGTGATGCTTGTCGAGAAACTTTTGGGCATGGCCCATGGCGAGGTCGATGCCGCCCAGCGGCGAGCCGCGATAGCCGGTGACGTGGCAGGCGGTGTTGAGGCCGGCGGCCAGGTCGCGCCGGCGCTGCATCATGGGCAGGCGGACGAGGGCCTGGGTCCCGGTGATGAATACCCGGCCGGTGTCGAGCTCATATTTGTCGTCGAGGCTGACGGCAGCCAGCGCCATCCATGTCCTCCCAAGGACTCTTCTTACAGGAACAACCTAGTGGGCCGGCAGGGGAGGCGCAATTGCCGCCTCGGCGGCCCGGGGAATTCGCAAGAATGCGTTGGCAATCGGGCCTGGCGCGGTCATGAAGCGCCGGGAACCTCGTCGCGAATCTAAGGAAATTGCTTTGCTTGCCGGCCCGCTTCGCTATGCTCGCCGCCCGTCGGAGGCAGGATGATTCTCGTTACCGGTGCCGCAGGCTTCATCGGCTATCACGTCGCCAACCGGCTGCTCGACCGCGGCGAGACGGTGGTCGGCCTGGACAGCGTCAATCCGTATTATGACCCCAAGCTGAAGGAAGCGCGCCTCGCCCGCCTCCAGGCCCGCAAGGGCTTCGGCTTCCATCGCCTGGACCTCAGCGACCGCAAGGCCATGGCAGATTTCTTCGCGGCCCATGGGGGGCTTACGGGGATCGTCCATCTGGCGGCCCAGGCCGGCGTGCGCCATTCCCTCAGCGATCCCTTCGCCTACACCGATGCCAATATCACCGGGCATCTGGTGGTGCTGGAGGCTTGCCGGCGGCTGGCGAACATGAAGCATCTGGTCTATGCGAGCTCGTCCTCGGTCTATGGCGGCAACGACAAGCTGCCGTTTGCGGTGGGCGACCGGGTGGAGAAGCCGGTCTCGCTCTATGCGGCGACCAAGCTCGCCGACGAATTGATGACGACGGCCTACAGCCACCTGTTCCGGATCCCGGCCACGGGCCTGCGCTTCTTCACCGTCTA
>DATNJA010000231.1:0-12746 GCA_035604155.1 Candidatus Udaeobacter sp. | reverse complement strand
TCATCGAGCCAAACCAACGGGCCGCGTGACACGCTTCCACGCCGGCCGCTTTGGGCCGGGGCATGCCCCGGCCCAAAGCCTAAACGAAGCGGACAACTCGCGAGCTACATAAACCGGCCAACTTGACGAGCTAGCTACAGTCGGCCTTGCCTCTTGATGTGGCCCGCAATATCCCCATATCCGACCGGGGTTTGTCATGAGGGGTCTCAAGGCCATGCGGGACGAGGCGTCAACTGAGGAGAAACACGGCTTCCAGGCCGAGGTCGGGCGTCTGCTCGATATCGTCGCCCATTCGCTTTACAGCGAGCGGTCGATCTTCCTTCGGGAATTGATTTCCAACGCGTCGGATGCCTGCGACCGGCTGCGTTATCTGGCCCTCACCAGCCCCGAGCTTGCGGCGGGCGACAGCCAGTTCCGGGTGACCATCGCCCCCGACGCCGCGGCCCATAGCCTGACCGTGGCCGACAACGGCATCGGCATGAACCGGGAGGAGCTGGTCGCCAATCTCGGCACCATCGCGCGCTCAGGCACCTCCGCCTTTCTCGCCCAGGCCACCGGCGATGCGGCCAAGGATCTCTCCCTGATCGGCCAGTTCGGCGTCGGCTTCTACGCCTCCTTCATGGTGGCCGAGAAGGTCGAGGTCTTCAGCCGGCGAGCGGGCGAGGCCGAGGGCTGGCGCTGGGTCTCCGACGGCAAGGGCGAGTTCACGGTATCGCCGGCGACCGAGGTCGAGCGCGGCACCCGCATCCTGCTGCACCTGCGCAAGGATGCCGAGGAGTTCCTCGATCCGCTACGCCTCAAGACCGTGGTCGCCCGCTATTCCGACCATATCGCGCTGCCGATCCTGCTCAAGGCCGGCGGCAAGGAGGAGAAGCTCAACGAGGCCGCCGCCCTCTGGATGCGGCCCAAGAGCGAGATCACCGAGCGCCAGTACGCCGAGTTCTATCGCCACGTCTCCCACGGCCTCGACCAGCCGAGGCTCACCATCCATTGGAAGGCCGAGGGCAAGATCGACTACACCGCCCTCCTCTTCCTGCCCGGATCGCGGCCCTTCGACCTGTTCAATCCGGAGCGCAAGCATCGTCTCAAGCTCTATGTCCGGCGCGTCTTCATCACCGACGACTGCGCCGACATCCTGCCGGGCTATCTCCGGTTCCTCCAAGGGATCGTCGATTCCGAGGACCTGCCCCTCAACATCAGCCGCGAGCTGCTGCAGCATAACCCGCTGCTGGCCAAGATCCGCTCCGGCCTGGTGAAGCGCAGCCTGGCCGAGCTTGCCAAGCTGGCCGAAAAGGATGGCGAGGCCTATGGGAGCTTCTGGGACGACTTCGGGCCGGTGCTGAAGGAAGGCCTCTACGAGGATACCGAGCAGCGCGAGGCCTTGCTGAAGCTCGCCCGCTTCCGCTCCACCCGCGCCGAGGGCCTGACCACCGGCCTGACGACCTTGGCCGACTACGTCGGCCGGATGAAGCCGGGTCAGGAGGCGATCTATTACATCACCGGCGAGACCGTGGAGGCGGCGGCCAGGAGCCCGCAGCTCGAGGGTTTCGCCGCGCGCGGCGTGGAGGTTCTGCTGCTGGCCGATCCGGTGGACGAGTTCTGGGTTCCGGCCGTCGGCGGCTATGACGCCAAGCCGTTCAAATCGGCCACCCGGGGCGGCGCCGATCTGGAGAAGATCGCCCTACCGGAGGACAAGAAGAAGGCGGCCGAGGAGCCCCAGGCCGCCGGCACCGATGCCCTGATCGCCTTGTTGAAGCTGACCCTGAAGGACGCGGTCAAGGACGTGCGCGCCTCGCACCGGCTGGAAGCCAGCGCCGTCTGCCTGGTCGCCGACGAGGGCGACATGGACATGCATCTGGAGCGCCTGCTGAAGCAGCATCGCCAGTTGGACGGGAAGTCCAAACGCGTGCTGGAGGTGAACCCGCGCCACCCCGTGATCGCCTGCCTCGCCAAGCGCCTGTCCCAGAACGGCGGCGCCGACGCGGTGACGGAAGCGGCCTGGCTGCTCTTGGATCAGGCCTGCATCGTCCAGGGCGAACCGGTTTCCGACACCAATGCCTTCGCCCGCCGCCTCGATTCGGCGCTGCTGCGGGCGGTCGGGTAAAGCGCTCTCACGCCGAGGCGCCGCGGCGGATCGTTTGGCAGGAAATAGTCGCGGATGCCGGGACCAAATCCGGCCATCACGGCAACGGTCATGACGGCAAACTGTCGATCCAATCCGTCATGACCGGGCTTGACCCGGTCATCCACGCCTTTTCTCAAACCGAAGAGAGTACCCGAAGTAGCCGCCGTTATTTCCTGCCGGCCTACGCCCGACGGAACGGGTTGGCGATCCTGAGCCTGCCCTCGATCTTCATCCCGTGCTGCATGTCTTCCGTCCAGAGCCGGTCGCAATCGGCGTGGAGTGCCGAGGCGACGTAGACCAGGACATTGGTGTCGAAGAAGTCACCGGGCATTGGCCTCGTCCCGGTCGAACTTGAAATCGTCGGGAAGCCGTCCGCGGAAGGCGCGAAGACGCTTCAGCAATTCCTGTCGTCCGGGCTTGCGCGCCACCGCGAATTCGCGCGTCTCGGCGACGTGGATTTCAATCTCGTCCCCTTCCTTGAGCGCGAGGGCCTCGACCACGGCGGCGGGAAGCCGAACCGCCAGGCTGTTGCCCCATTTCGAAACCTGCATGACACCCTCCATGGATATACATCGGATAAGATGCATATCCGGCAGCCATCCCGATCAAGGGAGAGTGCGCTTGCATCCAGGGAATGCCGCTGCGGATGACCGCGCGAAGAAAGTCTGACCGCAGAGGCACGGACTCGTAGAGAAGAAAAACTTCGGGCCGCGAAGCGGCCTGGGGCTCTCTTCTGCTTTCTTCTCTGTGCCTCTGTGTCTCTGTGGTTAAGCTTCCCTGACTTCTACTTCTTGCCGGGCTTCGCCATAGCGGCCATGGCGGCTTTGGCCGCGGCGGCAATTTCTTCGGGGGTCAGGTCCTTCTTCTTGGTCGCGATCGACCAGCGGTGGCCGAAGGGATCGGCGACCACGCCGTAACGGTCGCCCCAGAACATGTCGGCGATCGGCATGGCGACCGTGGCCCCGGCGGCGATCGCTTGGGCGAAGACCTTGTCGGAATCCGGGACGTAGAGATGCACGGTGACCGAGGAGCCGCCGAGCGCCTTCGGGCCCTTGCTGCCCATTTCCGGGAAGGCGTCGGCCAGCATGAGCATAGAATCGCCGATGCGGATCATGGCATGCATGAGGCGCTTGCCGTCCTGGGCCGCCATCCGCCCCAACTCGACCGCGCCGAAGGCCTTCTTGTAGAAGTCGATGGCCGCGGCCGCGCCCTCGACGGTGAGATGCGGCGTCACCGAATGGAAGCCTTCGGGGATCGGTTTAACCATTGCTGCCTCCTCCAGATGATTCGCCGGGCTCGCTGCCCGGTTGGCTTTCGCCGTGCTTCTGCATGCGGAAGGAAGCCGCGCCCCGGATCGGGCCGTTGCCGCCCAGCTGCACGAGCACGGCGCAGGCGTCGTACTCGTCCGATTCCGGCGTCAGGTTGAGCGCGATCTCGGTGGGCTTTCCGTCCCACATGCCGATCTTGTGCCATTCGCGCACGACGTTGTACTCGACCAGGGTTCGGCCGGCATTCTCGCCGCGCTGCACTTCTGTCTTGTGGGCGTGGTCGAAGAGCGCCAGCCAGACGGTGGCCGGCTCCTTGCCCGGATCGCCGGCCGGGATCTCGACCTTGTACCTGCCCTGGTCGTCGCGCAGCACCACGAGCTTCAGTTTCGGCTCCGCCGCCGCCGCCGCGATCGCCGCCGTCACCGCCGCCTGGTCGGAGCCGACCGCGTCATGGGCGCCGTCGATGACCATCTGGGGCGTATAGACCATGTTGAGGCCGAGCGCGCGGCTGTAGCGCTGCTGCCGGTCGGTCGCCTCCGCCGAGCCGAAGCTGTCCTTCCAGCCGATGTAATCCCAGTAGTCGACGTGGAAGGCGAGCGGCAGGATATCGTGGCGCGCGGCGAGATCGCCCAACAGAGCTTCCGCCGGCGGGCAGGAACTGCAGCCCTCGGACGTGAACAGCTCCACCACCACCGGCTGGTCGCTGACCGCGGCCGGCACGGGCTGGTCCCCCGCCATGGCCGCCATGGCGAACAGAACGGGCGCCATTACGGCCACTGTAGCGAATGGACGGGTCATGTGAGGAGAACTAGCGCAAGGCCTGGTCGGGACCGAATCACGTTCCGGTGATTCCTTGGGGCGCGTTCAAGCCGCCGCCTGACCCCGCAGATTGCGCAGCACATAGGGCAGGATTCCGCCATGCCGGAAGTATTCGACCTCGTCCAAAGTGTCGATCCGGCAGATGGCGGTGAAATCCTCCCGGCGGCCATCCGACCGGTGGACCGTCACCGTCACCGCCATGCCCGGCTTGAAACCGGCGGCGAGCCCGGAAAGGTCGAGGGTTTCATCGCCGGTGAGCGCGAGGCTCTTGCGGTTCATCCCGTCCTTGAACTGGAGCGGCAGCACGCCCATGCCGACGAGATTGGAGCGATGGATGCGCTCGAAGCTCTCGGCCACCACGGCCTTCACGCCCAGGAGCAGCGTGCCCTTGGCCGCCCAGTCGCGCGACGAACCGGTGCCGTATTCCTTGCCGGCCACGACGACGAGAGGCAGGCCCTCGGCCTTGTAGGCCATGGCCGCATCGTAGATGGACATCACAGCGCCATCGGGGAGATGCCGGGTGACGCCGCCTTCGGTCCCCGGCGCCATCTCGTTCTTCAAGCGGATGTTGGCGAAGGTGCCGCGCATCATCACTTCGTGATTGCCGCGCCGGGCGCCGTAGGAGTTGAAGTCGGCGGGCGCCACGCCGTGGGCAATCAGGTACTGCCCGGCTGGCCCGTCCTTCTTGATCGAGCCGGCGGGCGAGATGTGATCCGTGGTGATGCTGTCGCCGAGGACAGCCAGGACTCGCGCCCCCGCGATGTCGCCGATCGCCCCCGGCTCCTCGGGCATTTCGGCGAAATAGGGCGGGTTCTGGACATAGGTGGAATTGGAATCCCAGTCATAGGTGACCCCGCCGCCGGATTCTACCTTGCGCCACAGCTTGTCGCCGGCGAAGACGTCGGCATAGCGCTTGCGGAAGCTCGCCGGCTTGACGAAGCGCCGGACGGCCGCGGCGATCTCCTGGCTGCTGGGCCAGAGCTCGGAAAGAAACACCGGCTTGCCCTTCTTGTCCGTGCCCAGGGGATCCTTCAACAGATCGACCTTCATCGAACCGGCCAGCGCATAGGCCAGCACCAGCATGGGCGAGGCGAGGTAATTGGCCCTGGTCAGCGGATTGACCCGGCCTTCGAAATTGCGGTTGCCGGAAAGCACCGAGCAGACGGTCAAGTCGCCCTTGCCGATGGCGGCCGCGATGGACTCGGGCAGGGGTCCGGAATTGCCGATACAGGTGGTGCAGCCATAGCCCACCAGGTTGAAGCCGAGCTTGTCGAGAGGGGCCTGCAGGCCCGCGTCCCTCAGATAATCGGTCACCACCTGGGAGCCCGGGGCGAGCGAAGTCTTGACCCAGGGCTTGACCTTGAGCCCGCGCTTCACCGCATTGCGGGCGATGAGCCCGGCCCCCAGCATGACCGTGGGATTGGAGGTATTCGTGCAGCTGGTGATGGCGGCAATGACCACGTCGCCGTCGCCGAGATCGAAGCCCTTGCCCTCGACCGGCACCCGCGCCGCGTTGTCCGGCCGGCCGAAGGCCTCGCTGAGAGCCTGGCCGAACGACGAAGCCGCGGCGGAAAGTGCGACCCGATCCTGGGGCCGCTTCGGACCGGCGAGGCTCGGCTCGACGCTGGCGATGTCGAGATCGAGGGTCTCGGTGAAAACGGGATCGGCCGTGCGCGGACCGCGCCACAGGCCTTGGGCCTTGGCATAGGCCTCCACCAGCTTGACCTGGCCGGGGCTGCGGCCGGTGCCCTTGAGATAGCGGATGGTCTCCGCGTCGATGGGAAAGAAGCCGCAGGTGGCGCCGTATTCCGGCGCCATGTTGGCGATGGTGGCGCGGTCGGCCAGCGGCAGCTCGTCCAGGCCGGACCCATAGAACTCGACGAATTTGCCGACCACGCCCTTCTTGCGCAGAATCTGGGTCACGGTCAGCACGAGGTCGGTCGCGGTGGCGCCTTCCCGCAGCTTCCCGCTCAGCTTCACGCCCACCACCTCGGGAATCAGCATGGAGATGGGCTGGCCCAGCATTGCCGCCTCGGCCTCGATGCCGCCCACGCCCCAGCCGAGCACCGAGAGTCCGTTCACCATGGTGGTGTGGCTGTCGGTGCCGACGAGCGTGTCGGGATAGGCGAGCGTCGATCCGTCCTGCTTCGAGGTCCAGACCACGCCCGAGAGATATTCCAGATTGACCTGGTGGCAGATGCCGGTGCCCGGCGGCACGACGCGGAAATTCGCGAAGGCCTTCTGGCCCCAGCGCAGGAAGGCGTAGCGCTCGCCGTTGCGCTCGTATTCCCTGGTTACGTTCTCGCCGAAGGCGGCGCGTGAGCCGAAGCTGTCCACCATCACCGAATGGTCGATCACCAGATCGACCGCCGAGAGGGGATTGATCTTGTCCGGACTGGCACCCATAGCCTGCATGGCGTCGCGCATGGCGGCGAGATCGACCACCGCCGGCACGCCGGTGAAGTCCTGCATCAGCACGCGCGCGGGGCGAAAGGCGATCTCGCGCTCGCCCCGGCGCTTCTTGGTCCAGCGGGCGAGTGCCTTGATGTCGGCCTGGCGGACCGAGCGTCCGTCTTCGTTGCGCAGGAGATTTTCCAGCAGCACCTTGAGGGAGAACGGCAGGCGCGAAATCTCGCCGAGCCCCTTCTTCTCCGCCGCCTTCAAGCTGTAATAGGCGAAGCGCTTGCTGCCCACGCTGAGGCTCCGGCGCGTCTTCAGACTGTCCATGGCGGCGGTCACGGGCGGCTCCATCTCTGGTGAGCGTTCGGGGGGCGCTTTCGTGATAGCACCCACGATCCGATTTGTCTGGATTTTACGCTATGACCATAAGCCGAAACTGGCGTCTCATATTCAGGTTCGAGCATGGCGAGTCCGGAGACATCGTGGACATCGACTTTGTCGACTATCACTAGGCCCTTCCTTCTTGGTACGGAAAGCGCCGCCTGCCCCACTGAAGGCCTTGCAGATGCATGATTCAATTAGGCGTCGTCCGACGTCCCCAGGCGAGATTTTGTCGGAGCTTTATCTGCGTCCGCGCAAGATCTCGATTGCCCGGTTTGCGGAGGCTGCTGGGCTAACTCGGAAGCACATGAGCGCCATTGTGAACGGTCGTGCGGCGATAACGGCAGACAGTGCAAGCCGCATTGCGTTTGTGCTGGGTACCACTCCGCAGTTCTGGTTGAACCTCCAGAACGCAGTGGACCTATATGAAGTAGCGAAGTCGCTGAGGAAAGTGCGGAAACACCTCAAACGCCTCGCGGACATCCCCGAAGTACGGGAAGCGGCCTAGCTCACGAGCCGATTGAGATAGACCAGAGGTTGGGGCTTCCGATCGGGACGATCGTCGTCGGCGTTCAACGCACAGGCTCATCGGAAAAACCACAATTTCGCCATCATTGCGGCCCATTGCCGCCATAGCGCGCGGCCAGTCTTCGCCCGTCAGAGAATCCTCCCTGTCCTGACTTGAGGCCCCGGCCGACCTCTAGCGAACCCCCAAAGTGGTCGGGGATTGGAAGACGGCACCTCGCGACCCCCAGCGGCACGTCTTCCGACCTCGTGCGCCGCGTCCCGCTCACATCCCGGCGGGACGCGGCGCAAATATTTTCCCCTCGTCACCCCCGCGAAGCTTGTCTCCGCGCAGGCGGGGAGCGGGGGTCCAAGAAGCAGACGGACTCCTTGCGGCCCTGGATTCCCGCTTACGCGGGAATGACGAACAAGAACGCGAGGACTCTGGCGCAAGCTCGCTTTGTGGTGGCCGGACATCCGGGGTACCTTCGAACGCGATGGGAGGGGATTCCGAGATGGACCGGCCCGCCGCATTCGCCGGCCGCGCACTTTCCTGCCGGCGCGGCGCGCGGCTGCTGTTCGAAGGCCTCGACTTCGGCTTGGAGCCGGGCGACGTCCTTCTGCTGCGCGGACCCAACGGCAGCGGCAAATCGAGCCTCCTGCGCCTCATGGCGGGTCTGCTTCAACCTGTCGCAGGTGCGTTTTCCTGGGCCGGCGCCCCGATCGCGGCCGAGCCCGAGCGCCACCGCCGGCGCCTCGCCTTCCTCGGCCATCTCGACGCGGTGAAGCCCGGTTTGACCGTGGCGGAGAACTTGCGCTTCTGGTGCGGCGCGGGCGCGGTCGAGAAGGGGCTCGAGGCCTTCGGCATCGCCGCACTCGCCCGGCTTCCGGCCCGCCTGCTCTCCGCCGGCCAGCGCCGGCGCCTGGCACTCGCCCGGATAGCGGGCACCGGCGCGCCGTTATGGCTCTTGGATGAACCGGGCAACGCTCTCGATGCCGAGGCCCAGGCGCACTTCGCCGCGGCGCTTGCCCGCCATCGCGATTGCGGCGGACTTGCCGTCATCGCACTCCACGGTGAAGGCGCGCCGCCCGGCGCCGTCGCGCTCGATCTCGCCCAGTTCGCGGCGGCAGCGTGACCGGCGTCGGATTCCTTTCGCTTCTGCGCCGGGATCTGCTGCTGACCCTGCGCCAGGGCGGCGATGCGCTCATCACGCTCGCCTTCTATCTCCTGGCGGTGATGACCTTCCCCTTCGGCGTCGGGCCCGAGCCGCAGCTTCTCGCCCGCATCGCACCGGGCCTGCTCTGGGTCATGGGCCTCTTCGCTGCTCTTCTCTCCCTCGACCGCCTCTTCCAGCAGGAGCTGGAGGACGGCGGGCTGGAGCAGCTGGCGCTCGCCCCGCTTCCTCTCGAAGTGAGCTTCCTCGCCAAGGTTCTGGCCCATTGGCTTGCGACCGGCCTGCCGCTCATCGTCATGGCGCCGTTCCTGGCCCTGCTCCTCGGCCTGCCCTGGCCTGCTATCCCCGTGCTGGCGCTTTCGCTTTGCCTCGGCGGGCCGGCCTTGACCCTGGTCGGCGGCGTCGGTGCCGCGCTCACCTTGGGTGCTAGGCGCGGCGCCGTGCTGCTGCCGCTCCTGGTGCTGCCGCTCTATGTGCCGGTGCTGATCTTTGGGGTCGGCGCGGTCGACGGGGCGGCGAACGGCCTTCCGGTCCGTTCCGACCTCATGCTGCTCGCAGCCTATCTGCTGGCGGCCATCCCGCTGGCGCCCTGGGCGGGAGCGGCGGCGTTGCGGCTTGCCTTGACCTGATATCCTGGCCCGGCCATGTTCCGGCCAGAGGAGAGATCGATTTATGGAACAGCCCAGGGGACAGCTGAGCCGGCTTGCGATCGTCCTGCTGCTGCTTGCCGGCTGCGCGGCGCCGGACCGCACAGCTCAAATGACCAACATCGAGGGCGGCGTGAACCAGGCCTACGGCGGCGATGTGGGCGCGCTCATCTACCACGGCTATGAGGCGGCGAAGGACGGCGAGGCGGCGGATGCCGCCCGGGCCAACCTCGTCGGCACCCCCGGCTGGATGGCGAGCGACGTGAACGCCCAGCAGGCGAGCGATCTCGCCGACCAGGCGGCCGAGCACCGGCGCCTGGCCGAAGCCGCTCTCAACCGGATCCTCGATCCCATGCGCGACCGGATCGCCAGGCTCGAAGCGGCCCAGCAGGCCGAGGCGACGCCCGAGGTAACGGCGGTGCTGCATTTCGCCGCCGCCAGTGCTGCCGTGCCGGCGGGCGAAACCGCCAAGCTCCAGGCCGTGGCCCATTATCTCGCCCGCCACGCGAGCGCCCGGGTGACCATCACCGGCTTTGCCGATGCCAGCGGCAGCGCCCATGGCAACATCGTCCTCTCCCGCGCCAGGGCCAACGCGGTCTATGACGCCCTCCTCGCCCGCGGCCTGCCCGACGGTGTCATCGTGGCCGTGATCGGCGCCGGCACCCCAGCGGCGAGCGCCACCCCTTCCGCCCGGCGCGTCGTCATCGAAGTCCGCAATGCCGGTTAGCGTCCCGCTGCCCTCACCCGCCTCGCTAACGCTCGGCACCCTCTCCCGCAAAGCGGGGTCGAGCCGCGAAGCGGATCGACGAAGGGGCCCGGCGCGTCAGCGACGGGAAGGGTGAGGGCTCTTTACCGGCTCCCCCACCGTCCTTAACACTAAGTAATCCCCCCGACTTTGCCCGGGCTCGGGCGATGCTCTATATATCCGCGCCGTCATGCATAGGTTCGCCAATCCCGGCCGGTTCCTCAGGCTGACCGCGAAGCTGCTGCCCTGGACGGCGGCGGCGGCCATCCTGTTGCTGGCCGTGGGCCTCGTCTGGGGCCTCGTCTTCGCGCCGCCCGACTATCAGCAGGGCGAGAGCGTGCGCATCATCTACGTGCATGTCCCCGCCGCCTGGATGGCGCTTTTCGTCTACACGATCGTCGCCGCGGCCAGTGCGAGTGCCCTCATCTGGCGCCATCCGCTCGGCGACCTGATCGCCCGGGCCGCTTCGCCGCTCGGCTGCGGCTTCACCTTCATCGCGCTGGTCAGCGGCTCGCTGTGGGGCAAACCCATGTGGGGCGCCTGGTGGGTATGGGACGCCAGGCTCACCTCCATGCTGATCCTCTTCTTCCTGTATCTGGGCCACATGGCGCTGCTCGGCGCCTTCGACGATGCCGAGCACGGCAACAAGGCGGCGGCGATCCTCGCCATCGTGGGATTCATCAACGTGCCGATCATCAAGTTCTCCGTCGACTGGTGGAACACCCTGCACCAGGGCGAGAGCGTGTTCCGCCTCGGCGGGCCGACCATCGATCCCTCGATCCTGATCCCGCTCATGATCATGGCGCTCGGCTTCACCTTCTTCTTCGTGAGCCTGCTCATCCTGCGCGTGCGCTCGGAGTTCCTGGCCGCCAAGCTGCGCAGCGCCGCTGCGGCAGTCGGTCGCTGAGACCGGGCCCGGCCGCCGGAGTAGATAGCCCGCCATGGAAAGCCTTCGTACCTTTTTGGCCATGGGCGGCTATGCCGTCTATGTCTGGCCCGCCTTCCTCGTCGCTGGCCTCGTCATGGCGGGCCAGGTGGCGACCACGCTCCACGGCCTGCACCGGCGCGAAGCCGCACTGGCCGAGCTCGAGGCGCAGGCACCTCGAAGAGCCGCGAAGTGACCCGCAAGCGCCGGCGGATGTTGTTCGTCCTTATCGGCCTCGCCATGCTGGGCAGCGCCACCGCCCTCGTGCTCAACGCGCTGCAGGGCAGCATCGCCTTTTTCTTCGGCCCGACCGAGGTGATGGCGAACCATCAACTGCCGAGTCATTTTCGCCTGGGCGGGCTGGTGGAGAAGGGCAGCGTGGTCAAGGATGCCGACGGCCTCACCGTGCATTTCCGCGTCACCGACCTGAAGAATGCCCTGGCGGTGAGCTATCGCGGCGTGCTGCCGGACCTGTTCCGCGAGGGCCAGGGCGTGGTGGTCGAAGGCGGGCTGGAGCCCGACGGCAGCTTCCTCGCCACCACCGTGCTCGCCAAGCATGACGAGAAATACATGCCGCCCGAGGTCGCCGCGGCCTTGAAAAAAGCCGGCGAATGGCGGCCGGCGGCGGAGCCTAGCCAATGATCCCCGAGCTCGGCCATTTCGCGCTCGCCCTCGCCCTCGTCGTCGCGTTCATCCAGATGACCCTACCGATGTGGGGAGCGGCGCGCAACGACGGCCGGCTCATGGCGCTGGCGAGGCCCGCGGCCATGGCCCAGCTGCTCTGCATCCTGGTCGCCTTCGGTGCCTTGATGCAGGTCTTCATCGTCTCGGACTTTTCGGTCGCGGTCGTGGCCCACAACTCCAACGCGGCCCAGCCCCTCATCTACCGAATCGCCGGCCTCTGGGGGAATCACGAGGGCTCGCTCCTGCTCTGGGTCGCCATCCTCGCCATCTACGGCGCCGCCGTGGCTGCCTTCGGCGACAATCTGCCGCCGCGGCTCCAGGCCCGCGCTCTGGCTGTCCAGGCGGCCATTGCGCTGGGCTTCCTCGCCTTCATGATGTTCGCCTCCAATCCTTTCGCCCGCCTCGATCCGCCGCCGCCCGACGGCGCCGAGCTGAACCCGATCCTCCAGGACCCCGGCCTCGCCTTCCATCCGCCCATGCTCTATCTCGGCTATGTCGGGCTCTCCATGGCCTTCTCCTTCGCCATCGCGGCCTTGATCGAGGGCCGGGTCGACGCCGCCTGGGCCCGCTGGGTCAGGCCCTGGACGCTCGCCGCCTGGCTCTGCCTCACGGCCGGAATCTGCTTCGGCAGCCGTTGGGCTTACTACACGCTGGGCTGGGGCGGATGGTGGTTCTGGGATCCGGTGGAGAATGCGTCCCTCATGCCCTGGCTGGTAGCGACCGCTCTCCTCCACTCGGCCATCGTGGTGGAGAAGCGCGACGCCCTCAAAGGCTGGACCATCCTGCTCGCCATCCTCGCCTTTGGCTTCAGTCTCATCGGTACTTTCCTGGTCCGCTCCGGCGTCATCACGTCGGTCCATGCGTTTGCCAGCGATCCCCTGCGCGGCCTCTTCATCCTGGTGCTCATGGCCATCTACATCGGCGGCGCCCTCGCCCTTTTCGCCTGGCGGGCGCCATACCTGAAGCCGGGCGGGCTGTTCGCGCCCTTGAGCCGCGAAGGCGCGCTTCTGATCAACAACCTGTTCCTGGCTACCGCGGCGGCGACGGTGCTGCTGGGAACGCTCTATCCCCTG
>DATNJA010000230.1:0-8335 GCA_035604155.1 Candidatus Udaeobacter sp. | reverse complement strand
TAGAGCACCTGCCCCGTCACGTAGGCCGCCGCGTCCGAGCAAAGAAAGACAGCGGCGCCGATCAGGTCCTCCAGCCGGCCGAAGCGTCGCAGCGGGATCTTGTCCAGCATCGCCCTTTGCCAGGCCTCGTCCTGATAGAAGACCTCGGTCAGCGCCGTGCGGAAATAACCGGGACCGATGCCGTTGACCCGGATGCCGCGCGGGGCCCATTCGGCGGCAAGCGCGCGGGTCATGCCCAGCAGGCCCGACTTCGAGGCGCCATAGGGCACGGCGGTCGGCACGCCGACTTCCGAAGTGAGCGAGCAGAGATTGAGGATCGATCCGCCACCGGTCATCCTCCTGGCCGCCGCCTGGGCCGCGAAGAAGGCGCCCTTGAGGTTGGTGTCGAGGATGCGGTCCCACAGCGCCTCGTCGACCTCCAGCGAAGGCCTGACCTCTTCCATGCCAGCGTTGTTGACCAGGATGTCGATGCGGCCATGGCGCTCGGCGATGGTCGCAAAGGCTTCGTCGATTGCGCCCGCGCTCGCCACATCCAGGACCAGGTGCGAGGCGCGGCTGCCAGTTCTGGCGATCTCCTTCTCCACGCCGGCAAGCGTGGACTCCTCTCGCCCGGTGAGGACGACCGTGGCGCCCGCGCCGGCGAAGCCTTCGGCGATGGCCCGGCCGATGCCGCGCGAAGCGCCGGTGACCACGGCGACCTTGCCGCGAATGTCGAAAGACGGGCTTGGCATCGACATGGGCGCGGAGCCTAGTATCGCGATAGACTCCTGTCTATACAGCCGGCCTGGTATGACCTCGTGACATCCCCTTCAGACATCGAAACGCCGGTTGCCCGGGCTCTCGCCGCGAGCCGTGCGGGAAGACGCGAAGAGGCGGGCGCGATTGTGGCCTCGCTCGTACAGGAGTGCTTCGGCTTCGCCGCCGCCAGGGTCACGGTGGCGAGCGACCGCTACAGCCTGAATTCCCTGAACGGCCTGCTCTCGACCGAGGGCGGCGAGGAATTCTTCTTCAAGTTCCATCACGAGGAAGGCGAAGAGGCGACATCCGACGAGTACTACCAGGCCGAACTGCTGCGCGAGGCGGGTTTCCCCGTGGACAGTCCGGTCCATGCCTCGAAGGCCGTGGGCCGCCAGATCCTGCTCTACCGGGTGAGGCATGACCGGCGCTTCGCCGATGTCTGCCGCGGACTCGATTTCTCCGACGCCGGCGCCGGTTTCCGGGCCGCCGTAGCGGCGCAAGAGACCCTCGATGCCGAAATCGGCGCCAACTACCTGACGACGCTCCATGCCTCCACGCCCGCGGACTGCGCCCGGGAACCGATCCATCAGCTGTTCCATGCCAGGCTGATCGATCGCGAGCGGCCGGGCGAATTGGGCGGCAGGGCCCGGCGCTTTTTCTTCGACGGGCCCTTCGATCTCGCCGGCTTGACGCTCGACGCGGCCGCTCTTCGCGCCTCGCGCTGGACGGTGAATGGCGTCGCGTATCGGGACAGCATCCAAACCTTGCTGGCGCGGAGCCTCGCGTTGCTGGCGCCGGCCCGGCTCGCAGCCGGCGGCGCGGTGGTCGCCCATGGCGACGCCCATAACGCAAATCTCTGGTACGAGGAGCAGCCGGGCCGCACACCGCGACTGGTGATGTTCGATCCCGCCTTCGCCGGGCGCCACGTTCCGGCACTCCCGGCCGAGGCGAAGGCGACCATGCACAACATCTTCGCCCATCCGCTCTGGCTTTACGATGCCGCCGCGACGGCGGAGCGCTTTCACGCCTCGGTCGATCTCGGCGCGGGCCGCATCGTCGTCGAAACGGACTGGGCCTTGTCGGCTTTGCGCAAAGCCTTCCTTGCCAGCAAGGGGGAACGGGTGTGGCGGCCGCTTCTCGCAGCGCTCCGGGATCGCCATCTGTTGCAGCCCGATTGGCGCCAAACCCTGCGCGCCGCCCTGTTCTGTTGCCCGAGCCTGGTCATGGAGCTTCGGGCCGGCGGCAGCGGCGGGCATAATCCCGTTTCCTCAGCCATCGGCCTCGCGGTTGCGGTCTCTCTCGGGTCCGAGCCCCTGACGCCGGCAGGGGATGCCGTCAGTCGCTTCCTCGACGCCATCGATCCGCAGACGCGTTAGGGCGGGATTCACCATCCCGATCTAGCTTTCCGCGCCGGCTGGACTGGAGCCCATGAACCCGTTGCCTAACGCCGACCGGCAGGCCAGAGTGCGGCCCATCGAAGCCTCGGAGTCCTTCCCTTCATGACCGCCGCTTTCGGCCGAATCACCGCCAATATCCTGATCGAGATCGCCGCCGTACATTTCCGGCCGGACGATCCTTTCATCCTGACGTCGGGCCGGGCGAGCCCCGTCTACATCGACTGCCGCAAGGTAATCTCCTTTCCGCGCGCCCGGCGCAGGATCGTCGAGATGATGGCCGAGACGGTGGAGCGGGAGATCGGTTTCGAATCCCTCGATGCCGTGGCCGGCGGCGAGACGGCCGGCATTCCCTATGCCGCCTGGCTGGCCGAGCGCCTCTCTCTGCCCATGCTCTATGTCCGCAAGAAGCCGAAGGGATTCGGGCGCGACGCCCAGATCGAGGGCGCGATGGCCCCCGGCTGCCGCTGCCTGCTGGTGGAGGATCTGGCGACGGACGGCGGCAGCAAGCTCAATTTCATCGAGGCGATCCGCAAGGCCGAGGGCAAGGTCGCCGACGCGCTGGTCGTCTTCCACTACGGTATCTTCCCCCAGAGCACGGCGAGCCTGGCGGCGGTCGGCGTGCGCCTGCACGGGCTCGCCACCTGGTGGGACGTGCTGGCGGCGGCGGAAGAACGCGGCAGCCTGGACGCGGCGGGAATCGCCAAGGTGCGCAGCTTCCTCGACGATCCCGAGGGCTGGTCGGCAAGCCATGGCGGCAAGACCGCGAAGCAGGGCGCATGACCATCCGTCCCGTCATCCTTTCCGGCGGGTCGGGCACGCGGCTCTGGCCCCTGTCGCGCGCGGCCTATCCGAAACAGCTCATGCCGCTCCTCTCGGATCGAAGCCTGTTGCAGGAGACCGTGGAGCGGGTGGCCGACCCGGCGGCCTTCGCCCCGCCGATCCTGGTCTGCAACGAGGAGCACCGGTTCCTGGTGGCCGAGCAGCTGCGCGGTCTGGCGCGCAAGGTCGAGGCCATCCTCTTGGAGCCCATTGCCCGCAACACCGCGCCGGCGATCGCCGCCGCCGCCTTGCTGGCGGGGCCCGAGGCGCTGATCCTGGTGTTGCCCTCGGACCACTACATCGCGGACAAGGATAAATTCCTGGCCGCGGTGCAGACGGCGGCCAAGGCGGCGGCGCTGGGCAAACTCGTCGCCTTCGGCGTCGAGCCGACGGGGCCCGAGACCGGCTACGGCTATATCCGCAAGGGCGCGGCCATCGCCGGCGCGCCCGGCTGCCACGCCGTCGCCGCTTTCGTCGAGAAGCCGGGTCTGGCCAAGGCCGAACGCTATCTCGCCTCGGGCGAATACCTCTGGAATGGCGGCATGTTCCTCTTCCGGGCCGATAGGTTCGTGGAGGAGCTCGGCCGATTCGAGCCCGCCATGATCGAGGCTGTGCGCAAGGCCGTCGCCAGGGCCAAGCGAGATCTCGACTTCACCCGGCTGGACAAGGAGTCCTTCGCCGCAGCCCCGTCCCGCTCCATCGACTATGCGCTCATGGAGAAAACCGCCGAGGCGGCGGTGGTGCCGGTAAGCATGGGCTGGACCGATGTCGGGTCCTGGGCCTCGCTTTGGGATGTGGCGGAGAAGGATGCCGCCGGCAATGCCATCATCGGCGACGTCATCGCCGCCGACGTGAAGAACAGCTACCTGCGCAGCGAAAGCCGGCTGGTGGCGGCCATTGGGCTGGAAAACATCGTGCTGGTGGAAACCGTGGACGCGGTGATGGCCGTCTCCCGCGATCGGGCCCAGGACCTGCGCCTCATCATCGACCGGCTCCAGGCGGGGGACCGCGGCGAGCGGCTCGCTCACCGGCGCGTCTATCGCCCCTGGGGCAGCTACGAGACGGTGGATTTTGACCAGGGCTTCCAGGTGAAGCGCCTGATCGTGAATCCCGGCGCGCGGCTTTCCTTGCAGAAGCATGCCCGGCGCGCCGAACATTGGGTGGTGGTGCGCGGCACGGCCCGGGTAACCCGGGACAGGGACGTCTTCGATCTGGTCGCCAACCAGTCCGCCTACATCCCGCTCGGCGCCACCCACCGTCTGGAGAACCCGGGCAAGGAGACCCTGCACCTGATCGAAGTGCAGTCCGGCGACTATCTGGGCGAGGACGACATCGTGCGCATCGAGGACAGTTACGGGCGGGCCTAGAGCAAGATCGGGTCAGCTTCTATTAAGCTGACTCGTGAATCTTGCTCTGCATGTTAGGAGTAGAGCCTGATTCACGTCTCAAGCCCGCTCGGCTTGGGACGTGCATCAGGCTCTGGGGCTTAGCCGCCATGCGCGCCGGGCAAGCCCCGGCCTTTGACTTTGCCAGTCCCCGCATGGATAGTTCCGCTCCCGTTCAGCAAGCCGTCAGCCGCACGCTCGCGGCCCGAAACTCGAGGTTTTCATGACCCTGCGCAGCAATTCGCCGGCCGCCCGCGACATCGCTTTTCACCTCCATTCCTATACCAACGCGCGCAAGAACGAGGCCGAGGGCTCGCTGGTGCTGACCAGCGGCAAGGGCGTCTATGTCTACGACGACGAGGGCAAGGCGTATTTGGAAGGGCTGTCCGGGCTCTGGTGCCTGTCGCTGGGCTATGGCGAGGAGCGGCTGATCGAGGCGGCGACGCGCCAGTTGAGGAAGCTGCCCTATTATCACACCTTCACCCAGAAGGTGTCCGACGTAACGGTCGACCTGGCCGAGAAGCTGGTGACCATGGCGCCGGTGCCGATGTCCAAGGCCTTCTTCTGCAACTCGGGCTCCGAGGCGAACGACACCATCGTCAAGATGGTCTGGTACATGAACAATGCACTCGGCCGGCCGAAGAAGAAAAAGATCGTCAGCCGGATCCGCGGCTATCACGGCGTCACGGTGGCCGCCGCATCGATGACCGGGCTGCCCGCGCTGCACCAGGATTTCGACCTTCCGATCGCCAACATCATCCATACCGAGTGCCCCCATTACTACCGTTTCGGGCAAGCGGGCGAGAGCGAGGAGCAGTTCGCCAGCCGCATGGCCGCGAGCCTGGAAGCGCTGATCGAGAAGGAAGGTCCCGATACGATCGCGGCCTTCATCGCCGAGCCGATCATGGGCGCGGGCGGCGTGGTGATGCCGCCGGCGACCTATTTCGACAAGATCCAGGCGGTGCTGGCGAAGCACGACATCCTGTTCATCGCCGATGAGGTCATCTGCGGCTTCGGGCGCACGGGCAACATGTTCGGCAGCCAGACCTACCGCCTGAAGCCCGACATCATCACGGTCGCCAAGGCGCTGTCCTCGGCCTATCTGCCGATCGCGGGCATCCTGGTGAACGAGCGCGTCTATCAGCCGATCAGCGAGAACACCAACAAGATCGGAACCTTCGGCCACGGCTTCACCTATTCGGGCCACCCGGTGTCCTGCGCCGTAGCGCTCGAGACGCTGAAGATTTACGAAGAGCGGGACATCCTGGGGCAGGTGCGCGCGCGTTCGCCCGGCTTCCTAAAGAAACTCAATGCCTTCGCCGATCATCCGCTGATCGGGCACACCCGCGGGGTCGGGCTCATCGGCGCGGTCGAGTTCGTGCGTGACAAGCGGACCAAGGAGCCTTTCGAAGCCAAGCTCGGCGTGCCCGCCTATTGCGTGAAGCGGGCCCTGGAGCATGGGCTCATCGTCCGGGCGATGCCCGATTCCGTCGCCTTCTGCCCGCCGTTGGTGGCGACCGACGAAGACATCCACGAGCTTTTCCGTCGGTTCGGCAAGGCGATGGATGAGACTTTGATCTGGGTCAAGGAACAGGGTCTGGCAAGCGCGGCATAGTCGCTTCGGTGCCCCTGGTGCCGACTTTCGAAGAAAGTCGGCACATCGTTTTGAGTTGTAGTATCGGATTCACGCAGAAATTCGCGACAAAGCCCGAGTCACGAATTTCTGCGATCTGATACTAGGGCGCGACTGCGTGACGCATGGGAAGGGGACGGCCGAGGCTGTTCACTTGCCTGCTTGCATCAAGGGCTTGGCGATGGATTACGAGCAGCGCTTCCGCGAGGTGGTCGGCGGCCTCAAGGCCGAAGGGCGCTATCGCGTCTTCGCCGATCTCGAGCGCTCGGCGGGCCGCTTCCCCAGGGCCTTGCGCCACCGCCCAGCCGGCGAAGGCGGCGGGACCGAGGAAGTCATCGTCTGGTGCTCCAACGACTATCTCGGCATGGGCCAGCATCCGGTGGTGCTCTCGGCCATGCAGGAAGCCATTGCCCGCTCTGGCGCGGGGGCCGGCGGAACGCGAAACATTTCCGGCACCAACCATTATCACGTGCTGCTGGAGCGGGAGCTTGCCGAGTGGCATGGCAAGGCCGCGGCGCTGCTGTTCAATTCGGGCTATGCCGCCAACGAGACGGCGCTTGCGACCCTGTCGCGCCTGCTCCCCCACTGCACCGTGTTTTCCGATGCCCTGAACCATGCCTCGATGATCAACGGCATCCGGGCCGGCGGCGCCGAAAAGCGCATCTTCCGCCACAACGATGTCGCCCATCTGGAAGAGCTTCTGGCCGCGGCGCCAGCGGAGCAGCCGAAGCTGATCGCCTTCGAGTCCGTCTATTCCATGGACGGCGACATCGCCCCCATCGGCGCGATCTGCGATTTGGCCGAACGCTACGGCGCCATGACCTACCTGGATGAAGTCCATGCGGTAGGCATGTACGGACCGGCGGGTGCGGGAATCGCCGAGCGCGATGGCGTGGCCCATCGCCTGACCGTCATCCAGGGCACGCTGGGCAAAGCCATCGGCGCCATGGGCGGCTATGTCGCCGGGTCGGCGGCCATGGTCGACGCGCTGCGCAGCACCGCGCCGGGCTTCATCTTCACCACGGCCATGCCGCCGGCGATCGCCGCGGGAGCGCTCGCGAGCCTCCGGCACTTGCGCGGCGCCCATGAGCTCAGGGCCCGCCAGCAGGCGGCGGCGGCCGAGCTGAAGCGCCGGCTCGCTGAAGCCGGCCTGCCGCTAATGGAGAGCGCCAGCCACATCGTTCCCGTGCTCGTGGGCGAGGCGAGGTCCTGCAAGGCGGTGGCCGACGAGCTGCTTCGGCGCCACGCCATCTATGTCCAGCCGATCAATTACCCGACCGTGCCTCGCGGCGGCGAACGCCTTAGGCTGACGCCCTCGCCGCTCCACGATTCGGCGATGATAGTCCATCTGGTCGAGGCGCTCAGCGAAGTCTGGCGCCGGCTCGGGCTTTCCGCCGCGGCCTAGCGCCGACCTTCCAGCGTCCAACCCCCTATTTTTGGCGGTTCCTGGCTATCCAGCAAAAAAGGCCTTTCCCAGGCCGGCGAGATAGTTATACGATTTCCTCCAACGCCTTCGCCCGAGGCATGAGGCGGGAGAGCGGCGGCGGCAAATTGGGACATGGGGGGCGGTCTAGCGGACCATGACGTCGACCAGCGACGCATTCGTGAACTTTTCCGAGATCCAAAAGAGCTACGACGGCGAAACGCTGGTCGTGAAGAATCTCAATATGGACATCGCGCGGGGCGAGTTCCTCACCATGCTGGGGCCCTCGGGCTCGGGCAAGACCACGACCCTGTTGATGCTGGCTGGCTTCGAAGTGCCGACCCATGGCAACATCTTCCTGGACGGCCATCCGATCGACAAGATGCCCCCCCATAAGCGGGACATCGGCATGGTGTTCCAGAATTACGCTCTCTTCCCCCACATGACGGTGGAGGAGAACCTCGCCTTCCCTCTCCAGGTACGAAAGATTCCGAAGCCCGAGATCGAGACCCGGATCAAGCGGGCCCTCGACATGGTCCAGCTCGGCGCCTTCGGTCACCGGCGTCCCGGCCAGCTATCCGGCGGACAGCAGCAGCGCGTGGCGCTCGCCCGCGCGCTTGTCTTCGATCCGAAGCTGGTGCTGATGGACGAGCCTTTGGGGGCCCTCGACAAGCAGCTGCGCGAGCAGATGCAGCTTGAGATCAAGCACATCCACCAGGGCCTCGGCGTCACCGTAGTCTATGTGACCCACGACCAGAGCGAAGCTCTGACCATGTCGGACCGCATTGCCGTGTTCAACGACGGCGTCATCCAGCAGCTGGCCACGCCGGCCGACCTCTACGAGCGGCCGGACAACGCCTTCGTTGCCCAGTTCATCGGCGAAAACAATAGGCTGCGCGGCAAGGTGACGGCGATGAACGGCACCACCTGCCAGGTCGAG
>DATNJA010000229.1:0-14025 GCA_035604155.1 Candidatus Udaeobacter sp. | reverse complement strand
GAATGCATCGGTTCCTCGACCGTTGTCGGACTCCGACGCCAGACGGCACTGCCCTCCAGGTTCCGACCCGCGGGGAGCCCTCCAGCGCGCTCAGCCGCCCTAAGCCGCGCAACCTCTCCCGTGCCGGTCGATTGGCAGCTTGGCGACGCAGTAAATTTCGAGCCCCGCATTCGTGACGCCGCGCCAGCTCCGAACCCAGCCGTCAATCGACATTCGTTGGGGTAGACTGCGGCTCAGTGGAAATCTGCGGGGCTCGCCCGCGACGCAACTTGTGTTGATCCAGTCCCGGCTCGTTGCCGGGCAACGCGCCTGAGGAAGAGGCTGCAACAATGAGCGAACCAGAGTCGAACCCGCCATCCCTGACCTTCCTACAGCGTTACACGCAAGTGCGTGAGTCGATCGAGCGGCAGCCGGAGGAGCGTCCTGCCACAGATCGCATCGACGCTATCGCCGATTGGCTGGTGGGGCCGGCGCGGCAGATCGCGACGCCCGGCGCCGCCTTCGACGAATTTTCCTGGCGGATGCTGGCAACGGGTTTGCCGTTGCTGCGCATAACGATGCATGGCGGCACGCTGCATCCACTGTTTTTCGGCGCAACGATGATTTGGTGGCGCTCCACCGGACAGACCCAGATGTTGATGGTCGCTCATGAGGCACGCGACTCCACCGGCTTTCTGCTCAACCCCGTGATACGAGTGCGCGAGGGTGGCGAGACCTTGCGCAGGCGCGTGGATGTCGCACCCGAGGCGCTCGATTTCCCGGTTCTGCTCGACTTGAAGGAAGCAGGCGCCACGGATTACCTCGCGCTGCCGGTCGCCAGCGCCTTCGGCGGCAACTATGCCGTAACCTTCGTCAGCGACCGCGCAGGCGGGTTTACCGACGACGAAGTCGCCGACATGACACGGGTCGCCCAGCGTCTGCCGGTGGTGATGGACATGCATTCGCTTCGGTCGATCGCCAACAATCTGCTGACCGCGTATCTCGGCCCGATGACCGGGCCGCGCGTGCTCGCCGGCCAGATTCGCCGCGGCCAGAGCGACACCATCACCGCCGTGCTCTGGTCCTCGGACTTGCGCGGCTTCACGGCGCGGTCGGACCGCCTCCCGGGCGAGCGCATGATCGCAATCCTGGACGCGCTGTTCGACGCCCAGGCCAGGTCGATCCACGCCCACGGCGGCGAAATCCTGAAATTCATCGGCGACGGTCTGCTGGCGATCTTCCCGATCATCGATGCGAGCCTGACGCGTATCGCCACGCGCAACGCCCTCCAGGCAGCGAATGAGACCTTGGAGACTCTGCACCGGCTCGCGGACGATCCCGTTCTGTCCGGCGAGCCGCCGCTCGAGATCGTCGTGGCGCTTCATGTGGGGCAGGTGCTCTACGGCAATATCGGCGCCGCCGACCGCCTCGATTTCACGGTGATCGGCCCCGCCGTGAACCTGGTGAGCCGCGTCGAGGCGGTCGCCAAATCCCTCGACCTGCCCATCGTCGTCAGCGACGACTTTGCCCGCGCCCACGGCGGCGAGCTCGCCTCGCTCGGCCGCCACCAGCTGCGCGGCCTTGCCACCACGCATGAGCTTTTCACGCCGGCGGGGCGAGACCCGCAGCACTAGCCGATCGTCCGCACTTTGCCGCCGTCAGCTGGCGCGCAAGAGCGGCGATCGCGACGCCGCGCGAAACGTCATCCATGCGGTTCTCCATTCGGAGAATCTTCGCCGTAGCTATCCGGCGGCCCCCACGTCCGGCGACGGCCTGGGTGTGACGGTGATCCTGTCCTTTCCGCCGGCCTTGGCTTGATACGCCGCCTGATCGATGCGCTCGAGAATGGCATCGAGACTGTCGGCTTCGCCCAGAAGCGCGCCGACGCCGATGCTGGCGGTGAGCCCACGGACAGGGGGATCGGCCGGGATCATGAGATTCCGCATGGCTGTCCGGAGCCGCTCGGCCGCGCCGACGGCCTGCGCGATTTCGGATTCGGGCAGCATCACCACGAATTCCTCTCCGCCATAGCGCGCGAACAGGTCGGTTGGGCGGAAGGTATCCTGACACAACCGGCTGAAGGCCTTCAGCACGTCGTCCCCGGTGGCGTGGCCATAGCGGTCGTTGACCGACTTGAAATCGTCGAGGTCGAGAAAGATGAAGGACAGGGGCCGGTGGTACCGCAACGCCCGCTGCATCTCCGCCGGCGCCTGGGTCATGAAATGACGCCGGTTGAACGCGCCCGTCAGCTCATCCCTCGTGACCAGCTCTTCCAGACGGGCCTCGAGCTTCCGACGCACCGTGATGTCCTCGCCGGAACTGATGCCTCCGACGATCCGGCCCTCGTCGTTGCGCAGGAGAGTGTCGTGCCAGGTGATGAGCCGGACCTCTCCGGCGGCGGTCACGAGTGTCATTTCGATGTCCTGGCCCGGCCCGCGTTCGCCGGCGAGGAATGCGGCATAGCTTGCACGCTGAGCCTCGCGGTCTTCCGGAGGCGAAAAGGCATCGAACCAGTTCTTGCCGATGGCGTCTCTTTCCGAAATGCCCAGGGTTTCGCTGCCTCGCCGGTTCAGCAGCACGACCCGGGATTCGATGTCGAGAACGGCCAGGATGGCGCCCGCCACGTCCAGATAGAGGCGGGCTCGGTTGCGCTCGAGCTGCACGGCCAGTTCGGCTTCCTTGCGGGCCGTTATGTCCGAATCGATCCCCTGCAATCGGGTGGGGTGGCCCGACCCGTCGAACGCCGCGGCACGGAAGCGGCTCAGCATCCAGCGCCAGGAGCCGTCCTTGGTCTTGATGCGGAACTCGCATTCATGATCGAGGTCGTCAAAGGGAGCGAGTCTCAGACTCGCCTCGAGGCGTTTGACGTCCTCGGGATGAACGAGGCTGAGCCAAGCCTGGCGTTCGCGCGGACTTTCATCCAGCGGGTAACCCAGCATGCTGTAGTAACTCTCCATCATCTTGTGGGCGCCGGTCCGCGGATCCAGTTCCCAATACGCTGCCTTGGCCGCCCAGAGGGCCATGTCCAGGCGCCCCTGGTACTCGATGAGCACCCGCTCCGTCTGGCGCTGATCGGTGATGTCCTGCATCGTGCCTTGCGTCAGGAGATAGTGGCCGGATCTGTCGTAGACGTTTTCCGCCACTTCGAAGAGGGTGCGGATGTCCCCATCCGGCCGGACGATCCGGTATTCCAGCGTGTAGCCGGTGTCGAGCGCGGCAAATGCCTTCGCCACCCGTTCTCGATCCACGGGATAAACGAAGCGGTCGATGTATTCGCGGTTCGAAACCGCAAGATCGGCGGGTGTTACGCCGAAGATCGCCGCCGCCGAATCCGAGTGCTCGATGTGGCCACCGTGCCAATCAAGTTTCTCCGGATCGGGTTGCCACGTCCAATGGCCGATCCTGGCGATCCGTTCGATGCGGCTGCGCTCGGCCTCTCCCTCTACCTCGCGAAGTTCCAAAGCAGCGTGCGCGGCTTCAAGCCTGCGATTGCCTCGCCGAAGAAGGAAGTAGAGCAGTGAGGCCGTGACCGCGATAAATGCGAGGCGTCTCAGGTTCGGGACGTACGCCAATGCGGCGGCGTTGTGCCCGATAAACCACTCAATGGCCGGGTCGGAAAGCAGAGCCCAAAGAGCGGCGAGGGCAGCGTAGGCCAGCGCGATCGCGCCCGGCGAGCGGATTGCCAGCTTGCGTTCGGGCGGCGGCCAACTCGACTGCTGTTCATCCTTGGCCAGCATCTCGGCACCTTGAATTACGAATAATATTCGATTGGAGGATGCCCTAGGCTGCACAAGCTTGCCTAGCTGGCAGTGCGAGAACAAATGGCAACGACGACGGCGATGGAACCGGTGAGTAGTGTGCTCCGCGGGCCTCGGGGCGAGGCAAAGGCCGTGGGAAGGCGTGGTGATGGCCTCTACGGGACTAGCTTGCTGCTTGATCTACTTTTCGCTGCCGCCATCGCGAGGGTCGCAAGCCTGGAGCCAAGTGGCCTCACCTGGCCGGATGTCATTATATCAGCAGCGACTTTCCTGGTTCTCTTCATGGCCGGCCCGCGGCCTGCCGGCAACAATAACGCCGCAGCGCAGACTACCGTCGCGGCAGCGCCGAGCAGCACGAACACCAGGGCGAAGCTGCCGGTGAACTCGTGCAGGAATGCGATTGCGGGAATGGTGATGCCGGCCACCCCCAGCGCTCCGAGGTAGCTGACCGCATAGACGCGCGACTGCCATTGGCCTGCGACATACTGGCCGACTAGCCAGTCGGTAATGGGGAACCCACCAAACTCGAGCAGCAACGTCACGATCACGAAGGGTAGAAGCGCCGGACCGGAGACTTGCCCGATGAGGACCAGGAGCGGTACCTGCAAGGCGAGGGTCGCCAGCGCCACCGGCCTTGCGCCGTACCGGTCGAGCAGCGCGCCCACGGGAAGTTGCGCGAAGGCCGCCACCGCGAAGGCAACTGAGACCAGCAGGCCGATATGAGCGATGCCGCCGCTCCAGCTGCCGAGCTGCTCTTCGAATAGCTTCGGCATGGTCACAGTGAGTCCGTTGGAGATGAGGCCGCCGAAGATGGCGGAAACCCCGACGAAGACGAAGACGCGCAGCTGGGCGGATCGATACTCGACTGGAGTGCCAGTCGGCGGCGTCTTCACCCCACGCCGGACATCGACCGACCGTCCCATGAGGAGCGCCGCCGCGATGCCGAGCGCCACGGCGACTGCACCGGGTGCGATGAACGCCATGCGCCAGCCAAAGGCCTCCGTCAGGACGCCGGTGAGAACGGCCGCCCCGGCGTACCCCATGTTGCCCCACACGCCGTTGACGGCGATGGCGCGGCCACTCCCCTCGGCCAGCTGGACCACCGCAGCGACCGCCACCGGATGGTAGATCGCAGCGAAGAGGCCGACGAGCGACAGGCTGATGATCAGGCTCAGCGGTCCCACGGCGAGGCCGGCAAGAATAGAGGCGCTGCCGAGACCCAAGAAGCAGATCACGATGAGATGCGAGCGGCGCCAACGGTCGCCGAGCCAACCGGCCGGCAGCGTGCCGAGGGCAAGCGCCACGAAGGCCACCGTGCCGAGCGACAAGGTCTCGCCATAGGGCGCTCCCCAGTCGCGGTGAATGGCGAGCACCGCCGTCGGAAAGATCGCCAGAAAATAATGCGTCGCGAAATGCGCGACGTTGAGAAAGAGGAACGGCAGCCTGCGCGGCATGAGAAGATCGCCTCTTCGATTCTGACCTTCTGATGCTATTGTTCATTGGCGTGGCGCTCTATCGATTGAAAGCCAATCAATATCGGGTAAGTGACAAGACCGAGAATGCGCGCATCTCTTCCCCATCTTGCTGAAGATCACCCGCGCGGGCATTACATCCCGCCCCACACCCACCGCCGCGGACAGCTGGTCTTCGCGCGCTCGGGCGTCATGCAGGTCGAAACCGCGGCCGGCCTGTGGATCGTCCCGCCGCAGCGCGCCGTATGGGTGCCACCGCGCGTGCGCCACGCCATAAGCTGCGGCAGCGCCGTATCACTGCGGACGCTCTATGTGAGCCCCGCCGAGCGCCGTGCCCTGCCGAAAGGCTGCGCCGTGCTTGCGGTCTCGCCGCTGTTGCGCGAGCTGATCATCGAGCTTTGCGAAGGCAACCCGGCGCCGCCGCGGCAGCGCGCGCTCTCCGAGCTCGTGCTGTCCGATCTGCTCGAATTGCCGGCAATCCCAATCCACCTGCCCGAGCCCAAGGAGGCGCGCTTGCGACGCGTGACCGATGCCCTGAAGCGCCAGCCAGCGGACGAGCGTGGGCTTTCGGCCTGGGCATCCATGGCCGGCGCCAGCCCGCGCACGCTCACCCGCCTCTTCATCGCGGAGACCGGCATGACCTTCCGGCAGTGGCGGCGCCAGCTGCGCTTTATCTCTGCTATCGAGCGGCTCGCCCAGCATGAGCCGGTTACCGCGGTAGCCCTCGATCTCGGCTACAGCAGCGTCAGCGCCTTTATCGAGTCCTTCCGCAAGACTTTCGGCGTCACGCCCTATCGCTACTTCCGTAACGATGGGCAAGCGAGTGTTGCTTTCCGCCCGAGGCGGTCACCAAACAAGGGCTCGTACTATGCCGAGTAGCAACGTCTCTCCCCGAAGCAAGACCGCGGAAGGTGACACCGACGCGCCATAATCGGAGCCATGGCATCATGGGCGGACCCATCGCACGGATATTCGTCTGGCTCGCAACCCGGGGATGGCGGCACCTGCTGGTGCTGCTAGCCGCGACGCTCGCCGGCATGGCGATCGGCAGCGTGATCGGGTACGTGGCGGAAGCTTTGGGAGCGGAGTCCATCGACTACTGGATGTGGGGCAAGTGGCCGTTCGACCCGCACGCGACCGATGCCGGCTCGTTTTGGTGGCTGGTTGGCGGTGGTATTGCCGGGACCGCCGCAGGATGCGCGTATCGGCTGATCCGCCGTGAAGTTCCAAAATAGCGCTGCCCCGTACTCGCGGACAAGCCGTGACACCGTAGGTCTCCAAGAAAAGGTTCACGCCGGAGTGGTCGGACAAGCCGCAACCATCCGACAGCGGGCCGTCTGCCATCGAGGGCGCTTAACTCGTTCCCGCCCCGGGAAACGGTTGCTGAGCCTTCTGGTTCAATGCGCGAAGGGCCCAGCTCATTTCCTTCCAGAGAAGGGCATGCCGGCGCACGGCGATCGGGAGCTCGGCTGCGGCAAGAAGGCAGTAATCGGGCGCGGCCGCTGCGCCTCGATAGATGGGAAGGCCAGCGAATGCGAGGTCGTGGAACCTCGGCGTGCAGTGTTCACCCGCCAGCCGGCCATTATGGATTGCGCGAGCGAGCACTGGCTGAAGGGTTCTGAGACGAGGATCGTCCAGCAATAGAGAGTAGATCTGCCAATCCCATCCGCCCGTCGCCTTGCCGTCGAACTTGACCACGCCGTCACGCTCCGTCATCCAGGCTGGTGCCATCAGTCGCTGCCACTCCTGGCGCCGGACGGCAAATCCCAGCGAGTTAAAGGTGGGCCCGGCGAAAAGCAGCGCTGGATAATCGGGATTCGATAGCAGCCCCGTAGAGGCGCAACCGCCGGCGATGAGGTTGAGGCAGAGCCATTCGGGACGATGGTTCGCCTCGTACCACGAAGCCAGGCGCGTCGCGTCGGGGGCGAGCAGGAGGTCTTCCTCGAGATAGAGATTGAGCGCCGAGCCCTCGCCGAATGCGCGCTCAAGCAGGCGGTAAGGGTTCTCCCGCACGCCAAGCCTTGCCGCATTGATGACGATATCCCGATCATGGCCGTCCAATAGACTCTCGGCGATCCGAGCCATGTCGTCAGCCACCGGCGAAGGATCGATCTGGATCAGGACGCGCCAACCTGCGAGCTCATTCGCCAGCAGCGTTTCCAACATCGCCTTGAGCAGATGCGGCCGGCGATAGGCGGTTGCAGTGATCGTACGCAGGTGCAAGCCCCCAATGTCTTTCGCCATAAGGCACGCGCGGCTGCCGAATATAGCTGCCCCATGGGCCAAATGCGACGATGGGCATGAGGCATTGGGGGCGCACGCGGATGCATCGGCTAGCCCCGTGCCGGCATCGATTCTGGTCTGGGCGCAAGGGCCGATCCGGCTTCCTTCGAGGCGATGGCACTTGACCGCGGGCGGCAACGGAACGCACCATCGCTGGTCCGCTCCGGAACGGAGTGGGCGACAGGGAGTTTTGCCGCTGCGGGCGAATTCGGCCTGCGGGGAAGCAGCGGTTCGAGCGGCCGTCCGATCGCGGCAGGGGGCTGGACCTGTGGCACGCATCTTGATCATCGACGATGACAATTTTTTTCGCGGGGTCTTTCGCCGGATCCTGGAGAGCGGCGGCCATGAGGTCGTCGATGCCGAGGGCGGGGCGGAAGGCATCGAAGCCTACGAGAAGCATCGGCCGGCCCTCACCATCGTCGATATCTTCATGCCCGACATGGAGGGCGGCGAAGTCATCCGCCAATTGAAGAGCCGCGACGCAGACGCCCGGATCATTGCCATCTCGGGGCGCAACCTGTTCCATGACAACGACGATTACATCGACCAGGTCAAGCGGCAGGGCGCCGCGGCAATTCTGCGCAAGCTCGATTCCCGCGAGATGGTCCTGGCCGAAATCGGGCGGGTGCTGAAGAAACCAAGCAGCTGACGGCGCTACGGCCTCACCGTATTGAGACGGCCGAGGAACACGACGGGCCCCGTCGGCCGGCCCGCGGGCGAGCCTGCTTTCGGCTCGATGCTGATGGCCAACGTGGCGCCGTCTTCCAGGGCCTCGGGCAAGGCGCCGATCTCGAGTTGCCCGTTCGCTGGCACGACGCCCAACGCCTTGGGCGCCCCGCCGGAGGGGCCGATCGCCCAGAGCTCGAAGGACCGGTCCCCCGGCGCGGCGACGCTGGCAACGGCGCGCAGGAGCAGGCCGTTGCCCACTGCCGTCGCAATCCAGGCGGCCGGCTCCTGCTGGGGGGAATGCAGCACGGCAACGAAGCGTAGCGCCGCTGGCCGCGGCGCCAGCGCGATGTAGAGCGCCAAGCTGGCGGCCACGGCCGTGGCCAAGGCCGCCGACCCGCGCCAGAAGCCAAGGCAGTTCCAAAGCCCAATTCTACGCGCGGGCATGGCCGGCACCGCGATCCGCTCGGCGATGCGCGCCCAGGTTTGGGGTGGCGGGTCGGCCGGGAGCGCCAGGCGGGAAAGCCCATGGAGCCGTTCTTCCCAATAGGCGATGGCAAGGCTGAGCGCCGGGTTGCTCCCGGCCGCGAGCGCCAGTTCGTTCATGACCTCCGGCTCGAGCACGCCCAGCACATACTCGCCGGCGAGAACATGCAGCTCTTCGCTATCGCTGGGGATCATTGCCGATGCAGCTCCTCAGCCAAAGAAGCCCGCGCCTTATCCAGCTCTTCACGCTGCCCAGCGGCACCCCCAGCCGGGCCGCGATCTCGGAATGGGAAAGCCCTTCGACGAAGGCCAGGGCCACGCAGCGCCTCTGATTTTGTTCCAACTCGCCCATGCAGCGCCGCAACGCATCCTGCATCAGCGACCGGTCCATCTGCTCCTCGATATCGGGACTGTCGGCGCGGTCGCCCAGCGCCGGGTCGTCCGAAAGGATTTCGCGGCCGACCTTGCGAACCGCATCGATGGTGCGGTAGCGCACGATGCCGGTGAGCCAGGCCGCCGCCGTGCCCCGTTCGGCGGAGTAGCTGCGCGCCCGTTGCCAGATCTGGACGAATGCATCCTGCAAGGCGTCGGCCGCGAGTTCCGGCCGGCCGGCTATCCTGAGCGCGACGCCATAGAGCCGGCGGGATTCGAGCTCATAGAGCCGCTTCAAGGCAGACGTGCTGCCGCCGCCGGCCGCGGCGATCAGGTCCTCCAGGGACGAGAGCGAGGCGATCTTGCTGTCCATCGAATCGCCGGATCCGGCATTACCTCCTGCTTCGCCCCGCGGTGCGGGCCGCCTTCATTTCGAAGCCGGCGCCGGCCGCCACATATTTTACGGATGAGACGGCGGATTGGATGCAGTCAATCACTCTCTGTTGATCGCCGCTTCCCACGCATCTGCATCCCGGTCCCGCCCGTATCAGGGTGGAGCGGGGCGGCGGCCTGCGATCGCTCAGCGTCCCAGGCGTCCCGCCCCTGGCTCGTCGTATTTGGCAGCGCATAGGGAGATCCTGACGATGAACGCTTCTCTGCTTTCCGCCGATTTGATTCTGGCCTCACGCCGGCGCCTCATCCGTGGCGCGGGCGCGGCCACCCTTTCCGCGGTCGCCGTCGGCCTGCTGACGGGCTGCAGCACCGGCAAGGCCGACACCATGCAAACCGCCGACGCCAGCTCCGACGTCGCGATCCTCAACACCGCGCTTGGCCTCGAATACCAGGCGATCGCGGCCTATCAGGCCGGCGCCGAGAGCGGGCTATTGCAAAAGCCCGTGCTCGACCTGGCGGTGCAGTTCCAGAATGACCACAAGCAACATGCCCAGCTGTTGTCCAGCACCGTCACGAAGCTCGGCGGCATGCCCGTGATGGCGAAGGATCCGTCCGCCTACAACTTCCCGGTCGGCGACTTGAAGAGCCAGGCGGACGTGCTTCAGTTCGCCGCCAACTACGAGAAGGGCGCGGCTTCCGCCTATCTCGACGCCGTGCCGGCGTTGGGCGACAGGGATCTCGCCAAGGCGGCGGCAAGCATCCTGGGCGACGAGGCCATGCATTGGGCGGTCCTGCTCAATGCGCTGGGGCAGAACCCCGTTCCCGGAGCGTTCATCGCCTGATTGAAGGAGAAGCGATGACCCGTCTCCCCGGCGCGGGAGACGGGCTCGCCGTTCGGCTCGATTAGACGGGCTCGCCCTCCGGCTCGATGTAAGGAGTGCCGCATCCCATGCAACGCCATTCGAACCTCCGTCTTGCGGCCGCGACGGGACTGTCACTCGCGGTGTTCGCCATCCTCGGCATCACAAGCTCGAGGGCGCCGGCGGAGTCCGGAAAGACCGGCGCGGTCGTAGCCATCATCAACAGCTTCCGCTTCGATCCGGACACGGTGACGATTCATGCCGGCGAGGCCGTCGAATGGAAAAACCAATCCCATTTCCGCCATACGGTGACGGACGATCCGAAGATGGCGGGACAGGTGGGAGACGCGGCGCTGCCGGCAGGCGCCGAGGCCTTCTCGTCCCAGCTGATCCCGCCCGGAGGCAGCTATCGCCGGACGCTCAGCGTGCCCGGCACCTATCGCTATTTCTGCATGCCTCATGAGGGAATCGGCATGTTGGGCAAGATCATCGTGCTCCCTGCGAGCTAAGCCACCCCGCCGCTTGAATGGATGCGCCGCGCCTCAAGCTGTGTCAGGTTGGGGCGTCGGGCCGGCGACGGGCCCGAAGCAGCAGGAGGAGCGGATGAAGGCGACGACGAAGAAAAGCAAGACGGGCCGGTCCAACCGGCGAAAGGGCAAGTTGAAGGCCAAGCGCAAGCGCCAGCGGGCGCGTGCCGAGGGCTAGGGCAGCGCCTTGAGCAGGGCGCGGCCGACTATGGCCCTCCAAGAGCCTGACCGCGGAGCCGGCAGGGTGAACCGCGTCGCCGGCCTGTCGCGGCTCTGGCCGGCGGTTTTCCTTGCCGCAGCTCTCGGCAGCGTGGCGGCCTGCGCTGAGGGATCGAGTTCCAACTACGGCCAGGGTTTCGGCACGGTATCCTTGGCAGCCGGGCAGACGCGGCAGGTCTGGATGGGCCCGAGCTACAGGCTGGTCAGGGTGTGCAACGATTTCAGCAGCACCGGCACGGTCACCGCGATCCTTGATGATCAGCCGGCCACGACGCTCTCGCCCGGCCGCTGCACTGAAGACTATGGCAACCGCATCCAATTCACCAACACCGGCGGCGGAACCGCGACGCTCACATACCGGTCCATCGTCGAACCGTTCACGCCCTGAACCCTTCTGCCTAACCGCTCCTCGCCAGCGAACGCGACAGCTCCTCGATCCGGGCTTCGATGGAGATCGCCGTCTCCGATAGCGTGGCGAGACCGCGATCGGCCAGGGCGTCGACGCCCGGATGGCGCCGGCGCCAGTCGGCGAGACGCCGATCGCGGCGGCGCAGCAGGGCCTCGATCTCGGGGTGGAAAAGGCGCAGCAAAGCCTCGAGCCAGCGATTGACCCAGCGCGAGGGCCTGGCCTCATCGAGATGGAAGCGTTCCAGGAGCCGGATCGCGCCGGCGGCATCGATCCAGCTGTCGTCCGTCACCCATCGATTGACCGTGAACAGCCGGGTGGGCCGGCCGCGATCGTCCATGGCGACGGCCACCAGGTGATGCAGCAGCCCGGTCCCGGCCATGCGCAAGAAGCAGTGGAAGTGCCCGTGCTCGCCGGCCGGGCGCTCGGCGGCGCCATGCGCATGATAGAAGTACTGGGCTCCGCTCGCCGGATCGCAGAGATCGCCGGCGGGATAATGGTCCCACTCGTAGAACGTCCCCTCGTCGCGCAGGAGGCGCGCGACCACGTTGAAGCCCTGGCGTGCCAGGGCGCGCTCGGCCCGGATGACTTCATGACCGGCAAGCGCCATCGCCTCCAGCCTTGGGAACGCCGCGCCGGCTGGCGCCCGGTTCACGACCTCAGCCAGCCGCGCTCCCGGTAGTACCGCCTTGCGCCGTCATGGAGCGGTGCGGTGTTGCCGGGACCGATCATTTCCATGGGCGTCAGGGTGCGCAGAGAGGGATACATGGCCCTGAATTGATCGAAGCTCTCGAACACCGCCTTGACGATGTCATAGGCAACGTCGTCGGGCATCGCCGTGCTGGCGAGCAGCGTCGCGCGCGGCCCGAAGCCCATGACAGGTGCGGGATTGCCCGGATATGTCCCCGCCGGGATCGTATCCCGGGCGAGATAGGGTTTGTCCGCGAGCAGCCGGTCGACTGCGGCTCCATCAACCGAGACAAGCTGCGCCCCGCAGCGCATGGCCGCTTCCTCGACGGCGCCGTTGGGATGGGACATGGGCATCAGGAAGGCGTCGATCTGCCCGTCGCACAGCGCTTTTGTCTGCAGGTTGGCGTCGATGGCCGAGAGGCTGGCGAAGTCCCGATCCTTCCAGCCGAGCGCCTGGATGAGGGCGTCGGCCAGCACGCGCTGACCGGTGCCCTTGGGTCCGACATTGACCCGCTTGCCCTTGAGGTCGGCAAGGGAGGCGATGCCGGCGTTCCGGCGCACCACCAGGGTGACCGGCTCGCCATGGACGACGAACAGGGCCCTCAGCATGGTGTAGGGGCCCTGCTGCTTGAAGGGGCCGAGACCCTTGACGGCGTAGTACTGCCAGTCGGACTGGACGAGGGCGAGATCATCCTCGCCCTTGCGTAGCGCCTGCAGATTCTGCAGCGAACCCTCGGTGCTCTCGACCTCGCAGCGCAGCCCGCTCTCAGCCCGTTCGCGATTGACCGCCGCGCAGATCGCGCCGCCGACGGGGAAATAGACGCCGACCACCGGCGCTGTCGCCATGTAGAGCGTGCGCGGCGCCGCGGCCGCGGCGGCGAGGCCCGAGGCGACCAGCAAAGCCGGCAGAAGCAAGTTGCGGAATATCGGCATGGCGCGCGATATCAGAACGCTTCGCGCTTTCGGGCGAGAGCCTCGCGGACCGCCGTCGCACCGGCGAGGAGGAAGCGGGGAATCAACTCAACCTGCGCTCGGGGCCGCGGGTGCAGGCGTCGTCAGCGTATAGACGACGATCTCCTTCAGCACATGGCCAAGCGCGTCGTCGAAGGCCGTCAAGACGTCCTCGAACTTGGTGCCGGTCGCTTTCACGCTTTTGTCGGTATCGATCGCGCGTACGATGCGCCGCTGCGGCATGGCAACGAGCTTGGCGCTGACCCGCACGACCACCGTGGGCAGCGGATCGCCGTTGCGATAGTTGGCCTGGAACTCCCTGAGGTCGGTTTTCAGGATGTAGTCGGGCCTGAGGCCGGCGGACTCCGGCCCGACGGCCACGATCTTGCCCGTGCGCTCGAAGGATTCGATCAGCAGGGTCTGCACCATGCCCGGCGCGTTGTCGGTCCAGGCGGCCTTGGCGTAGTACTCCAGGGTGAAGGGGTCGTGGCTGAGGGCGATGCGGGAGCTGTCGATCCCGGCCGCCGCCGTCGGCAGCTCGACCACCAGTTGCCAGTTCACGCTCGGCAGGTCGGGCGGGAACGTGTTTTTCGGCGTCAGGGTATAGAGGGTCGTCGGGTCCTGCACCTTGGGCAGGATGCTGCATCCCGCCAATACGGCGAGCCCGCCCAGCAGAATCTCTCGTCGTCTCATTGGGTCGTGAATCCCTTCTGGCGGTCACCGAAGAAGAACCGGGCGGGATCGCGCTCGAACTCGATGGAAATCCGGTTGACGGTTTGCGCCAAGATGCGGACTTCCGTGATCATCTGGGTGAGCTCGTAGAGGCCGGTGCCGGTGAAATCGCGGATCGGCTGTCGATTGTCATCGATCATTTTGTTGAGATTGTCGGATGCGGTGCTGAAATGGGTGGCAAGCGTATGCACGTCGTGCACCGCGCCCGAGGCCTGGTCGGTCAGCTTTCCC
>DATNJA010000228.1:0-4218 GCA_035604155.1 Candidatus Udaeobacter sp. | reverse complement strand
CGGCCGGCCGAATCCCGGTCGATGTCGATATAGGCGGTGAGCCCGTTCTGCTGCATGTCGCTGGCCACGTCGGCGAACTGCGGCATCCGGTTCATCTGCTGGACGAGCTTCGGCGCCACGGTGGCAAGCTCGTCCGGGTTCGCGTCCTCGAGCACGAACTGGTATTGGGTCCGGCTGACTTGGGTGTCGATGGTCAGATCCTGGACCGGCTGGAGATAGAGCGTGACCCCGGCGACGCCCGCGGCCTCGGACTGGAGCCGGCGGATCACGCTCGCAATGCTGTCGCGCTGATCATGGGGCTTCAGGTTGATCAGAAGCCGCCCGCTGTTGAGCGTCACATTGGTGCCGTCGACGCCGATGAAGGAGCTGAGGCTGACGACGTCAGGATCCTTCAGGATGGCGGCCGCCAGCGCCTGCTGACGCTCGGCCATGGCGGCGTAGGAGGTCGACTGGGCGGCTTCGGAAATGCCCTGGACGATGCCGGTGTCCTGGGTCGGGAAGAAGCCCTTGGAAACCGCCGCGTAGAGGAAGGCCGTGAGCGCCAGCGTCGCCACCGCGACGGTGAGCGTCAGGCCCTGATGGTCGAGGACCCAGACCAGCGCCCGGTCGTAGCCGTGGACCAGCCGGTCGAACAGTTCGCGGTTGCGCCGGGCAAAACCTGATTCCCGCCTGTCTCCGGGCCCCCGCAGCATCCGCGCGCACATCATCGGCACCAGGGTAAGGGAGACCATGGCCGAGATCATGATGGTGACGGAGAGCGTGATGGCGAACTCGCGAAACAGGCGCCCGACCACATCGCCCATGAACAAGAGTGGGATCAGAACCGCGATCAGGGAAATGGTCAGCGACACGATGGTGAAGCCGACCTGCTCGGCGCCCTTGAGGGCGGCCTCGAGCGGCTTGTCGCCCTCTTCCAGGTAGCGGGAGATGTTCTCGATCATGACGATGGCGTCGTCGACGACGAAGCCCGACGCGATGGTCAGCGCCATGAGCGAAAGGTTGTTGATGCTGAAGCCCGCGAGATACATGACGCCCAGGGTGCCGACCAGCGAGAGCGGCACCGAGAGGCTGGGGATCACGGTCGCCGGAAGATTGCGCAGGAAAAGGAAGATCACCAGCACCACCAGGGCCACCGCCAGGCTGAGCTCGAATTCCACGTCGGCGACCGAGGCGCGGATCGTGGTCGTCCGGTCGGTCAGGACCGCCACATCGATGGCCGCCGGCAGCGAAGCCTGAAGCGCCGGGAGCAGCGCCTTGATGCGGTCCACCACCGCGATCACGTTGGCCCCCGGCTGGCGCTGGATGTTGAGGATGACCGCCGGCGTCACGTTCATCCAGGCGGCAAGCTTGTCGTTCTCGGCCCCGTCCACCACCGAAGCGACGTCGGAAAGCCGCACCGGTGCGCCGTTGCGATAGGCGATGACCAGGCTGCGATAGGCGTCGGCGTCCTGGAGCTGATCGTTGGCATTGATCGTATAGGCCCGCGACGGCCCGTCGAAATTGCCTTTCGGCGTGTTGACGTTGGCGTTGGAGATCGTCGTCCTGAGATCGTCGATGTTGAGCCCGTAGGCGGAGAGCGCCCGGACGTTGACCTGGACCCGCATGGCGGGGCGCTGGCCGCCGCTGATGCTGACCAGGCCCACGCCGGCGAGCTGGGAGATCTTTTGCGCGAGGCGCGTATCCGCCAGGTCCTCCACCTGAGGCAGCGGCAAGACTTTCGAAGTCAGGGCGAGGGTGAGGATCGGTGCGTCCGCCGGGTTCACCTTGGCATAGATGGGCGGCGCTGGCAGATCCGCCGGCAGCAGGTTGCCGGCGGCGTTGATCGAGGCCTGCACCTCCTGCTCGGCGATGTCGAGGCTGATATCCAGGCTGAACTGGAGCGTGATGACCGAGGCGCCGGCCGAGCTCTGGGAGAACATCTGCACCAGGCTCGGCATCTGCCCGAACTGCACCTCCAGCGGCGCGGTGACGGACGAGGTCATCACGTCGGGGCTGGCACCCGGATAGAAGGTCTGGACCTGGATGGTGGGATAATCCACCTCCGGCAAGGCCGAGAGCGGCAGGAACTGGTAGGCGACCAGGCCCGTCAGCAGGACCGCGACCATGAGAAGCGTGGTGGCGACCGGGCGAAGGATGAAGGGGCGCGAGGGACTCATGGGTGCTGGCCTTCAGCGCCCGCCGGTCACTGGCTGCTCGTCTTTTTCTTGGTTTTCTTGCCCGCTTGGCCGGCCGGGGCCAGGCCGGGAGCCGTGCTGCCATTCTCGGACCGAAGGACGACCGCAGCACCCTCCCGCAGCTTGTCGGCGCCGTCGATCACAACCCGGTCGCCGATACCAAGCCCCGATTGAACGGCTGCGCGCTCGCCGTCGATCGGTCCAAGGATGATCTTGCGCACGGAGACCTTGTTGTCGGCCCCGATCAGATAGACGAAGGTGCCGGGCGCTCCGCGCTGGATCGCTGCCGTCGGGATGACGACGGCGCCCTTCAGCACGTCCACCAGCAGCCGGACGTTCACGAACTGATTGGGAAACAGGCTCTCGTCCTTGTTGTCGAATTGGGCTCGGAGCTTCACCGTACCCGTCGTCGTATCGATCTGGTTGTCCAGCGTGTTCAGCACGCCGTCGGCCAGCTTCTCCGACTGGCTGCGGTCATAAGCAGTGACCGGCAGCGTGGCGCCTGCGCCGAGGCGCTTCAGGATCGGGGGCAGATCATCCTCGGGCAGGGTGAAGATGACCGAGATGGGATGCAATTCGGTGATGACGACGATGCCGTTGGTGTCGCTGGTCTGGACATAGTTTCCCTGATCCACCTGGCGCAATCCGACCCGGCCCGCGACCGGCGCCACGATGTGGCAATAGGTCAGGTTCAGCTGGGCGTTCGCCACTTGCGCCTGGTCGGATTTGACCGTGCCCTCGTACTGCAGAACGAGATAGTGCTGGTCGTCTACCTGCTGGCGAGCGATGGAGTTCTGGGCGGAAAGCTTCTCGAAGCGCGCGAGATCGACCTCCGCCCCCTGAAGCAGCGCCTGGTCCTTCAGCAGCTGGCCCTGGAGCTGGTCGAGAGCCGCCTGGTAGGGCCTGGGATCGACGAGCGCCAGGAAATCGCCCTTCTCGACATCCTGCCCCTCGGTGAAGGCGATCTGCTGCAGCTGGCCGGCGATCTGGGTCCTGACCGTGACCGTCGCCAAGGGCGTCACGGTGCCCAGCCCGTTGACCGCGATATCCACGTCGCCTTTGGCCGCGGCGGCGGCAACTACAGGCGAAGGCGGTGTCGCCGCCGATCGGGCGGTAGCCGCAGTCTGGCTCGACTGCCGGCCCTGGTACCAGACAAAGGCCTCTGCCAGAGCCAGGACCACCACCGCGATCCACAGGATGCGCCGCAATCGCGACGGCGGCCGGCGAACCGGCTCGAGCCGGCCGGCAGGCGAGCCCGGCGCATTCCTTCGCGGATCGGGATTGTCCATGGGTTGCCGGCGCCCTGCCTGGCCCTAGAGGCTAAGACATGCCCGACGAATGATCGAGAACACCGGTTCCCAGGCAAGACAAGATTACAGGCCGCCGCAACATGGATTCCTTGCGTGCGTGTATCGACGTCCTAGTATTCCACATTTTTGCACTCCTCGAAGGGGCAAATCCTGCGCCCGCCGGGCCGGATGCTTCAGGATGGCGCTGAGAGGGCGGCAAGATCGCCTGCCAGGTCGGGACCTCTGCGCAGTCGATTTGCCAATCTTCGAACGCGATTTTCCCGCTCCTGAACCCAGCATCGACCGCGCTCAGCCTATGCCACGTCATGCCATGGGCGCGATTGCAAGTCAGTCGCATATGGGAAATCGCGGCGGCTTGGCGTAGCCGGTTTGCCGGCGCTCATTTTGATCCGTGCCGGCCGCTTCAAAATTTCACCGATCATGGCCGGCATATAGCCGAACTGTCATCGCTTCGTCACAGAGCTTGCCTAGATTTCGCCCGCCGTCCAATCGGACTTCATACAGGGGAAAATCCATGACAATTTCGAAATCCCTGCTGCTCGCGGCTGGCTTTGCCGCCGTAATCGCAGCCGGCCCCGCTCTCGCCGACGACGTGGTGACAATCTACAGCGCCGACGGCCTGCATGACGGGACGCCGAACTGGTACCAGACCGAGTTCGACGCCTTCACCAAGGCGACTGGAATCAAGGTCCAGTATGTCGAGGCGGGCTCGGGTGGCGTCGTCGAGCGCGTCG
>DATNJA010000227.1:0-3152 GCA_035604155.1 Candidatus Udaeobacter sp. | reverse complement strand
TCAAGGTTTCTTCGCTGTGTCTCCGGTCTCGACGGCCGGATCGCCGACAAGCACCGCAAACTTGTCGTCGAATCCCGGCGCGCGCAGATACTTGAGCGCGCCGGCGTCGAATTCCGGCGCGGCAAGCAGCTCGTTCAGCCTCTCCCCGCCCGGAGGTGCGGTGATGTTGTAAATGACGATGGCGATGCGCCCGTTGGAGGCGCGCGGGGCCGCCGCCTCGGTCCCAAGCGTGGCGAGATCGAGAGGCACAACCACTAGACGATGGTAGGGGAGATCGTCGCCGGACAGCGACGAGACGAGCAGCCACGGCCCGATGACCTCGCCGACGCCGGCGTCGACCAGCTGGCGATAGAGCGCGTCGGTGCGAACAAAATCGTTGCTCGTCTCAGCCAGATTCGTGCCGAGCTGAAAATAGCTCAACCGGCCCCCCGATCTGGCGAAGGCCCAGAAGTAGTCCGTCGCCACGTAGCCGACCTGGAGGGCAAGCACCGCGCCGAGAGCCGCATGGCCGATCCAGGCGCGCCCGGTCCCGGCACGGCCGGCGGCAGGCAGGGCGAAGCGAACCAGGGCGTAGGGGGCGACCAGGGCGGGCAGCTCGAACAGGCGCAACGGCATGTAGGGCGCGACCACGCGGATGGCGATGGGCATCGCCAGCCAGGCGGCAAGCAGCGACCGATCGATGGGGGTCAAGGTCCCCTTGCGCCCACGCCACCAGCCGGCACAGCCGAACCCCAACAGCGCCAGCGAAAAGTACGGAACGACCGGAAGCAGCGTCTCGCCCGTGAATTGCCGGAACATCAGGTCGCCGTCGAGCATGCCGGCGAGCGCCGTGGGCAAATAGGCGAGATCGCGAATCAGATCCCCGGCGGACTTCATCAGCCTTTGCAGGCTGCGGGGTGGGGCAGCTTCTTCCCTGGCGTCCGCCAGGGATTGGGGCGAAGGCAGTTCATGGACTTCCGCCGCCGGTGAAGGGCCGGGAAGGGCCCGCGCGAGGTTGGCCAACGCCGGGACCGAGCCGATGGCGAGGCCGGCCGCGACCAGCCAGAAGATCCGCTTGCGGAACAATGGCCGGTCGAAGCCGGCAAAGGCGCCGAACAGCAGGGCCGCGACGATGGCGATGGCGATGACGTGGTTGTAGACGGCAAGGCCCAGGGTCAATCCGCTTCCGAGTCCGGCGAGAGCGAATCGCGCCGCCGATTTCGCCCGGATCGCGACGCTTGCCAGCCAGACCGCGCCAAGCACCAGTAACGGGGTGAGCATGGTCAGTTCGATGGCGAAGCGCGAGAACAGAACGAACGGCACCGAGGTGACCCAGAGGGCGCCGGTCCAGCGCAGGATCGCGCGATCGCCGGGATGCAGCACCCTCACGATGGCGAGCGCGAGGAGTGCCGCGACGGCGTTTGCCGCGCCGCAGACCGCGCGCAAGGTCCAGACCCCATAGCCGCCGGCGGCGAGGAACGGCCACAGCAGGTACTGGTTGAGCGCCCCGCTGTAGGAGGTCATGCCCGAGAGTGGGCGCGCGCCCTTCGAGATTTCGGCGACTTGCCGCAGGACCCATGCCTCGTCGCCGTGGAGCCCGGGTATGGAGCCGGCAAACAGCGTGGTGACGGCCATAGCCGCCGCGATCGCCGGCAGCGCCGCCTTCCAGAAGTCACGCGCGGATATGGCGGGCGCCAGGCCCTGCTTCTCACTGGGCAGGACAGCGCTCCATCATAAGCTCCAGTCTCATGTCTGCGGAGCGGTCGGAAGTCGCATTGCCCGGGCCAATCGGAATCGTGGCGCCAGGGCCGACAGAAGATAGAATAGAACCGCAATCAGGAGCAGGTAGCGAAATCCCAGGAGCATCGAGAGGGACTCTGAATAGCCGCCAACCACCGCGCCTGCAATGTTGAATCCGAAGGCCCGATCCGGGTCCCCGGCGTCACGGAAGGTTCGGGCAAAGACGATCCCGGCGAAGAACATGGGCCCGAGCGCCAGGAAACAGGGTGCCGCATAGTGCCAGAGAAGACCGCCCTCGAGGAAGACGTCCACGGGCGTCAGGATCGCCGCCGCCAGGATCGCCAGCAGACCTGCGTAATGCCAGACGAGCTTCAATCCCGGCACCTTGAGCACGTATAGGTTGGCCAGCAGAATCAGGATCAGCGCGGCGGCGAAGACCAGAGAGTTCACCAGCCAGGTACTGCCGAACAGAAGCGCCAGCTGGACCACGGCCCTGGTCTCCAGGAGCATGAATGCGGCGCCCAGAAAGAACATCCGCCCACCGACGGCTGGGCCGCCCTGCGGAACGCCGCGTCGCCTGGGCCGGAAGACATAAACCATCCCCAAGCCCAGCACGCCCAGCAACAGGGTTGAACGCAGATTGAGGTCGGGAATCAGCCGGCCATGGAGATAGAGAAACGGCCAATCGTCGCTGGCAAAGGCAGGCGGACCCTCGTCATGCACGAGAACCGTCGGCGCGATCCGCTGCCAATCCGGACGCTCTGCGGCCGGCAGGCGTGCGGGATCGATGGCAAAGCCGTCTACCCTCAGATTTCGCGGCGGAATATTGCTCAACCAGAAGGAGCCGTGCGCGGCGAAAGCCTCCGCGATCTGCTGGTTGCATCCGCTGATGATCATCTCGAACCCGGACGGCGAGGACGACCGTAGAATCGGTTGGTAAGGCAGGCTGAGCACGATGGGCGCGCAGCCGAAGACTTTCTCGGCCATGGCGGCCACACGCTCGACGATCCAGCCCTGGCGGAAGTAATTGTAAGTCACGAACAAGCCCCCGGGCTTCAGCACCCGCTTGATGTCCGCAAAGGCCTCTTTGGTGAAGAGATAACTTTCCAGCCGGATGTTGGCATAGCTGCTGTGCAGGATCAGCGAATCGACCAGGGCATAGACGACAAGGTCATATTTCCGGTCGGTGGTGCGCAGAAAATGCCGGCCGTCGTCGAGATGCGGGACCACGCGCGGATCCTGGTAGGGGCGGTCCCGGTTGTCGTGAATTCCGATGCCCTGGATCACCGGATCGATCTCCACCGCGTCGATCCGGCCTACATCGAAGCGAAGTGCGTGATCGATGTCGTTGCCCGAACCGGCGCCGATCACCAGAACGTCTTGAAACGGCTGGCCGCCGCTATGCGTCCGGAGCAGATGGATGAGCGAATAGT
>DATNJA010000226.1:0-2453 GCA_035604155.1 Candidatus Udaeobacter sp. | reverse complement strand
GATCCATTGGGCGAGGCATCGGCCGATCCCGCCGCCCATGGCAATGCCGCCGGTAAAGCCTTCGGCGAGCCAGAAATTCTCGAGGCCCCAGGCCGGCCCCACCAACGGACGATTGTCGGGCGACACCGCGATGGGGCCGGTGACACAGCTTCGGATGCCGACGGCGCCCAGCTTTGGCACCCGGGCGAGCGCACGCTGGAAATAGGGCAGGGTCGCGTCGATGTCCGGTGGCAACAGCTCCCCGGCATAGTCGGCCCGCATGCCGTCCACGGCGAAGGTCGGCGGATCCTCGTCATAGGGCCCGAACATCAGGCCGCGGCGCTCTTCGCGGATGTAGCCCTGCACCGTGTCGTCGCGAAGGATCGGCATTTCCGGCAGGCCCTGGCGATATCGCTCGGCGATCTCCGGCAGCTCTTCGGTCACCAGATACTGATGCACGATGGGGACTACCGGGATGTCGAGCCCGACCATGGCCCCGGTCTGGCGGGCGAAACTGCCAGTTGCGCTCACCACATGCTCGCAGAGGATGTCGCCGGCCGCGGTCCGGACTTTCCACTCGCCCGTGCGGGTCCGCTCGATCCCCGTCACCTCGGTCTGGCGCCGGATCTCCGCGCCCAGTTGGCGCGCACCCTTGGCCAGTGCCTGGGTCACGTCGGCAGGGGCAGCGTGGCCGTCTTCGGGATGATAGAGCGCCCCAACCAGATCGTCCGTCTTCTCTATCAACGGCCAAAGCCGGCGCACCTCGTCCGGGCCAACGATCTCCACCCGTGCGCCGAAGGTGTCGGCAATGTCCTTATAGTGCAGGTATTCGTCGAGCCGGTCGCGGGTGCTGGCGAGCCGCAGCGTGCCGGACCGGTGAAAGCCGACGGCCTGGCCCGTCTCGGCCTCGACGCCGGCATAGACCCGATGGGTCAGCTGGTAGAGCCGGCTGAAGGCGTAACTGGTGGCGTAGATCGACATCAAGCCGGCGGCATGCCAAGTCGAGCCGGAGGTGAGTTCGCGGCGCTCCAACAACACCGCGTCCGTCCAGCCGCATTTGGCGAGGCCATAGAGAATATTGATTCCTACGACGCCGCCGCCGACGACAACGACCCGCGCTTGCGTTTTCATGACTGCTGTTCCAATCGAGTGTTGCTTTTCTTACTGCGCCTGGGGCGAAACGGCGGCTGGGCTGCCGTCGTCCCCACCCGTCCTTGTCCCGGCTTGAATGGGACGCAGGTCCCGAGGCGGAATATGGCAGCGATAGAGATGCCCACTCCCATCCTGCTGCCAGGGCGGCTCCTTGGTGCGGCAGATTTCTCCCAGCAGCCGCGGGCAACGGGTATGAAACCGGCATCCGATGGGCGGGTTGGCCGGGTTGGGGATGCTGCCTGTCAGGCGGATGCGCGCCGGGCGCTGGACAGCGTCGATGCTGGGCATGGCCGAGAGCAGCGCTTCCGTATACGGGTGATGCGGCGGATTGAAGACGGCTTCGGCGTCGCCGATATCGACCACCTGTCCCAGATACATGACCGCGATTCGGTCGGAGAGATAGCGCACCACGCCCAGATCGTGGGAGATGAACAGGTAGGCGACGCGCTCCTTTGCCTGGAGATCGGCCAGCAGATTGAGGATGGCCGCCTGCACGGAGACGTCGAGAGCGGACGTCGGCTCGTCGCAGAGCACCAGCGCCGGGGCGCCCGCGAAGGCGCGGGCAATAGCGACGCGTTGCTTCAGGCCGCCGGAAAGCGCCGACGGCTTTAGGTCCAAATGCTGCGGCCGCAGACGGACCGAGGCGGCGAGGGAAGCGACGCGACGCTCGATCTCACCGGAGGAGCCATCGCGCGCGAGCAGCTTGGCGGCCCGGCGCAGTATTCGCCTGACGGAATGGCTGGGATTGAGCGCCGTATCGGGGTTCTGAAACACCATCTGCAGCTTGCGGCGAAGCGCCGTGTTCCGCCAGTCGGCAGCCCTGGCAAGCCTGTCGCCGTCGAACCGGATGGTCCCTTCGGTCACCTCCACCAGGCCGACAATGCATTTGGCCAGGGTGGATTTGCCGCTGCCGGATTCGCCGACCAGGCCCAACACCTCGCCGGCTTTGAGCTCGATGGACACATCGGCGACGGCCGTCACCTGGTAGCCCCTCGCGCCATAAGCCTTCCGCAGGTGGTCGATCTCAAGCAGGGCGTCATCACTGCCCCGGCGTGACAATGTTGCAGCAGCTTCCGCGCCAGCCGGAATGTCCGGCACCTCGTCATGATAGAAGCAGCGGCTGGTTCTGCGTTCTCCGGCCTTAAGGCTGGGTGGGGCCTCCTCAGCGCAGCGGGGCCGGGCGATCTGGCAGCGCGCGGCATAGACGCAGCCCGTGATCTCGAGACCGAGCGGGGGCAGCGAGCCCGCGATGGGATCCAGCCGATGGATGTCCTTTCGCATGCCCGCCCGGGGCACGCAGCGCAGGAGTCCAAGCGTGTAGG
>DATNJA010000225.1:0-17727 GCA_035604155.1 Candidatus Udaeobacter sp. | reverse complement strand
GACCCAGACGGAGGCGAAGGAGGTGTGGCGCCGGGCTTGGCTGTCGAAGGGCGAGATCCGCACCAGCCGGTGGACGCCGCTCTCGGTCTTCAGCCAGCCATAGGCGTTCTCACCCATGACCTTGACGGTCGCGGACTTGAGGCCGGCCTCCTCGCCCGCGCTTTCCTCCAGCCACTCTACCTTGTAGCCATGCTGCTCCGCCCAGCGCACATACATGCGCAGCAGTATCTCGGCCCAGTCTTGCGCCTCGGTACCCCCGGCCCCAGCGTGGACCTCGACATAGCTATCGTTGGCGTCGGCCTCGCCGGAGAGCAGCATCTCGAGCTGGCGTTTCCCGGCCCGCTCGGCAAGCCGGGCAAGGGCCGCCTCGCCTTCGCCGACCGTGGCGCTGTCCCCCTCGGCCTCGCCGAGTTCGATCAGGGTCTGGGCATCCTCCAGCTCGCGCTGGATCAGCTTGACGGCGTCGATCTGGCCGGCGAGGCGCCGGCGCTCGCGCATGATCTTCTGGGCGCCGGCCGAATCGTTCCACAAGCTGGGGTTTTCGGCGCGGGAATCGAACTCGGCCAGGCGCTTCAGCGCGCTGTCCCAGTCAAAGATGCCTCCTCAGCAAGGCCAGCGCAGAATTGACCTGCGCCACCATCGCCTCAGCTTCCGCCCGCATCCGTCGACTCCCGCCTCACAAGGCCCATCTCACAAGGAACGTGGGGGCGCGTTATAGAGAAGCGCCCGGTTCCGGGTCAATAGAGCCCGCCGCTGCTGCTCCCGCCTTGGGCCGCCGGCACCTGGGTCGTGACGGAGCCGGTGCCGACCCCGGTGTTCATGCCCACGCCGACGCCCATGATGACCTGGGTCTCGCCATTGGGTTCCGTTCCCGGCTTGAAGGCTTCCAGGATCACCTTCTGGTCGCCCGGCTGGGCACGCTGGCCGGTATCGAGATTGACCCGCACCAGCCGGATGCCGGGCGGTACCCGGAAGGGGACGCTGGGCTGGTCCTTGAGCGCCACCGCCATGAAATCGCGGAAGAGCGGGGCGATGATATCGCCGCCGGTCGCCAGGGTCCCGAGCGAACGGGGCTGGTCGTAGCCCATATAGCAGCCGAGCGCGAGATCGGGGGAGAAGCCGACGAACCAGACGTCGTTGGAATTGTTGGTCGTGCCGGTCTTGCCGGCGAGCGGCCGGCCCAGCGTGCCGACGATGGCGCCGGTGCCGCGCTGCACCACGCCCTCCATCATGTGCAAGATCTGATAGTCGGAAAGCGGATCCACCAGCTGCTCGCGGGTGTCGGGGATGGTGGGCGGCGGTTGATTGTTCCAGGTCACCCCCGAACAGCCATCGCAGGGCCGTTCATCGTGACGGAAGATGGTGTGGCCCAGCTTGTCCTGAACCCGATCGATCAGGGTCGGGGTCAGCTGCTTGCCGCCGTTGTCGATCTGGGCATAGGCGTTGGTGAGGCGAAGCACCGTGGTCTCTGCCGCGCCCAGCGCCATGGCGAGCACCGGTTCCAGTTGGTCGACCACGCCCAGGCGCTTGGCCATATCGGCGATCTTGTTCATGCCGATGGCCTGGGCGACGCGGATCGTCATCAGGTTGCGCGACTTCTCCAGGCCGACGCGCAGCGTGGCCGGGCCGAGGAAACTCTTCTCGAAATTCTCCGGCCGCCAGAGGGGCAGGCCCTTGCCCTGATCGATGACGATGGGCGCGTCCATGACTACGGTGGAAGGCGTCATGCCGTTTTCCAGCGCCGTCAGATAAACCACCGGCTTGAACGCGGAGCCCGGCTGGCGCATGGCCTGAAGGGCGCGGTCGAACTCGCTGATCTGGAAGCTCCAGCCCCCGGTGACCGCCAGGATGCGCCCGGTGTGGGGATCCATGGCCAGCATGGCGCCGCTGATTTCGGGGATTTGGCGCAATCCGTAGGTATCCTCGGGATAGTCGTGGCCTTGGGAATCCTTGGCCATCTTCTCGACCATCACGACGTCGCCAACGGCAATGGCATCCGAAGGCTTGCGGATGGCGGCTCCCAGATTGTGCTTGTCGTCCACATGCCGGGCCCAGGTGAGCTCGGCGAGAGGAATCTCGCCGCTGGAGCCGTCGCGAAGCCCGATCTTGGCGACCTTGGCATCGGTCGACAGCACCAGGGCGAGCTGCCAATCGTAGAGCCCCGGCGGGTCGTTGACGCTCGCTAGCGCCTCCGGCCAGTTGCCCGAGGCATCGACATGGGCGACGGGGCCGCGAAAGCCATGCTGGCGGTCGTAGTTCTCCAGCCCTTTGTGCAGCACGCTATCGGCGATCGCCTGCAGATGGGGATCGAGGGACGTGCGCACCGTCAGCCCACCCTTGTAGAGGGCGTCCTCGCCGAAGCGGGCGACCAGCTCGCGGCGCACCTCCTCGGTGAAGTAGTCGGCACTGACGGTCTCAGTCGCGGAGCGCGGATGCATGACCAGCGGCTCGGCCAGCGCCGCGCGCGCGTCGTCGGCCGAAATGAATCCGTCGTCCAGCATCCGCCCGATGACCCAATTGCGCCGGGCGAGCGCGGCGTCGGCGTGCTTGGCCAGGTCGTAATTGTTGGGCGCCTTGGGCAGCGAGCCCAGATAGGCGCATTCCCCGATGGTCAGGTCGTCGAGGGACTTGTCGAAATAATTCAGCGCCGCGGCGGTGACGCCGTAGTTGCCGGCGCCCAGATAAATCTGATTGAGGTAGAGCTCGAGGATGCGATCCTTGGTGAAGGCCTTTTCGATCCTGAGGGCCAGGATGATTTCTCGGATCTTGCGGCGGAACGAGACCTCGTTGCCCAGCAGGAAGTTCTTCGCCACCTGCTGGGTGATCGTGGACGCGCCGATCGGCCGCCGGTCGCTGCCGATATGGATGATGTCGTTCAGCGTCGCCTGCGCGATGCCGGTGATGTCAATTCCGGGATGGCTGTAGAAATTCTTGTCCTCCGCGGCGAGGAAGGCATTGATCAACCGCTTGGGGATGGCGGTGACCGGCACGAAGATCCGCTTCTCGAGCGCGTATTCGGCCATCAGCCGTCCGTCGCCGGCCAGCACCCGGGTGACGACCGGCGGGTTGTAGTTGGCGAGCTGGCTATAGTCCGGCAGATCCTGGCTGTAGCGCTGGATGACGAAATACCCCACCACCCCGCCTCCCAAGAGAAGCAGGAAGCCCAGGGCAAAGAGGTACCCGAGAAAACGGAAGAAGCCCATCGTCCAGCCCGTTTGCGCTTTCCAGCGCGGTCGAATTTTCAGGATCTGCTGGCGACGGTCGTGAAGTAGTCGTCGATCGCGCGCAGCATGGCTGCGGCGAGCTTGGCGCGATGCGCCTCCGAAAGCAACAGCGCCTCGTCCCCGGCGTTGCTGATGTAGCCGAGCTCGATCAGGACCGAGGCGATATCGGGCGCCTTGAGCACGGCGAAGCCGGCAAACCGATGGGAATTGATCAGGAGCGGGTTGACCTGGCCCAGATCGTGGAGCAGGAGCTCGGCGAACCGGGCCGAGAGGTTCTTGCTCTCCCGCTGGGCGAGGTCGATCAGGATCGAGGTCACGGCCTTGGTCTGGTTCGTCAGGTCGACGCCGGAAATGAGATCGGCCTTGTTTTCCTTGGCGGCGAGCGCGTCGGCCTCGGAATCCGACCCGGTCTCCGAGAGGGTATAGACCGACAGGCCCCGGGGGTTGCCGAACAGGGCCGAGTTCACATGCAGCGAGATGAACAAATCTGCGTGATCGTCCCGCGCCATTTCGAAGCGGGGCCTGAGCGGCACATATTGATCCCCATAGCGCGTCAACTTGGCGCGATAGCGGCCGCTGGCGATGAGCTGGCGCTGGAGCTCCTGGGCGACCTCGAGGGTGATGGTCTTTTCATAGACGCCGTCGGGCCCGATGGTGCCCGGATCGGCTCCGCCATGGCCGGGGTCGATGTAGACCAGCGGCAGCGCCTGGCTGTCCGGCCTGAGGATCGGCACCGACGGGGGCCAGATGGCCATGGCATAGGTCATGTCCCCCGGCTCCGTGCCCGCTGCAGCGTTCGCTCCCGTCACGGCACCGCCCGCCGGCAGCGATACCAAGGTCACCGGCAGGGCGTTCGCAGGCGACTCAGCCGCGGGCGAAGCGGCGCCAGGCGCCGAAGCCTCGGGCCTCAGCAGCGGTATCTGGTCTTGCGCGACGGTCGGGAGCTCCGGGCTGAGGGGTGCGGCGGGCGTAACCGCCGCCGCCGGCGGGGACGCGAGCGCAAGGGTAGGCGGCGCATTCGGATCGGCTGTCGAAGCCGCGGCAAGGGGCTGGTCCGATTGCTGCGGCGAGGTCGCCAGGGCGGTGGCGAATTCCCGGCTCGAAGCGGCCTTGAAGTCGACTACCAGCCGCCGGCTCTGTTCACCTTGCGTACCGGCGATGAGGCTGACCGTCGAGAGCACTGCCGGCTTGGCCAACAGAACCTCGATTCGGGTCAGCCCCGCGCCTTCCTGTTGCCCGACCAGGCGAAGGGCCAACCCCCGTCCGGCAGGCAGCGCACCAAGGGTTTCCGCCGTGGCCGGCAACTCGATGGAGATGCGCGGCGGTGCTGCAAGCAGCCCTACCCGATAGGCCACGGCCTCAGAGAGTTCGAGCACCACGCGGGTCGAATTCGGGTGAACTCCCAGGCGGATCTGAAGAATAGCCGCCTTGCCCCAGGCCGCCGAATCGAGCAGCAGAGCGATCAGAACCAGTGGCAGGCAACGACGGATTCCTAGCATCTTGCAGTCCGCTTTTACCCTGTTTACCAAAAAATATCGTGAAAGTCATTGGAATCCATCAGCGAATCGATAACGGGTTCCGCCGGGTGGATTTCCATGTTGTGAACCGGCGCCGGCGCGGTATAAGTTTCACCCATCCGCATCTCGCTGCGGTGCAAAAGCTTTCGGCCCTTGGCCGAGTGAGATTTGCCCAGGCGATTCAGCGGTGCCAGCCAGGCTGGCCAGGCTCGGGCAAGCATCCGGACCTATCGCAGCCAGTCGGGAAGGCATCGCGCGGAAGAACAGGCTCGCCCCCGCGAGCTAGCGGCGCCGGCCGTAATCTCGGCCTTCTTGGCTCGGCGCTCTTGGCATGGGGCGATACGGATGCGCCGGCCGGACCGGCGCCGCCCCGACCAGGGTAGACATGACGAAATTCGGTTCAACCCCCAACCCAGTCGCGCCGCCGGTGCCCGCTCCGCGGGCCCGCGTCAGGCGCGTCGCGGAGATATATATCGATGCCAAAGCGTATGTTGATCGACGCCACCCACCCGGAAGAGACCCGTGTGTCGGTGGTGGACGGACGCCGGCTTGAAGAGTTCGACGTCGAAGTCGCCAGCAGAAAGCAGCTCAAGGGAAATATCTATCTGGCGAAGATAACGAGGGTCGAGCCCTCGTTGCAGGCGGCTTTCGTGGAATACGGCGGGAACCGTCACGGGTTCCTCGCCTTCAGCGAAATTCATCCCGACTACTACCGGATTCCGGTCGAGGACCGCGAAGCGCTGCTGGCCGAGCAGGCCGCGCTCGCGCGCGAGCAGGATCAGGATGGCGAGCCGGAGTCCGACCGCGAGCGGCAGCCGCATGCCGAGCCGCAGCCCGATGCGGCCGAAGAGCCGTCCTCCGAGCATGGATTGCCGGGAGGCGAATCGGCGGCCGAGTCTGCGTCGCAAGAGGAGCAGGAGGAGGAGGTCGAACTTCAGAAGCTGGCTGACGACGGCGGCCAGGCGGTTGCGTTGCGGATGACGGCGGAACCCGATCTCAGCCTGCGCGGCGACATTCTCGAGCCTGAGGAAGTTCAGCACGGCGGACCTGCCGAGGACTCGCCGGACAGCCTGACGGCGGAAGAGCCGGTGGCAATGGCGCCTTCGGAGAGCGCGGAGCCTGCCGACGCGGAGGAACCCGTGGCCGAGGGCGGGCCGCCGGAAGAGCCGACGCTCGCGCCGGCCGCCGGCGATGAGGCGCCGGAACATCGGGCGGTCATCGAGCAGGCGCCGCCCGTGCCCCAGGCGCTGGAGACCGTGGGCGGCGACGAGGCCGAAGAGCCCAGCCCCCGCCGCCAGCGGACGCTGAGCCGGCGCTACAAGATCCAGGATGTCATCAAGCGCCGGCAGATTCTGCTGGTGCAGGTGACCAAGGAGGAGCGCGGCAACAAGGGAGCGGCGCTGACGACCTACCTGTCGCTTGCCGGACGCTATTGCGTGCTGATGCCCAACACCGACCGGGGCGGCGGCGTCTCGCGCAAGATCACCAATGTCGGCGACCGCAAGCGCCTGAAGTCGATCATCGAGGATCTGGAGCTCCCGGCCGGGATGGCCGTCATCGTGCGCACCGCCGGAAGCGATCGCAGCAAACCCGAGGTGAAGCGCGACTTCGAATACCTGCTGCGCCTGTGGGACGAAATCCGGGAACTCACGCTCCACTCCACCGCGCCGGCCCTGATCTACGAGGAAGCCAACCTGATCAAGCGGGCCATCCGCGACCTCTACACCCGGGACATCGAGGACATCCAGGTCGAGGGCGACGAAGCCTATAAGGCGGCCAAGTCCTTCATGCGCATGCTGACGCCCAGCCATGCCAAGCGGGTCCAGCAGTACAAGGACCCGACGATGCCGCTGTTCACCCGGTATCAGATCGAAAGCCAGCTCGACGCCATCCACAACCCGACAGTCCAGCTGAAGTCGGGCGGCTACATCGTCATCAACCAGACCGAGGCGCTGGTCGCCATCGACGTCAACTCAGGCCGGGCCACCCGCGAACGCAACATCGAGGAGACGGCCCTCAAGACCAATATGGAGGCGGCGGAAGAGATCGCCCGCCAGCTGCGCCTGCGCGATCTCGCCGGCCTCATCGTCATCGACTTCATCGACATGGACGAGAGCCGGCACAACGGGCAAGTCGAACGCAAGCTCAAGGAGGCCCTGCGTCACGACCGGGCGCGAATTCAGCTCGGCCGCATCAGCCCCTTCGGCCTTTTGGAAATGTCGCGCCAGAGGCTGCGGCCCAGCCTGGTCGAAGCCAGCACGGAGATCTGCCGCCATTGCCACGGCACCGGCCGGGTTCGTTCCACCGAGTCGACAGCGCTGCATGTGCTGCGCTCCATCGAGGAGGAAGGCGCCAAGCAGAAGAGCGCGGCGATGACGGTCTTCGTGCCGCCGCCGGTCGCCCTCTTCATCCTCAACCAGAAGCGCCAGTCGCTCGCCGAACTCGAGCTGCGCCAAGGGTTCCGAATCTACGTCTCGGCCGACGAAGCCCTGGTGCCGCCGGAGTTCCGCATCGAGCGCATGAAGACCCTGGCCCCGGGCGATGCCCCTCCGGCCCCGGTTGTTCAGCCCTCGCAGCCCGCGGTCGAGGTCGAAGCCGAGCCCGAAATCGAAGCGGAAGAAGAAGAGGCGGAAGCAGTCGAAGCAACGCCTGCGGAACGCGCGCCGGAGCCGCGCAATGAAAGGCCCGAGAACGGCGGCGAACGCCGCCGCGGCCGGCGCCGTCGCCGTCGCGGGCGCGAGCGCCACGGCGGCGATGAGCATCGTGGCAGCGAGGATCGCCGGGCGGGCGACATGCTGCGCGAAGCCCCGCGCCAGCACCGGCCGGACGAAGAGATGCCCGCCCCTGCCCAGGTCCGCGAGGGCAGTGCCGAGGAAGCGACGGAGACAAGCGAGAGCAGCGCCGGCAGGCCAGCAGGCGAAGGCCCGGGCAACGCCGTCGATGGCGATCCAACGCGGCGGCGCCGGCGGCGAGGCCGGCGCGGCGGCCGGCGCCGCAGGCGCGGCGGCGAGCAGGGCCCGCAGGACAACCGGGGCTTTGAACCCGGCGGCATTGCCAGCGGCGAAACGGAAGTGGAGGTCGGCAGCGAACCGGACGCAAGCCCGCCGCAAAGCGACTTTGTGCCGATCGAAGCGCCTCAGCCGCCGCCGGAGGCCCGGCTCCCGGAGGCACGGCCCAAGGAAATCGAACCACCGGCCGGAGAATCCGTTAGGCGGCCGGAGCCTGCAGCGCATCAGCCGGAGCCCGTACAAGCGCCGGCGCCTGTGGCTGTCGAAGGCGAACGGGAATCGGTCGAGCCGGCCCAGCGCAAGCGCGGCTGGTGGCAACGGATGCTGCCGAGCTGAAGCATTCTCCATCGAAGTGGGCAACGGTTCGACGCAGACAATGCGACCGAACCGGAGAAGGCGTCAGGCGAGCCAGGTTTTCAGTCGGCGGGCTGCTTCGGCCATATCCTCGCTCGATCCGGCGAAGGAGAATCTGACGTACCGCTGCCCCCTGCCGGCATCGAAGTCGAGGCCGGGCGTGGCCGCCACGCCCGTCTCCTCGAGCATGCGCCGGCAGAAGGCTTCGCTATCGTTGGTGAGCTGCCCGACATCGGCGTAGAGATAGAACGCGCCGTCGGGCGGCGCGAAGCGGGTGAACCCGGCCCTGGGCAGCTCCGTCAGCAGCAAATCGCGGTTCTGGCGGTATCGGCGGACATGGCCATCGAGCTCGGGCTTGCAATCGAACACCGCGAGTGCGGCAAGCTGCGGCAGGGTCGGCGGCGAAATGAACAGATTCTGCGCCAGGCATTCCACCGGACGCAGGAGGTCGTGGGGCAGGATCATCCAGCCCAGCCGCCAGCCGGTCATGGAAAAATACTTGGAGAAGCTGTTGACCACGATGGCGCCATCGCCCATCGCCGCGACACTGGCGGCCACCCCTTCGTAGACGATGCCGTGATAGATCTCGTCAGATACGAGGCGGATGCCCCGGCGGGCGCAGTAGCCCGCCAGCAGGGCTAGATCGCCCGGAGACAGCATGCTGCCGGCCGGATTGGAAGGGCTGGCGACGATCAAGCCATCCAGGCGCCCATCGACAGCCTCAAGCATCGCCGGCGTGGGCTGGAACCGGGTCTCCGTCCCGCATGGCAGGTCCACGGGCACGAGCCCGAGGGCGAGCAGGATGTTGCGATAGGCGGGATAGCCGGGTGCTGCCAGCGCCACCCGGTCGCCCGGATCGAAGGCGGCGAGGAAAGCCAGCAGAAAGGCCCCCGACGAGCCGGTGGTCACCACCACCCGTGCCGGATCGACGGCGATGGCATAGGCGCTTCGGTAATGGCCCGCGATCGCTTCGCGCAAAGGAGTTATGCCAAGCGCCTCCGTATAGCCGAGACGGTGGCTCTTCAGGGCCCGCTGGGCAGCTTCCAGCACGGGCGCCGGCGCGGCGCTGTCTGGCTGCCCGATTTCGAGATGCAGAACGCGCGCGCCCGCCGCTTCCCTGGCGTTCGCGGCGGCGAGAACCTCCATGGCAATGAACGGCGGTATGGCGGACCGCCTGGCTATCTTGAGCGCCATGGGTCTATTGCGAGGCGGGTTGAAGCACCAGGGCTTCGCCGTCGCCCCGGGGATCGGCGGCGGCCTGACAGCCGGCATCCTGATTACTGGATGATCTCGGGCACCAGACGGCCTGGACGCGACCGAGAATGCTGGCCTGCTGAAGCTGATGCCCGTGCTGAGTCAGGTCCTGGAGCAGCGCCGGATCGGTGCCCGGCTCATAGAACACGACGTCGGGCGAGCCGTTGTGATGGATCCGATGGGCGGCGATCGCGGTCGCCAGCGGTTGCTTGTCCTTGGCGGCGGCGAGGAAGACCTGGGCGAGCGCGGTAGGCGCGGCGACGCCGCCGGATGCCGCCGCCGCATAGAAGAAGGAGCCGCCCGCCCGGCTGGTATAGATCATCGCGCCCAGATTATAGGGATCCTGGCCGGTCTGGTTCGGCGCCGCCGCCAGGACCACGCCGGTTCCAGGCAGCATATGCCCGCTGCCGAAGAGATCGTTCAGCGTGAAGTTGCAGGCGACGGCATTGCCGTCCTTGTCGACGGTCACGATGCTGGCGGCCCAGGGGTTCTCCGCATGGGCGGGCATGGGCGGCGGATTCAAGCTCGCCGCCGGCGTCGCCTTGTCCGGGGCATAGGACGCCATGAGATCGGACAGGTGCGAACTGTCCAGGATCTGATCGGGGGGCGTGGCACTGCTGCCGTCCGGCTTCAGCCAGTGGCTTCGATCGGCGAAAGCGCGCATGGAGGCCTCGGCGAAGAGATGCGGACGCTCGCCGGCATCCGCGTTGCCCCAGCTGTGGGTCTCCGTAAGCAGGCCCAGAATTTCGGCCGTCTCCAGCCCGCCCGAGGCCGGCGGCGGCGTGAAATAGAGGTTCGGGCCGCCGAGGTCCACGATCACCGCCTGGTCTACCGTAGGCAGCGACGCCTGAAGGTCCTCGCTGGTGAGCGGCAGGCCCGCCGTCTGAGCCGAATCCAGCAAACGCGCGGCCGCCTCGCCGCCATAGAAACTGCCGGGCCCGCTGGCGCGGATCTGACTCAACAACGATGCCAGGTCGGGCTGGGTCAGAGTGTCTCCCTCATGCAACGGCTGACCGTCGGCGCCGAGAAAGATTTGTGCCAGATTGGGATCGGCGCTCAGCTTGGTGCCCGCGGTGGCGAGTTCGCGGGCGAGCGCACGGCTGACGGGCATGCCTTGCTGGGCAAGACGCTGAGCGGGACCCAACAGGGCAGACCAGTGGGCCGTGCCGTGGCGCGCCTGCAGCAGCGCCATTCCCCGGACGTTGAGGGGCAATCCGATCTGGCCGCCCGGCCCGGCGAGGGGAAGGAACAAGATGGCCTCGACGGTCTTGTCCGGCTTGTCATTGATGAGGCAGGTCCCCCCGCCGCCCAAGCCGGCTGTCGAGGGCAAGGTCACGGCCATGGCGAAATAGCCGGCAACCGCGGCATCGGCAGCGGTGCCGCCGCTCGCCAGCACGTCGCGCGCGATCTCGGCGGCCTTGGGTTCGTCGGCGGCCGCGGCCCCGGCGAAGCCGGTGGGTGCTACGCTTGCGGAATTGGTCGTGCTGCCGCCGTCAAGAGCGCCGCAGGCGGCCAGCGCTGCCAAACAAATGCCCAAAAGAAACAGTTGCGGCCCGCCGGAGAAAAACATAGGTCTTTCGCCGAATCCCCGATAGGTCGAGATGCGCAAGCGACTGATCTCCCTCTTGGCCGGCGTGGCGTTGGCAGCATCGCCCGTGCTGACGATGCCAAGCGAGGCGGCCAATTCGATTCCCACGATCGTCCGCGACGCGGAGATCGAAACTACCATCCGCGACTACACGACGCCAATCTTCACCGCTGCCGGCCTCGATGCTTCCGCGGTGCATATCTATCTGCTGAATTCCGACCAGATCAACGCCTTCGTGGCCGGCGGCATGAACGTGTTCATCTACACCGGCCTCCTGATCGCAACCCAAAGGCCGCTGCAGCTGATCGGCGTCGTTGCCCATGAGACGGGCCATATCGCGGGCGGGCATCTCGCTCGCATCCAGGAGGGCCTGCACGCCGCGACCATCACCGGGATCCTCGCCATGGTGCTGGGCGGCATCGCCGCCGCGGCGAGCCAGAACGCCGGCGCGGCAGCGGGCGGCATCATGGCCGGGCAGGACATGGCGGAGCGCTCGATCCTCAGCTACACCAGGACCATGGAGGCTTCGGCCGATGCGGCGGCGCTGAAGTTCCTCGACCGCACCCATCAATCGGCCCGGGGGCTGCTGGAGTTTTTCGGCATCCTCCAGCAGCAGCAGCAGGTGCTGTTCGGCCAGCCGAACCCTTATCTCATCAACCATCCGCTCACGACCGAGCGCATCGAGGCGGTCCAGGAACACGTCGATCAATCGCCCTACAGCAACATCCCCGACCGCCCCGATTGGGTGATCCGCCACAAGCGCATGGTGGCCAAGCTCATCGGCTTCCTTTGGCCGTTGCCGCGGGTGCTGCAGAGCTACCCGGAAAGCGACAAGAGCGTCTATGGACGCTATGCCCGGTCGATCGCCTATTACCGGATCGGGCTGCTCCAGCGCTCCATTCCCCTCATCGACAGCCTGATCGCCGAACAGCCGGAGGACCCCTACTTCCAGGAGCTCAAGGGCCAGATGCTGTACGAGAACGGCCGCGGCGGCGAGGCCCTCGCCTACTACCAGAGGGCGACGGACCTGGCGCCCGACGAGCCGCTGCTCAGCATGGAGCTGGCTGAGGTGCAGATCGAGCAGAACGACCCGAGCCTGATCAAGCCCGCCATCGCCGAGCTGCAGCAGTGCCTGCAAATGGAACCGGACAACGGCGACGCCTGGCGCCTGCTGGGCATGGCCTACGGCCGGGATGGCCAGATGGGCATGGCAGCCTTGTCGCTGGCCGAGGCCGCGGCGGCGAACGACCATCCGAAGCTCGCCCGCGACCAGGCCAACCAGGCAATCGGACTCCTGCCGGTCGGCACGCCGGCGTGGCTCCGAGCCCAGGACATTCTGACCACGACAAAAACCGACAGCGCGTCGTCGGACGACGCGGCCATACCGCTGCAACAATAGATCCCAGGAGCCGATCCATGAGGCGTGCATCCCTGCTCCTGGCTCTGCTGCCGACGATTTTTTTGGCCCTGACAACGCTTGCGGCCAATGCCGGGGATCCGTCGCCCGCTGAGGTCGATCAGATCCAGCAGGTCGTCCGCGACTATTTGAAGCAGCATCCTGAAGTGATCGTCGATGCCCTCAAGGCCTATCAGGCCCAGCAGGAGGCAACGAAGGCCGACGCCCTGAAAGCGACGATCGCCTCGCTCAAGAGCGAGCTGCTCGCCGATCCGTCCACCCCGGTTGGCGGCAATCCCGCGGGCGATGTGGCCATCGTCGAGTTCTTCGATTATCGCTGCCCCTACTGCAAGGCGATGGCGCCGGATCTGGCCAAGGCCTTGGCCGAGGACGGCAAGGTGCGCCTGGTCTACAAGGAGTTTCCGATCCTGAGCCCGACCTCGGTCGTCGCCGCCAAGGCGGCGCTGGCGGCGCGCTACCAGAACAAGTACGTCGCCTTCCACGATCGCCTGATGAGCCTGAAGGGCAGCCTCGAGGAGGCCGACATCTATAACGCCGCCGCCGATACCGGCTTGAACGTGGCGCAGCTGAAGCGGGATATGGCCAAGCCGGAGATCGCCGACGCCATCGCACGCAACTACAGCCTCGCCGACAAGCTCGACATCCAAGGCACGCCCGCCTTCGTCATCGGCGACAAGCTGCTCGACGGCGTGGCGACCGCCGACGAACTGACCGCCGCGATCAAGCACGCCCGCGGGGGTTAGTGTCTTTAGGGGGCACGGGCGCCGGCCCGGCCCCAGTTGCGCCTCAGTGGCCGATTCCCTAGCCTGTGCCGGAGCAAGACCGACAAGATCGGGGGAGAATCGGACCATGCAGCTCAAAGGCAAGGTTGCTGTCGTCACCGGCAGTTCGCGCGGCATCGGCAGGGCGGTCGCCGAGCGCTTCGCCCGGGACGGGGCCAAGGTGGTGGTCAACTATGTCCGCAACCGCAAGGCCGCCGATGAGGTGGTGGCGGGAATTCGCGCTGCCAAGGGCGAAGCGGTCGCCATAAAGGCCGATGTCGGAAAGAAGGCCGACGCCGAGCGCCTGATCAAAGCCGCGATCAAGGCCTTCGGCCGGCTCGACATCCTGGTGAGCAATGCCGGCATCGTCATCGACCGGCCGTTCGTCGACAGCACCGACAAGGACTGGATCACCTCGATCGAGACCAACCTGCACGGCTTCTTCAACGTCTGCCGCGCCGCCCTGCCCCCGATGCTGAAGCAGAAATGGGGCCGCATCATTGCCACCGGCTCCTGCATCACCGAGATCGCCGATTTCGGCGGTAACAGGTATTCCGTCTGCACCGCGTCCAAGGGCGGCATCACCGCCATGCTGCGGCCGATCGCGGCCGAGGTCGCTCGTGAGGGCGTGACGGTCAATGCCGTCTCGCCCGGCTACATCGCGACCAACATGCTGGCAGAGGTCGACCCGGCCGGCCTGGAGGCGGCCCTCAGGCTGGTGCCCATGCGGCGCTATGGCAAGCCTTCCGAGATCGCCGCGGCCATGGCTTTCCTCGCCTCCGACGACGCCGCCTACATCACCGGCCAGGTGCTGCGGGTGAACGGCGGCATGTCCATGGGCGGGTGAGGCGCATGAGCGACGCCGGAGCCGACATCTTTGCCGCCGGATTCAAGACCGCGCCCTTCTGGTGGGACGCGGCACCGCGGCCGGTGCCGGAAGAGAAGCCTTTGCCTGCCCAAGTCGACGCAGCCATCGTCGGCTCCGGCTACACCGGGCTCTCGGCCGCCCTCACCCTGGCGCGGGCGGGGCGGAATGTCGTCGTGCTCGAACGGGAGGCCTTGGGGTTCGGGGCCAGCTCGCGCAACGCCGGCTATGTCGGCCGCACCTTCAAACACAGCTTCACCAAGCTCGCCGAGACCGGCGGGCTCGATCATGCCATCGCGGTCTACCGCGAGCTGCAGGCTGCCTTCGACCATGTGCTGCGTCTGATCGAGACGGAGAAGATCGATTGCGGATTCCGGCGCTGCGGCCGGCTGATCGTCGCCAACAGGCCCCGACACTACGGGCAGATCGAAAGCCTGCTGGCGGCGAAGCAGAAGCATCTGGGCGAACCCTACGAGATGCTGCCGGCGGCCGAGCTCGGCCGCGAGCTCGAATCCGGCATCTATTATGGCGGCGCCGTGATCCCCGAACTCGCCAGCCTTCATCCCGGGCTTTACCACCAGGGACTGGCGGACCGCGCGCGCAGCGCCGGGGCCGAAATCCGCGACCGGACCGAGGTGCTGGGCATCGAGCGCGATGGGACCGGCTTTACTGTCGCCACCGGGCGCGGACCAATCCGCGCCCGCGACGTGCTCGTGGCGACCAACGGCTACACCGGGCGCGCCACCTCGGCGCTGAGCCGGCGCGTGCTTCCCTTCCGCGGGTTCATGATCGCGACCGAGGTGCTGCCGCCGGGCATGGCCGACAGAATCCTCCCCAACTGGCGCACGGTGCATGACTGGCACAACGATATCGATTTCCTGCGCCGATCCCATGACGGCAGGCGCCTGCTGTTCGGCGGCCTCACCGGCATGGCGAGCGACGACCTGCGGACCATGGCCCGGCGCTTGCATCGGCGGCTCACCCGCATCCTGCCTCAGCTGGCGGACGTGAAGCTCAGCCATGCCTGGAGCGGCTTCTGCGCCGCCACCTTCGACCAGTATCCTCACATCGGCAGCATGGACGGCGTCCGCTATGCCATGGGCTATTGCTTCGCCGGATTGCCGGCCGGAACATATTTCGGCCACAAGGCGGCGCTTGGCATACTGGGCTCGCCTGAGGCGTTGACCGCCTTCGATCGCCGGCCCTTCCCGACCCGCTGGTTCTATCGGGGCGGCACATGGCTCATGCCCCTGGCGATGGCGCATTACCGGCGAGAAGACCGGCGCGACGACAGCCGGCCCGGCTAAGTTGCGACTCCTTTGGAGCATGCTATAACCGACCCTGGAGCAAGATCGGGTCAGCTTCTATCAAGCTCACCCGTGAATCTTGCTCTACATGTTAGGCTTAGAGCCTGATTCACGTCTCAAGCCGATCAGGCTTGAGACGATCAGGTTCTAGGGAGACCTCGGATCTTGGCCAAGGCGAAATCGGTTCTCGTTCTCAACGGACCCAATCTCAACCTGCTCGGCAGCCGCGAGCCAGCCATCTATGGGCATGAGACCCTGGCCGACATCGAGAAGTCATGCCGGGAGCATGCCCAATCCCTGGGACTCACCCTCGACTTCCGCCAGTCGAACCATGAAGGCGTGCTGATCGATTGGATTCAACAGGGCCGCGGCAAGGCGGCGGGCATCGTCGTCAACCCAGGCGGCCTCGGCCACAGCTCCGTGGCGCTGCTCGATGCGCTGCTTGCCTCGGAGCTTCCGGTGATCGAGGTGCATCTTTCGAACATTTTCCGGCGCGAGTCGTTTCGCCGGCACAGTTTCGTCAGCGAAGCTGCCCGGGGCGTCATTTGCGGCCTCGGCGCTCACGGCTATCTCCTGGCACTGGAAGCGCTGGCCGACATTCTCGGGGCTAAAAAGGACGCGTGATGGCAAAGTTCGACGTCGACGAGGATCTCCTTCGCAAGCTGGCCAAGCTCCTCACCGAGACCGGACTTTCCGAAATCGAATTCGAGAGCGGCGGCCACCGCATCCGGGTCAACCGGGCGACCGTCGGTCAGCCGATGGCGCCCCAGCCGGCGCCAGTCCCCGCTTCGCCTCAGCCTGGCGCCCCTCCCGGCCCGGCCAGCATCCCTGATGGCGCCCTCGTCTCGCCCATGGTCGGCACCGCCTATCTCTCGGCGGAGCCGGGCGGCACGCCCTTCGTCAAGGTCGGCGACAAAGTGAAGAAGGGCCAGACCCTGCTCATCATCGAGGCGATGAAGGTCATGAACCCGATTCCGGCGCCCGACGCAGGCGTGATCGAGGCGGTGCTGATCAACGACGGCCAGCCGGTCGAATACGGCGAAGCGCTACTGGTCATCAAATAGGGCGATGTTCGAGAAGGTCCTGATCGCGAACCGGGGCGAAATCGCGCTCCGCATTCATCGCGCCTGCCGGGAGATGGGCATCCGCACGGTCGCGGTCCATTCGACTGCGGACTCCGATGCGATGAACGTGCGGCTGGCCGACGAAAGCGTATGCATCGGACCGCCGCCCTCCAAGGACAGCTACCTCAACATTCCGGCGATCATCTCGGCCGCGACCATCGCCGGGGCCGACGCGATCCACCCCGGTATCGGCTTCCTGTCGGAGAACGCCAAATTCGCCGCCATGGTGGAGGAGCACGGCATCGCCTTCATCGGCCCGGCGCCGGAGCATTTAGCGCTCATGGGCGACAAGGTGCGCGCCAAGCAGGCCGCGGTCGAGCTCGGCCTGCCCGTGGTCCCCGGCTCCGACGGCGCGCTCGGCGACGACGTCGAGGCCATGGCCGTGGCCGAACGCATCGGCTATCCGGTGTTGATCAAGGCCTCGGCCGGCGGCGGCGGCAAGGGCATGAAGGTCGCCAATCACCGCGGCGAGATGGCCGAGGGTCTGGCTCTCGCGCGTGCCGAGGCCAAGGCGCATTTCGGCAACGACGCCCTCTATCTGGAGAAATACCTTTCGCACCCGCGCCATATCGAGATCCAGATCCTGGCCGACGGCCAGGGCAACGTCGTGCATCTGGGAGAGCGGGATTGCTCGCTGCAGCGCCGGCACCAAAAGGTCCTGGAAGAGGCGCCGTCGCCCGCCCTCAACGCCTCCCAGCGCGCCGCCATCGGCGAGGTCGTCGTCGAGGCGATGAAGAAGCTCGGCTATCGCAGCGTGGGCACGGTGGAGTTCCTCTATCAGGACGGCGCCTTCTATTTCATCGAGATGAACACGCGCCTCCAGGTCGAGCACCCGGTCTCGGAGATGATCACCGACATCGATCTCGTGCGCGAGCAGATCAGGGTCGCATCCGGCGCGCCGCTGGGTTTCACCCAGAAGGACATCGTCTTCTTCGGCCATGCCATCGAATGCCGCATCAACGCCGAGGACCCGGTCACCTTCCTGCCCTCGCCCGGTCTGGTGACGGACTTTCACGCGCCGGGCGGGCTCGGCGTCAGAGTCGATTCGGCCCTCTACGCCGGCTATCGCGTGCCGCCCTACTACGACAGCCTGATCGCCAAGCTGGTGGTCCATGCCAAGAGCCGCAACGAGTGCCTGATGCGGCTACGCCGGGCGCTGGAGGAGATCTTCGTCGGCGGCATCAAGAGCAACATCGATCTGCACCGGCGCCTGATCGCCCAACCGGACTTCATCAACGGGGACTACGATATCCGCTGGCTCGAGCGACTGGTCGGCGGCGAGAACGAAGGTTAGGAGACCGTCCACGT
>DATNJA010000224.1:0-10192 GCA_035604155.1 Candidatus Udaeobacter sp. | reverse complement strand
AGAAGAAGGCCCTGCTGGAAGGCATCTTCAACTAGCCCGAATTTCTCATAAGGATCGCGATGTCGTTGCTCGCGCGGAGGCGATCCACTAGAAAGCGGGCCGAAGGCGATGTTCATCCATCGGCGAGGCCCGCTGACGACGTGGGCGCCCCGCGCGCGGCAACCCGAAGGGCCGGGCGCCATCACGATCCGTGTGAGAAACTCGGGCTAGCTGCCATGTCAGCATTGCGAACCTGCAATCGGAACTTGGCGGATTGGGAGACCGGCACGCATGGTTGAAGGGAATGAGCAGGTCAGGGTCGGCGTTATCGGCCTCGGCAAGATGGGTAGCGCCCTCGCCGAAGCCCTACTTGCCCGCAAGTTCGAGACGACGGTGTGGAACCGGACGCCTGCCAGGGCTGAGCCATGCCAAAGCGCCGGCGCCAAGCTGGCCCGTTCTGCGTCCGAGGCCGCAAGGTGCAGCGACCTCCTCGTTGTCTGCCTCGCCGATTATACGGCGCTCAAGACGACGCTCCTCACCGGCGAGCTTGGCATCAGCCTGCGAGACAAGACTCTCGTCGATCTCACCAGCATCAAGTCGGACGAATTGAAAGAGCTTGTCGCCTGGGCGGACAAGAACGAAATCTTGCTCCTCAAAGGCACGATCCCCGGCTATCCAGACGACGTCCGCGCCGGGAAATGCAGCATTCTTTATGGCGGCCCGCGGCGCGCTTTCGACGCCGTCATCCCGGTTCTGCAAGCCATGGGGGGTTCTCCCGTCCACATCGGAGAGGATCACGCCGCCGGGGTCGAGATGGGGCGTGCCTACTACAGCTTTCTCTTCCCGGCCTTGGTGGCTTTTCTCTATGGCGCCGCCCTCTGCCAACGGGCGGGACTTTCCCTCGACACCTATGCCCGCGGTTTGATTCTTCCGTCGCTGAAGGGGCCGATCATGTCAGGCATGATCGAGCGCCTCTCGAAGGCGAGCATGGCGCGGCGCTATGACGAGGATGTGCAGTCGACGCTGAACATCTGGCGCGGAGCCTTCGACAATGTAATCGATTGTGCCAATTCCCATCGCCTCGATCCGGCGTTTCTGACCGCGGCCAAGGCCTTGATGGATCGGGCCGCAGTCGAAGGGTTCGGCCAGCAGGATCTCGCGGCCGTGTTCGAATCGCTGATCGGCGACGGGAGTTAGGAGTTCTCCGTGCGGCAGGCTTCGCTGCCTTGCCCCACGCCTATTTGATGCTCCCCACCCCCGCCTTCAGCTTCGCCTCTGCTTCATCCACGATCCGTTCCAGGATCTTCTCGGCGGGCTCGATGGCGCGGATGAGGTCGACGGCTTCGCTGGCCCAGACGACCGTGGTGCCCACGTCGCCCACATCGACCGCCTGCAGGTAGCGCTCATTCTCGGCCTCGATGGCGTCCGCCAGCGTCTCTTCGCGGCCATGCCATTGCCGGCTGAAGTCGTTGTGGAGCGCCCGCCCGGTGTACGGGTGCGGCCAGTCGATCTTGCGCACCGTGTCGAAAATGGTGGTGCGCAGGGTTTCGTCGCCCTTGCCTTCCACCAGCCGCTGCTTGGCGGCCGGATGGCCCAAAGCTTCGTGGGAGGCGAAGAAGCGGGTCCCGACGAGCACCCCGGCCGCGCCCAGCATCAGGGCGGCGGCAAGCCCTCGCCCATCGGCGACGCCGCCGGCGGCGAGCACGGGAATGGGCGCCACCGAGTCGACGATCGCCGGAACGAGGGCGAAGGTGCCGCGGCCGGCACCATGGCCGCCGGCTTCGCCGCCCTGGGCGACGATGACGTCGGCGCCGGCCCGGGCCGCGGCTTCCGCTCCGGCCAGGTCCTGGACCTGGGCGAAGCAGACCGCACCGGCATCGCGCGCCTGCGGCAGGAAGGGAGCCAGATCGCCGAAGGAGAACATGACCACCCTCGGCTTATGGGCCAGCGCCGCATCGAACTGCTCGCGGTGCCGGGCCATATGCCAGGTGATGAAGCCGATACCAACGGCCACGTTGCCGGCGGCGGCAAACTCCCGCTCGATCCAATCGGGGCCGAGATAGCCCGGTCCCAGCAGGCCGAGTCCACCGGCGCGCGTGACCGCGGCGGCGAGCTTGCCGCCCGACACCGCGCCCATGGGCGCCAGGATGACGGGATGACGAATGCCCAGCAGCCTGGTGAGGGATGTCTCGATGGCCATGGCGTGGAACCTAGACCGGATCCCGGCGCAGGGCCTGGGCCATGCAATGGACCCCGCCGCCGCCCAGCGTGAACATGGTGACTTCGGGATCATAGACGGTGAAGCCCCGGGCGCGGAGCCGCGCGTTGAGGTCCTTGCTCTGGGCGGTCGAGATAACCTTGCCGTCGCCAAGCGACATGACGTTGCAGCCGAGCTGCATGGTGTCGCGATAGTTCACCGGCACGATCTCGATCTTCTTCGACTTCAGCCAGGCGATGATCGGTTCGTCGGTGGTGTCGAGGCAGACGGCCGCCAGCTTGTGGGCCAGCATGCAGACCATGAGATCGATGTGCACATAGTGCTCGGCGATCGGGGCGAGGCGCACCTCCCAGCCTTCCTTGGCGAGCCAGCCCTGAATCTGGCGCGCGGCGGGTTCCTGGGTCCGCTCGCCGCAATAGCCGATCAGCACCATGCCGGGTTCGATGACATCGAAGTCGCCGCCCTCCATGGCCGAGGCGGTAACCATGTTGTAAATCGGGATTCCCTTGGACTGATAAAAGCGGACCACGGGGGCGTATTCGCCGCGCCGCCACCACTGATGCATCTGGGTCACCACCGCCCCCCAGGGAGTCATGAAGCTCGAATCCCGGGCATAGACCTGATAGGGCAGTGCTTCGTCGGGATCGAGGTAATGCACCGTGACGCCAGCATCCTCATAGGCCTGGACCATCTCGCGGTGCTGCTTCATGGCAAGCTGGCGGTCGAACTTGGCGCCGCTGGCAAGCGTCGCCTTGGAGATCGAGCTGGTGGGCAGCCAGCGGAAATTCTCCGGCGAGCAGAGCAGCACGTCGCGCAGCGTCCCGTATTCTGAATTGACGCCCCAGGGTCTGCCGCTGGGCGAGGGCTTGGCGGCGGGATGGTCGGGCTTCTTGGCTTCGGGCTTGCGTGAGCTTGCGCGGGTCATGCTGTCTTCTCCTCAGCGTCTGAACTTGTCGAGAAGCCATAGTCTATCAGAGGGAATGGCTTGGCAAACTGTGGCTTCAGGATGGTCGAGGTCGGCGCGCGAGTTGCAAGTTGTTGGTTTTGATGGATCAATCCCCCGCACATCTGGGAGGATGCGTCATGTCGCTTGACCACTGGCTTGCCTTCGCTGTCGCCTCTGCCGTGCTGCTGGCGATCCCGGGCCCGACGGTGCTGCTGGTCGTCTCATACGCCCTCGGCCACGGCCGGAAGGCGACGGCAGGCACGGTGGCGGGCGTGGCGCTGGGCGACTTTACGTCGATGACGGCCTCGCTGCTCGGCCTCGGCGCCTTGTTGGCCGCGTCGGCGGCCATCTTCACTCTGCTGAAATGGATCGGTGCCGCCTATCTGATCTACATGGGCATCCGTCTGTGGCGGACCCCGGTGGGCAATAACGGCGCGGAGCCGGCGCCCGAGAAAACGAGCCGGCGGATATTCCTCCACGCCTATGCGGTGACGGCCCTCAATCCCAAGAGCATCATCTTCTTCGTCGCCTTCCTGCCGCAGTTCCTCGATACGGCGCGCCCGCTCCTGCCCCAGATGGCGATATTCGAGGTCACTTTCCTGGTCCTGGCCACGGCCAACACCACGGCCTATGCCTTCATGGCCGCCGCCGCCCGGCAGCGCATCCGCCAGGCTCCCCTGCGCCGCGCGGTCAACCGGGTGGGCGGCTCGCTGCTGGTTGGCGCCGGGCTGCTTGCCGCGGCGTGGCGCGGCGCCCATAGCTGAATCAGCTAGGCGCTATCTCCGGCGCCAAGGAACCGCTCGAGGACGTTGCGCGTCACCTGCATGACCGCGGGGTCGCGCCGGATCAGTCCCGCCACCCATTCGCAGGATCCGGCATGGAACACCTCGCCCTTGCCGCGCCGGAAGCAGACGATCATGCCGGCGCCGCGCTTCACCCGGTCGATGGCGGCGGGATCCGCCCGGCCTTCGAGCGTGCGCGCGGCAAAGGCCGCGTCCTCAAGGCCGATGAAGACCTCGCCGGCGCGAACCATCTCGCCCTCCTCGGCAAGGGTCGAGAGGCCGAGCGCCAGGATCTCAAGGCCTTCCGGCACGGCCTCGACGCCCGAGGGATAGGCAAGCCCCCCGCGGACCACATAGTCGAGCCCGTCCACCTCGTAGCCGAAAATATGACTGTCGCCGCCCAGGACGTCGCCGTAATAGAGCCCGGTGCCGGCGAAGGCCCAATGCTCGGGCCGGTAGACGGGGAAGCCGCGCGCGCCCCGGGGCACGCAAGCACCCCACCCGGCGTAGAGGCCGCGGGTCGCGTTGAGCCCGAAGGTGAGAGCGCCGGGCCGCCCCACTTCCGGCGCCTCCCAGCTGTCGGTCACCAGATGGGCGCGATCGCAGTTGCGGATCGGGTCTTCGGCCCGGGCACGGTACTTGTAGCAGACCTGCCGCCGGCCTTCGTCCTCGAGGCGAATCTGCCACATGAAATTGCCGGCGAAGCGGGCGACGCGCCCGCCTTTGTCCACATAGGCGTCGACCGCATCGCGCATCTCCCAGGACCAGTATTCGTCATGGCCCACGAAGACGAGGCAGGCGTAGCGGTCGATCAGCGCAGGCCGGAAATGCAGGTCGGTCTGCGAAATGATGTCCACCGCGAAGCCTTCACGCTCCGCCCAATGGGCGAAATGCCGGTCGTAGCTGGCCCAGCCGGAGGAGGCATATTTCTTGCTGAAACCGTTTCGATAGGCCCATTCCATATGGGGATAGCGCGGCTTGGCAGCCATGGGCGGGCGCTCCGCCAGCGCGACGCGCGGCGCTTCCGGCGGCAGAAGAGCGAAGCCCCGAGCCAGCGGCCGATCGAGGCTCAGCACCGGCGAGAACTGGTCCCCATCGGGGCCTGTGAGGCCTTCATAGTGGTTCGAGCCACCCCAGTCGTTATAGGCAGTCCACGTCGCTGTGGAGGCAACGAGCAACAGGGGCCCTCCTGCCTTGCCGGCCGCCGCCGCGGTCGGGCGGACGATGAACAGATGGTGATGCTCCGCCGACGCACCGGTGCTTGTGGTCAGGCGATAGGTCGCCGAACGCCAATCGGCCGGAATCTGGAATTCGAACGCGACCGGCCAGCCGCAGCCCCGGACCGAGCAGTCGCCCGGCGTTTCATGGAGCGATCCTTTGATGGCGCGACGAACCAGGACGGTCTCGGGACCGGCGGTGTCGCGAACGACCCGTGCATCGAAGCTCGGCGCGGTGGTATTGGCATGGACACGGACGGTGTCGCCCGGCTCGTAGGACAGCCTGTCCGTATAGGACCAGATTCGCGCACCGCCCGATGGAATCGGCCAGGCACGTTCGGCGAAATTGGTGAACACCGCCAGACGGTGAATATCGTCTTCCCGGTCCATTCCTGCCTCGCTCTTGCTTTTTGCAGCCTGTCGGTGGCCGCCTACATCTCGCGGCAGACCTCGATCCGACCCCGCCCGCTTTCCTTGGCCCGATAGGCGGCCTTGTCGATGCGTTCGAGGATCGCCTCCAGCCGATCGTCGGCACCCAGGAGCTGGGCGATGCCGATGCTGGCGCTGAGGCCCTTGAGGGGCGAGTCCCCGGCCTGCTCGAGCTTTTCCATGATTTGGGCGATGCGATTGGCCACTATCGCCGCCTGCTCGGCCCCGGTTTCCGGAAGCATGACCGCGAACTCGTCGCCGCCGTACCGGCAGAAGAGATCCGTGGGCCGCAGAGTCTCGCGGCAGAGCTTGGTAAAGGCTTTCAGAACTTCGTCCCCGGCCGGATGGCCATAGGTGTCGTTGATGGTCTTGAAATAGTCCAGGTCGAGGAACATGAAGCTCAAGGGGTGATGGAAGCGCAGCGCGCGCTGGATTTCGGTCGGCGCCTGACCTAGGAAATAGCGCCGGTTGAAAGCCCCGGTCAGCTCGTCCCGAATCACCAGCTGAGCCAGCTGGGCCTCGAGTTTCCGACGCTCGGTGATGTCCTCGCCCGAGCTGATGGCGCCGACAACTCGACCCTGATCGTCGCGCAGCAGCTGGTCGCGCCAGGAAATCAGGCGGACTTCACCGCACTTGGTGGTGAGGGTCATCTCCACATCCTGGCCCTCCCCCTGATCGCCCTTGAGGAAACCGAGGAAGATGGCGCGCTGGCTCTCGCGCTCGGCCTCGGGCGAGAAGGCTTCGAACCATTCGCGCCCATAGGCTTCCGATTCGCTGATCCCGATGACTTCGCAGCCCCTGCGGTTCAACAGCTGGATGCGCGCCTCCAGGTCGAGCACGACCAGTATCGCGCCGGCCACGTCCAGATAGAGCCGCTCCCGGTCGCGCGCGACCTTCACCGCCAGCTCGATCTGCTTGCGCTGGGTGATGTCGGAATCGATGCCTTGTATCCGCGTCGCCCTGCCCTGGTCGTCGAAGGCGACGGCGCGAAACCGGCTCAGCAGCCAGTGCCAGGAGCCGTCTCTCGCCCGGATGCGGAACTCAGTTTCGTAGTCCCGATCGTCCAATTGCGCCATCGATTGGTTGCTGTCGACCTTGGCCTTGTCATCGGGATGAAGCATGGCCAGCCACCCGGCACGGTCGCGCGGCGCTTCCTCGAGACTATAGCCCAGCATGGCGTAGTAGTTGTCCGACAGTCGGTGGGTGCCCTCCAGCGGCTGGGATTCCCAGAAGGCCGCGCGCGCCGTGTGGAGCGCCAAATCGAGGCGCCCCTGGAATTCCCTCGCCATGCGTTCGGTCTGGCGCTGCTGGGTGATGTCGCGAACCGTGCCCTCGTAGAAAAGCGGCACGCCGTACTGGTCGCGCACCAACCGGGCGTTCTCCGAAATCCAGATGCGCTCGCGGGTCTTGTGACGATAGATTTCGGAGTTGAAGTTCTCGACCTTGCCGTCCCGTTCCAGCAGGCGCTTGAACTCGGCCCGGCGTCCGGGCCTGACATACCACTCGCTGTCGATGTTGTTGACGGCGCGGAGCATCTCGGTCTCGGTCTCGTATCCGTTGAGGCGGACCAAGGCGGGATTGGCCCTGAGCTGCCGGCCGTCGGGGCTCGAGCGATAGATGCCGTCGATGGCGTTGTCGAAGATGCTGCGATAGTCGCGCTCGGCTTCGGCGAGGGCACGGCGGTCGCGCGCGGTCTTGGCGAGGTAGAGGCTGAGCGCCACCCCTTCCACCGTCAACAAAACCAGCAAGCCGAGCAGCAGCGCCGTCAGACTTATCATCGAACCGGCGCCGGCCTCGAAATGACCCCTTGCGGGGTGAACATCTCAGACGCCCCCAACATCCGCCACGCTTGTCCCCTTAAGTCCCCTTCGGCCGGCGGACATCCGGGATGTCCGACCCTTCGGAATTAATTTGTAGTGCAATTTGGCTTGGCGCGACAGAGTCGCGCGCTGGTTGGCTTGGCGCGACAGAGTCGCGGGGGCTCGCCCGCAGGGGTTTCGGCGCTAGTTCTGGACGGGCTGCCGGCGACCGCTAATAGGCGAGCGGAATACGAGGCGGCCGCCCCGCCAGACTTCAGCCACCGTGGCGCTGCACGCAGCCTGCAGATCCATGGCCGATTCCTCGGCTTCCCGGTCGTTTTCGCATTCGAACGGCCAGATATCCATCACGGAATCCTGATCATCGAACAGGTAGCATTTGTACATGGTCGGTCGCGTTTCGCTCGGGTCGGCCGATGTCCCAGTTCCACTTTGGGCATTAAATGGCCAATCCGATCAAGAAACAGTTAACGGGCCGGCCCTCTGGTTCTCGCCCTGTTCGCATCATTGATTTGAGCGGGGCATGACCGTATACGGGGGGTCGCCGATTCGCCCCGATCGCTCGGACAACCCGTTTCGCCGAAAAGCCGGCCAAGAAAGCTTACGGATGCCAATCAGACAGATACCTGCCAGGCGCAATAGCCGCATCCGGCGCGCTTCGGCGGCCGTTTTCACCCTGCTGCTGACCCAGATGGCGGGACGTGCGTTTGCCCAAGCGGCCGATGGCGGGGCGGCAAGCCCCGACGCCGCAGTCCCGCTCACCGGTTTCGGCCGGTTGCCCCACAATCTCTCGCCGTGGAACATGTTCACCTCGGCCGACGTCGTGGTCCAGGCGGTGATGGTGTCCCTTGCTTTGGCTTCGGTCGTCACCTGGACGATCCTGATTGCCAAGACCCTGGAACTGCTCGCCGCCCGGAGAAGCCTCAAGGCGGGGCTCTCGGTGCTCGGCAACTCCCAGACCCTGGAGCAGGCCGCGGTCCACGTCCACGCCGGCCGGTCGGCAATCGTGCACCTGATCACGGCGGCGCTTCAGGAAGCGATGATGTCGGCAGACATGCCGAGCGACGGCCTGAAGGAACGGACCCAGTCCCGGCTGGAGCGGATCGAGGCAGCCGAAGGCCGTACGCTGGCGCTGGGCACCGGCGTGTTGGCCACCATCGGCGCCACCGCGCCTTTCGTCGGCCTCTTCGGCACGGTCTGGGGCATCATGAACAGCTTCATCGGCATCTCGAAAGCCGAGACCACCAATCTCGCCATCGTCGCGCCAGGCATCGCCGAAGCCCTGTTGGCGACGGCGCTGGGGCTGATCGCGGCAATTCCGGCCGTGGTCATTTACAACCACTTCGCCCGGGCGATCGGCGCCCATAAGGCCCTGGTGGCCGACGCTTCGGCCGAGGTTCTGCGCCTGGTCTCGCGCGACAGCGACCGGCGCCAGTCGGCCGCGATCGCCGCGCCTGCCGCACCTGCCAGGGCGGCCCAGTAGGCCCATGGCGCTGCGCCGGCATTCCATCGACGACGAGCTCGTGGAGAGCCACGAGATCAATGTCACGCCTTTCATCGACGTCATGCTGGTGCTGCTGATCATTTTCATGGTGGCAGCGCCTCTTGCCACCGTCGACGTGGCCGTCGATCTGCCCTCCTCCACGGCCAAGCCGCAGGCGCGGCCCGACAAGCCGGTCTTCCTCTCCATCAGGGCGGACCATAGCCTCGCCCTCGGCGACAAAAAGGTGACCATGCCGGCCCTTGCCCGCGCCCTTGCCGAGGCGACCGGCGACGACAAGGAACAGCGGATCTTCCTCCAGGCCGACAAGACCGTGGCCTATGGCGATCTCATGGAGGTGATGAATGCGCTCAGGGCCGCGGGCTATTTGAAGATCGCCCTGGTCGGGCTGGAGGCCCGCCCCGGCCAGTGAGCGCGGTGACGGCCGATCTCCTCGACCACTGGACCATCACCGGCGCCCGGCGCTGGCTTGCAAGCCTCACCGTCGTGCTCGCTCTTCACATTGCCGTTGCCCTGATCATCCTGTTCCGCCAGGTGCCCATGGCACCGGTGAGCACGCCTCAGCCGCCGGTCCTGATGGACCTAGCTCCGCTTCCGGCGACGCCGCTGAACATCCACCCGCTTCCGGCGGAGCCGATGAACATCCACCCGCTTCCGGCGACGCCGCCCCAGAGTCAGGCGAGCCCGAGCATCCAGCAGGCTCAGCCTCAGGTGCAGCCGCACACACAGCCTGTCGCGCCGCCAACACCAGCCGCGCCGCAGCCAGACACTACTTCTCCGCTGCTGCCGCAATCGACGGAGGCGACCGAGCCGCGGATCATCGTTCCCCCTCCGCCTGAAGTCGCAGAGGTGCCGGCTCCCGCCAAGCCGGTCGCGAAAAATCCTCCGGTCCAGACAGCGAGCATCCCCGCCCTGCCAATTCTGCCGATGCCCGACGCTCAGGAGACTCCGCTCAGCGCATGGCAGCGCAAAGTCCTCGCTCGCCTGTATTCATTGAATCGGCTGCCTCCTGGCCTGCCAGAGAGCGAAGCGTCCGCAACCGTCGACGTCATGATCAACGTCAACCGCCAGGGCCATATCGTTTACTTCAAGATCGTCAGGCCTTCGGGCTATCCCACTCTCGACCATGCGGTGAGAAGCTTGATGAGGCACGCTGATCCGTTGCCTCCGCCGCCGCCGCCGCCGATCGATTTGTATGACCAAGCCCAGTCGTTCGTAATCACCATCGGGTACTACAATGTACCCCAGTGACCGAGGGCCGGCGAAGCAACGCCCCGGTTCATTTACAAATTCCGGCCTTGAG
>DATNJA010000223.1:0-2346 GCA_035604155.1 Candidatus Udaeobacter sp. | reverse complement strand
CAAGTCGGCGTCGGAGATCACCCTCTTCGACGGCACCGGCATCGCCCTGCAGGATCTGGCGGTCGCGGCGCTTGCCTGGCGGCGGGCCGTCGAAAGAGGCCAAGGCCAAGACTGCGCGCCGCAGTAAGGCGCGCCCTTCTGAAGCTCAGTCCCCGCCGCGTTTCTCGAACAAGGTCACGCCGATGGCGGCAACCGTGACGCAGGCTACGGCAACGGCCATCCTCAGCCCGATCGCCTGGCCGAGGAAGACAAGCCCGACAAGCGCGCCGACGGCCGGCTCCAGGGTGACGAGAATCCCGTAGGCCCGGGCGGACATGCGCTGGAGCGCCTGGAATTCCATGGCATAGGGAACGACGGCGCTGAGCAGGGCGACCGCGAGAGCGCCGGCCAGGTCGTGGAAACCGGCGTGGAGCAGGCTTCCTTCCACCAACGCAAAGGGCAGCTGCATCAGGCTCGCGACCCACAGGCCGAGGGTCAGGCCGTCGCTTCCATCGAAGGCCCGCCCCGCTTTCTTGCTGATGGCGACGAAGCCCCCCCAGGCGAGGCCCGAGAGGGCGGCAAGGCCGAGGCCGAGGCCGTCGAGATTGCGGCCGATTTCCGGGGTCAGGAGACCTACGCCAAGGGCGGCAAAGCCGATCCACAGAAAATGGATCGGCCGGCGCGAGGTCGCGACCGCGATGCCGAGCGGCCCGAGGAAGGCGATGGCCGAGACGATGCCGAGCGGAACCCGCTGCAGGGCCAGGAAGAAGGGTAGCGCCATGGCGCTGTCCACGAGGCCGAATGCCAGAAGCAGGCCAGCGTGGCGAAGAATCTTGCCATCGATCTTCGGTCTCGCCAGGAGCGTCATGACCAGGGCCGAGAAGACGGTGCTGGTGAAGGCGGTGCCGACAGGCCCGAGACTGGAAAACAGCGTCGTCGCCAGAGCCGAGCCCAGCTGCACCGAAAGAATCGAAAACAGGAGGAGCCCGGTCGGCGGCAACCGGCCGAGCGCCTGAGCGAGGCGCAGCTGGCCGATGACCGGCGAGCCCTGCGGCTCGGGCGCTATCGGCCCGGCGATGGCGATTTGGGGTGTCACTCTGGCTCCCCGTTGCTCATGTCTTCCATTGGCGGGAACTCATAGCAGCGGGCAGCAAGGCGTCAACTCTCCGGCCGGCGCGAGCGGCGGCAGAGCCGTGCTATAAGTTCGCCTGCCAAGGTTGTGCCGCGGCACCAATTCGATCGCACCGACGTGGGGCGGAAGGAGATATGCATGAGCCAGGTTGCAGCGAAAGCGCCGATCCCGCCGGAGGAATTCGCCGGGCGCCGGGCTGCCGCCACCAAGGCGGCGCGGCAGGCAGGGCTCGACGGGCTCCTGGTTTGCAGCCGGGGTGGCGGGACTCTCGATCGGTACGCCGACGTCATGTATCTCACCAATCACTACTCCTCGTTTCCCTTCATCCCCGACGTGGAAGGCAAATGGACGGGCCGTGCCCATTCCTTCCTGGTCCTGCCCGTGAATGGCGATCCGATCCTGGTGACGGACGTGTCGGTCGGCGATGACGTTGCCATGCCGACGGCGCAGGTCGCCGTTTCGGACCTGACCATCGAGGCGACGGTCGAGGCGCTTCGCGCCAAGGGGCTCGGCAAGGCCCGAATCGGCCTGGTGGGCGGCGATGCGCTTCCCGCCAGCATGTTCCGGAAGATCCAGGCCGCCTTGCCGGCGGCGGTTTTCGAGGACGCCGACCGTCTGATCGCCGGATTGCTCGCCATCAAGTCTCCGGCCGAGATCGCGCGCCTCCGGGCTGCTTCCGAGATCGGCTCGCGCACCATCGAGGCGATGATGGCCGCCGCCGCTCCCGGCGCCACCCACGGCGACATCGTCGCAGCGGGGATGCAGGTCCTCGTCCCCGCGGGCGGCATTCTCTACAACTCCTTCATGGCCTCGGGCCGGGGCGGCGAGAATCCGACCATCGTCAAATCCTCTTTCCCGACCTGGGCGGCGCCGACCGCGCTCAAGACCGGCGAGTGGCTCCGCCTCGGCATTTCCGGCGTGCTGCACGGCTACTACTTCGACGTCTCACGCTCGCGCGCCATCGGGCCGCCGACCAACCGGCAGATCGATGCCTTCGAGGCCGCCATCGCCGTGGTCGAGGAAGGTATATCCGGCGTCCGGCCTGGGGCGCGGGCAGGCGACGTGGCCAGGGCCGGGCTCGGCAAGCAGGAGGCGCTGGGCTACCCGCTGAAGGGCGTGTTCTCCGGGCTCGGCCACGGCATCGGGCTCGGCTGGGACGCACCCTGGCTGGTGCCGGAAGAGGAGATGAAGCTCGCCCCCGGCATGGTGCTCAATTTCGAGCGCACGCTGTTCCA
>DATNJA010000222.1:0-5112 GCA_035604155.1 Candidatus Udaeobacter sp. | reverse complement strand
TCCCTTAGCGATTCGTCCAGGTCTAACCCGTGCTTTTCGGAATAGGCCCGCGAGGCGTCGAGTTGCCGGCGGAGACTGTCCCCCTTGGATTGCTCCGGGGTCGAAAAACGTATGTATGAGTATGCCTTAGCCATGGTTCGTTTCCTTCCTACTCGGGAAATAGGAGAAACGATTATGTAGTCAAGACGAGAACATCTTCCGCCATCTGCCGGTGGGTCCTGAGAAGACCCGCCACGTCTTCGAATTCTACATGCAGTCGCCGACGCCCACGGCCGAGCAGGAGGATGCGATCCGCTATATCGATGAGGTGCTCCAGGCCGAGGACATCGCGCTGGTGGAAAGCGTCCAGAAGGGATTGCACAGCCGCGGCTACAACCAGGGTCGTTTCATCGTCGACGCCGGGCGCACCGACATGAGCGAACATGCCGTTCACCACTTCCACGGCTTGGTCGTCGATGCGATGAACCGTTGCCCGCCGGCAACACCCGTCGGCCAAAGCCGGTAACGGCGGGACGGCGGGCGGCGCCTGGCCGAATTCTCGCCGGCCGGAGGGTTTGGGCCCTTCCCTTCTGCCTCCGACAAGCTAGATTATTGGCTGAATTCTGCCGAGTCGGGGGGCGTCCTCAGAGAAGGTTCGGTTATGGGGTATCGTCAACTGTGCGCCGGCGGAGCGGTGGCGGCAGGGCTGGTTCTTGCGGCGCCGGCGCCGGCGGCTTTCGCCGGAAACGGGTGGGTCGACGAGGTCAAGCTCGGCGTGCTCGACCATGACGTCGCTTTCTTCGGCCACAAGGTCGAGAGCGGGGCGGACGTGAACGCCGAGGTCCGGTTTCACGACATCGATTGGTTCAAGAGCAAGGACAATGCGGTCTGGCTCAATGACCTCCTGGCCCCGCGTCCCGACATCGGCGCCAGCATCAACACCTCGGGCAATACCGATTTCTACTATGCCGGCCTGGTCTGGACCTTCGATTTCGCCAAGGACGTATTCCGGCAGCAAGACGGGTTCTTCACCGATTTGGGCTTCGGCGGTGCGATCCAGGACGGCTATACCAACAACGCGCCCCCCGGCGAGAAGTCCTTCGGTTCGCGCGGCCTGTTCCATCTCTCGGCCGAGTTGGGCTACCGCTTCAACCCGCAGATCAGCGTCTCCGCCTACTACGAGCATTTCTCCAACGCCGACCTTGCCAGCCCGAACCCCGGCCTGAACAGCGCCGGCGTTCGCCTGGGCTATCGGTTTTGAATCGCATCAGGCCGGCGGAGGGCGAAGAAGGCGCTTCGCCTCCAGCACCCGCGCCAAAGTGGTGAGCCAGCAGGCCGCGCCGAAAATCCAGGCGAGCGGCCCGAAGGCGGCGGGAAAGAGACAGACCGCCGCGAACAGCGCGATGGTCTCGGTCCCCTCGGTCAATCCGCCCAGGTAGTAGAGGGACTTGGCGCCCCGGGCCCTGGTCTCGATCCCGCGTCTCGCCGCCAGGGCGGCAAAAGCGAGGAAGGAGCTGCCGGTGCCGATGAAAGCGAAGAGCAGGAACGCGCCCGGCAGCCGGTTTTCCGGCGCCGCCAGCACGAAGCCGAAGACGACCGCGGCGTAGAACAGAAAATCGCAGACGATGTCGAGATAGCCGCCGAGATCGCTGACCCCGGTCCGGCGCGCCACGGCGCCGTCGAGCCCGTCGGCCAGGCGGTTGATCAGGATGGCGACGAGTGCGGCGCCATACGCCCCCGCGGCCAAGAGGGGAATGGCGAGGAGGCCGAGGGCGAAGCCGCCCAGGGTCAGCGCGTCGGCCGAAACGCCGGCCGCGGCAAGGCGGCGGCCGACGGCATCCAGCGGCGGATCGATAAGGGGTCGGAGCGCTGCGTCGAACAGGTTGCGGCCCGTTTACCCGTCAAGCGCCGCGTCAGTGCGTGGCGCCGGTCGCATCCGCGGGCTCAGGCACCGGCCGGCGGCGCGCGAGGCGCCGGTAGCTGAACAGGCTGACCGGAATGGAAACCAGATAAGCACCGGCGATGCCGAGGAAGGTGAGCCAGGGGATGCTGATCACCAGGACGATCAGCGTGCCGATCCCCAGCATGGTCGGCAGCACCGAGCGCGGCGGGACCCTGAGACGCTTGAACGAAAAGGTCGGGATCCGGCTCACCATCAGAGCCGCCACGCCGACCATGACCGGCCCCACGACGTAGGGCAGTGCCACCCAGTCGAAGCCGAAGGCGAAGCTCGCGATCATGGGCGTCAGCGCCAGCCCGGCCGCCGCCGGCGCCGGAACGCCGACGAAGAACCGCCCCGTCCAGGCCGGCAGATCGGTGTTCTCGAGCTTGGTGTTGAAGCGGGCGAGCCTGAGGCTGCAGCACACGGCGAACATGAGGCAGATGGCCCAGCCGACGCCGCCGGCCGCGCGCATGCTCCAGAGATAGAGCAGCAGCGCCGGCGCGACCCCGAAGCAGATGACGTCCGAAAGGGAATCGAGCTCGGCCCCGAACTTGCTCGAGCTGCCGAGAAGCCTGGCGATGCGCCCGTCCAGGCTGTCCAGCACCGCGGCGAGCGCGATCGCCACGAGGGCCGTGTCCCAATGGCCGATCAATCCAAGCCTGATGCTGGTCATCCCGGCGCAAAGCGCCAGCATGGTCAGGATATTGGGGATCAGCCGGTTGAAGGACTGATCCCGGAAGCGGGACATGGGCAGGCGCTGCATCTAGCGTACCTCCGCCAAGCGTGCCCGGCCCTCGCGCGCCAGGTCGGCGATCACGGTCTCTCCGGCGACCATGGTCTGGCCGACGGCGACCAGCGGGGCCCCGCCCTCGGGCAGGTAGATGTCGACACGGCTGCCGAAGCGAATCAAGCCGAACCTTTGCCCGGCCCGGAGCGCCTCGCCCGTCTTGGCATCGCAGCGTATGCGTCGGGCGATCAGTCCGGCGATCTGGACCACCCCCAGGGCCGGCCCGGCATCGGTCGCGAGCTTGATCGCCTGGCGTTCGTTCAGCTCGCTCGCCTTGTCGAGAGAGGCATTGAAGAATCGCCCGGGCCGGTAGGCGAGCGCGGCCACGCGCCCGTCCGAAGGGCTCCGGTTCACATGCACGTTAAACACGTTCATGAACACGCTGACCCGGGTCAGCGGCGCCTGGCCGAGCTCCAGCTCCGAAGGCGGGGAAACCGACTGAACGGCCGAGACCACGCCGTCGGCGGGGCTCAAGACCCAGTTGCGACCGATCGGCGAGACGCGCGGCGGGTCGCGAAAGAAATAGGCGCACCAGAGGGTGGCAACCGCCCCCAGCCAGCCCAGCGGCGCCCAGAGCCAGAACAGCAGGGCTGCAACCGCGGCGAAGACGGCGACGAACTTCCAGCCGTCGCGGTGCAGCGGTACCAGGAATCCGTGAGGCAAGACCGGCCGGTTGCTAAGGATTTGCCGTCGCCGGGCCCGGCACCTTGAAGACCTGCCCGGGATAGATCAGGTCCGGGTCGGTGATCTGGCCTTTGTTGGCCTGATAGATGACCGTGTAGCGGAAGCCGCTGCCGTAGGTCCGGCTGGCGATCAGCCACAGGCTGTTCCCGGGCTGGACTACGACCAGCTGTTCCCCCGCCGCGACATTGAGCGGCTGGGCGCGGGAGAACGGCGATTCGACCCGGGCGATCACCCGGCCCGAAGCGTCCACCTCGTCGATGCGTAGCGTGTGCAGGCCGGAAGCGACCATCTGGGCCGGCTTGATATGCCAGTGTCCGTTGTCGTCGGTTATCGCATTGCCGATGAACTTGTTGTCCAGATAGGCCCGGACTTCCGCCTTGGGCGGCGCCTGGCCGCCGATGATGAGCATCCCATTAGCATCGTAGTCCACCGACTGCAGCACCAAGGCCCCGGAATGGGGCGGGTTGGGCGCCTGGAGCACGGTGCTGCCCGTGTCGCTGCGCGGCACGACGACGGCAAGCGGCTGCTGCGGCTCGTTGGACGCGATCTGGGTTTGGCCGGCCGTCTTGGGCTGGGGCACGACCACTACGACGATGTCATCGGAGGGAACGGACTTTCCGCCGCCCGCGTCCGCGGTGATCGAAAGTTCATGATTGCCGGGCTGCAGCTTGGTGTCCGGCGTCAATACCCATTCGCCCTGGGCGTTGGCTATGACCTTGCCGAGGGGTTGGCTGTCGGAGGTGACCGTCACCGTGCTCTGGGGTGCCGCGCGCCCGGCGACCACGATGCCGCCCTCCGGATTGACGCGCACGATATCGAAGCTTGGCTTGACGACCTGTTCCGGCGCCGCGGCTGCGGTCGATACGGAGGACCCGTTCACGCCGGTCGCCGCCGATGCGGTCGTGGTGGACCCCGATGTCGTCGCCGCGGATCCGGTAGTCGCCGCCGATCCGGTTGTCGCTGCCGATCCGGTTGTCGCTGAAGGTGCGCTCGTCGAAGCCGCCGAAGCAGTCTCACCGGTCGAACTCGACGCCGCGCCGGAGGTGTTGCTCGCCGTGCCGTTGGTCGCGGTCGCCTCAGACGGCTGGGCGGTCGTGGCCGTTTGCGCGCTGGTCCCGTTGCTGGCAGCCGCCGTGCCCGAGGTCGAAGAGGTCTGGCTGCCGGACGCCGTGGCCGCGGACCCACCCGTCGAGGCACCGCTGACGCTGCCAGTCGCCGCGGTCCCAGTGGCCGCGGTCCCGGTGGCCGCGGTCCCACCCGTTGCGGCCATGGTTCCAGTCGCCGCCGTGGCAGTGTTCCCTGCGGCCGTGGTCCCGGTTGACGTGGTCCCTGTTGCCGTGCTGCCCGCGGCCATGGTTCCAGAGGCTGTAGTCCCAGAGGCTGCGGTGCCCGAGGCCATGGTCCCTGTGGCCGTCGTTCCCGTGGCCGTCGTGCCAGTGGCCGTCGTGCCAGTGGCCGCCGTGCCAGTAGCCGTCGTGCCGGTGACCGTCGTCCCGGTGGTGGTTGCTCCGTTCGATGTCGTTCCGTTGGCGGTCGTCGTCGTGGTCGTCGAGGAAGCAGTCGTCGAGGGCTGGCTCGCCGTCGTCCCGGCCGTGCTGCCGGTTGTCGCCGCATTGGTTCCGGTGGACCCGGTTGCCGTGGACCCGGTCGTGGAGGCGGCCGGCGCGGCGGCCGTCTGGCTGGGCGGCGTCAGAGCGGGGGCGGTATTGTCCCCGACTTC
>DATNJA010000221.1:0-2693 GCA_035604155.1 Candidatus Udaeobacter sp. | reverse complement strand
GCGGGGTCGGCATCGCCGAGGCGCCCGGCCTGGTCCTGGTAATGCTCGTCGATCACCTCCTCGACCGCGACGGTGCAGGCCATGGCCGCGCGGGAACCCAGAAGCGCCGTCGCGGCGCCGAGGGCGAAGCCCGCCGCATGCCAGAGAGGCTGCAGCGCCGTAGGTCGGACATGGCGGTCGCCGACCATGCGATCGAAGGCCGCGAGATGCCGGCGCTCCTGGGCCGCCATATGCTCGACCGCGGCGCGATCGGGCCCCTGGGGCAGGATAGCGAGCTGGCCCTCGTAAATGCGTCGGGCGCCATACTCGCCAGCCTGGTCGACGCGAATCATCCGCTCGATGGACTGGTCGCCGGATGGGTCGCCGGGAAGCCGGCGCTGCCTGGTCATCGCTCGTCTCGACTGCGCACGGCCGCGACGAGGCCGAAGAGCCCCAGCGCCGTCGCATAGGCGAAATTATACCCGGCCATGGAGACCCCGAACATGGTCCAGGCCGGCCGGTCGCAGGGAATGACGGGCGTGGCCATGAGCTGGTTCTCCAGGTCGCTCAGCGACTGGTTGGCGTTCACGGTACTCATGCAGCTGGCGAGGCCTTTCCACCAATGCTGCTCCACCCCGACATGGAAGAGCGCGATGCCCGCGCCGGCGAGCACGGCAAGGGCGGTCAGGCTCGCCCCCGCCGGCCTGAGGCGCTTGGGCAAGGCGAATGTCAGAACGGCGAGCAGGATGACCCCGCCATAGGCCCAGCGCTGCCAGAGGCAGAGCTGGCAGGGAAGAAGGCCACCCAAATACTGGCTGGCGAACGCGACCGCCAGAGCCGCAAGCGAGCCAAGGAGCAGGATGGCGGCAGGTTGAACGCGGGAAGGCATATTGTTCCTCAAAGATAGCGAAAGGCGATGAAGACGCAGAGGGCAACGGCCAGGGCCAGTGCTGCGATCAGCGGCAGGCGGTCCTGGACGAATGCCCCGACACGGTCGCCGTAGCGCGCGATCAGCCAGACCTCAAGGAAAAAGCGGCTGCCGCGGGACACGAGGGAGGCCAGCGCGAAGGTGACCGGATCGAGGCCGACCGCGCCGCTGGCAATGGTCACCACTTTGTAGGGGATGGGCGTGAAGCCGCCGGCGAGCACGATCCAGGCTCCCCAGGCCTGGTAGAGGGACCGGAAGGCGTCGAACAGGGCCTCGGCGCCATAGAAGTGCAGGATCGGTTGCCCGATCAGATGGAACAGGAAATGTCCGATGGCATAACCGAGGAACCCGCCGGCAACGGAAGCGACGGTCGCCGTGGTTGCGATGGCGAGCCCGCGCTGGGGCGTTGCCAAGGCCATGGGGACGATCAGGATGTCTGGCGAAAAGGGAACGCAGGAGCTCTCCAGGAAGGAGATGAGGGCGAGCCATCGCAGCGCATGGCGGTGTCGGGCGAGACCGACGATCCAGTCACGAAGGCGACGGAGCATCCGATGGCGGCTTACAGTTGCGGGGCGGGCTTTCCGGGGCGGCGCTACCCTGGCGCCGGCGCCGCGGCCTGTCAATCGAGCCGGCGTCCCTTGTTTGGCCTCCGTGTTCTGCCGGTTTCACTCGGCGGAAATCCTCAGCGCCGGCGCCGCGCCTGCTTGACGGAACAAACGGCCGTGCCTAAATTCCCCTCGTCGTGGTGATTTGAGCCGACCGGCTTGCGGCCACGTTAAAAAACCCGCTAAAAGGTCGGTGGCCCGTGAAGGGAACCCCGACCCACTCGCGTCGGGGTTTTTGATTCCGGGCCTCCTCTCGTCCCGGCATTCCGCATTCGGTCGGCTCGGCCCACCGCAGCTCACAGATGCGGAGCCAGCGATGACCGACGGACGAGCCGCCGACCGGCTGCAGGAATTGACCGAACGCTACGGCAAGCTCGATGGCGAGGCGCTGCTGGCGCCGTTCATCGAGCGCGAGTTTCCCGGGCGGTTCGCGCTCGTCTCCTCCTTCGGGGCCGAGGCCGCGGTGCTGCTCCACATGGCGGCGGAGATCGACCGCGGCCTTCCCGTCGTCTTCATCGACACCGGCAAGCTGTTCGGCGAGACCCTGCGCTATCGCGACAAGCTGGTAAGCCAGCTCGGCCTCACCAACTTCAAGGTGCTGAGGCCCGAGCCCGCCGACGTGGCGGCCAAGGATGGCGATGGCGTGCTCTGGCACAGCGATCCCGATGCCTGTTGCGGGATGCGCAAGGTGGCGCCGCTCGCCCGCGCGCTGGAGGATTTCGATGCCTGGGCCTCGGGACGCAAGCGGTTCCATGGCGACCTGCGCGCCTTCCTGCCGGTGATCGAGGCTTCGGGCGACAAGATCAAGGTCAACCCGCTCGCCCGCTGGTCCAAGGTGCGCATCGAGGAGGCCTTCGCCGCCCGCGACCTGCCGCGCCACCCGCTGGAAGCCGACGGGTTCCTTTCCATCGGCTGCATGCCCTGCACCGAGCGGGTCGCGTCTGCCGAGGACCAGCGCGCCGGCCGCTGGGCCGGGCGCGGCAAGACGGAATGCGGGATACATTTTCTGTAGGAGGGCCGGCAGTCGGGGCCGGCCCGATGTTGCGCCGGTCCGAGCCGCGGCTATTATGGCGCGCTCTGCCGACGGCCCCGGTGCCCCTGTGGCGGAATTGGTAGACGCGGCAGACTCAAAATCTGTTGCCCGCAAGGGCGTGTTGGTTCGAGTCCGACCAGGGGCACCA
>DATNJA010000220.1:0-11684 GCA_035604155.1 Candidatus Udaeobacter sp. | reverse complement strand
TGTCCGCGCTCGCCCTGGGTTCGGTCGCCGATGCCGGCGCCGCGGGGGGTTCCTATAGGCACATCTTGTTGATCAGTATCGACGGCATGCACGCCATCGATCTGGCAAACTACGTCGCAGCCAATCCGAATAGCGCGCTCGCCTCTCTCGTCCATACGGGCATTGATTATCCGAATGCATTGACGACCATGCCGTCGGATTCCTTTCCCGGTTTCATCGCCCAGGTGACCGGCGGCACGCCGAAATCGACCGGCGTGTTCTATGACGACAGCTTCGATCGCACGTATTTCGCCCCGAACTCCAACTGCGCCGGCGATCCAGGCGCCGAAGTGTCCTTCGCCGAGGACATTGACGTCGACAACAAGCAGCTCAATGCCGGCGGCACGCCCGGCGACTGGAAGAGCCAGATCGACCCGAAGAAACTGCCCATGGCCATGGTCGACGGCAAATGCACGGTCATGTATCCCCATACGTTCCCGCGCGTGAACAATGTGTTCGAAATCGTCAAGAAACATGGCGGCCGCACCGCCTGGTCCGACAAGCATCCGGCCTATGAGTGGCTCGCCGGCCCGTCGGGCAAAGGGCTGGACGATCTCTATGCCCTGGAACAGGATTCCTTGATCCCGGGCACCAAGGTCAAGACCACCGGCAGCTTCAAGGCCGAGCGGGACTTCGACGAGGCACGGGTCAAGGTCGTGCTCAATGAGATGATGGGCATGGACAGCACCGGCGCGCGCAAGGCTCCGGTGCCGACTCTGTTCGGCATGAACTTCCAGGCCGTCAGCGTCGGCCAGAAGCTGCCGAAGGCGGGTCCCGGCGACGACCCCGGCATGCTGGGCGGCTACGCCGATGCCAGCGCCAAGCCCAACAGCGGCCTCGCGGCACAGCTCGCCTATGTCGACGGCGCGCTCGGCGAACTGGTGGCGGGATTGAAGGCGAACAATCTCTATAACAGCACGCTCATCATCATCGCCTCGAAGCACGGGCAGGCGCCGATCGACCCCGCGACCTTCCAGGCGCTTGACGACGACCCCTACACGAAGACGCCGGGCTACGGCTTCCACATCGCCGACGATGCCTCGCTCATCTGGCTGAAGCCCCAGACGCGCGCGGCCAACCTCGAGGCGGCTCAGGACTATCTGACCAAGAACATGAAGATGCTTGGCATCGGCAAGCTCTATACGCCAAACGCCATGGCGGCCATGTACCAGGATCCGGCCAACGACAGCCGGACGCCCGACTTCATGGTCGCAGTCGTTCCGGGGGTTGTCTTCACCGGCGGCTCCAAGATCGCCGAGCATGGCGGCTCCAACATGGACGATCGCAATATCGCCCTGTTGGTCAGCAACCCGCGCCTCCATGCTGAGACGCTCACGGCCTTGGTCCAGACCACCCAGGTCGCGCCGACGATCCTCAGGGCCTTGGGGCTGAACCCGAACGAGCTTCAGTCCGTCCGTATGGAAGGCACTCAGGAACTTCCGGGCCTGCCGTTCTGATCAAAACCGCGGCCCCTCGCGCCACCGGGCACGAGGGGCTGCGGACGTCTTGCCCATGGCCGCTGGCTCCGTCACTCGGCCGCGCGCTTGCCCTTGCTGGACTCCAATGCGGTCGCCTTCTCGCCTGGCCGAGGGCAGGGTCGAGAGGATCGTGATCAGCTGGATATAACTCTCGTAGAGAATGCCGAGTTAGGGCGACACCGCCTACACCGGAACGGCGCGCCTTACCGCCCGAAGCGCCGCCGGCGTTGCTGGAAAGCGCGCACGGCACGAAGGAAGTCTACCTTGCGGAAGGCGGGCCAGAACACGTCGGTGAAATAGAATTCGCTATAGGCGCTCTGCCACAGGAGGAACCCGGAAAGGCGAATCTCGCCGCTGGTCCGGATGATGAGCTCGGGATCGGGCAGGTCGGGCGCATAGAGATAGCTGCTGATCGCTTCCGGCGTTACCAGTTCGACGGCTTCCGCTAGCGCCCCGCCGCGCTGCTGCAGATCCCTGAGGAAGGCCTGGACCGCATCGGTGATCTCCTGGCGTCCGCCATAGGCGGCGGCGATCGTGAGCTGCATGTCGTCATAGCCGGCCGTCGCCGTCTCGGCGGTCCTGACCGCGGCGAGCGTCGAATCCGGCAGCAGCTCCAGCCGGCCCATGGCGCGGACGCGGACCTTGCGCGAGTGAATCCGCGGGTCGCGGGCGAGCATGGTCAGCTTGGCCTCGATTGCCGACAGGATGCCGGAGACCTCTTCGGGCCGGCGCTCGAAATTCTCCGTCGAGAAGACCCAGAGGGTGATCGTCGGAATCCCCAGATCGGCGCACCAGCTCAGCAGATCGTCGAGCTTCTCCGCGCCGGCCCCGTAGATTTCCCGCGGGTCGGTCAGGTTGTGTTGGCGCCCGTAGCGCCGGTTCCCGTCCAGGATCAGGCCGACATGACGCGGCACCGGACGGCGCCGGACTTGGGACAACAGGCGCGCTTCATACAGCCTGTAGAGCGGCGCCAGCACGGCCTGGCCCAATGCCACCGCCGCCCGCGGCGGAACAAGCAACCGCGATGCCGGCCGCGCACGCGGCGCCCCACCGGCCCCGCCGGCGCGCTCATGAAGTATCTTGCTCACGGAACGCGCATCCTTGCATGGCGCGGGGAGGTTTGGAACTGGGCAACGCAAGATGCCAGGTCAGCCTCCTGTCAGCCACGTCACCCAATCTGGCTGACCGATCAGCATTGGGCCGAAGAACATCTTGTCCACCCGCAGCTTCACCCGAACCGTGGCCGCGGCGATCGCCGCCGGCTTCTTGGCGCCTGTCATTCCCGGGCTGGCGGCGGTTGCGGCAGCGCAGGAGCAGCCGATCGCCCCGGAGATCAACCCGCCCGGCGACATTCCTGATTCCCAGGTCTTTGTCAGCTATTCCTCGCCCCTGGGCTTCGAGATTCAGGTGCCGGAAGGCTGGGCGCGTAGCGATCGCGCCGATGGCGCCGGCTTCGCCGACAAATATGACGGCGTGGACATAGCCATAGCCCCCGCGCCCATGACCCCGACGGCCGACAGCGTCCGCCAGAACGAAGTGCCGGTACTGATCAATACGGGTCGCGCCGTCGAGGTCTCGTCAGTGAGCAACGTGAGACTGCCGGCGGCCGAGGCCGTGCTGATCGTATACGCCTGCAACTCCGAACCGAACGAGGTGACCAACAAGCAGGTGAGGCTGGAGAGCAACCGCTACATCTTTTATCGCGCCGGGCGAACCGCGACGCTCACGCTCTATGCGCCTGCGGGCGCCGACAATGTCGATCAGTGGCGGCTGATGGCCGGATCCTTCCGCTGGAAGTGACGCGCAGCATGCTCGAGGCGGTCGAGCTCTATCGCTTCTATCATGCCCAAGAGGCGGAGACCTTCGCGTTGCGCGGCGTCAGTCTGAGGCTCGACGCCGGCGAGATCGTCGTCGTCACCGGGCCGTCCGGCAGCGGCAAATCAACTTTGCTTGCTTGCCTCTCCGGGCTCGACGAGCCGGACGGTGGCCATGTCATGCTGATGGGACAGCGGCTCACCCGCCGGTCCGAGGCCGAGCGCGCAAGTATTCGCGCCCGACATATCGGCATCCTCCTCCAGTCCGGAAACCTGTTCGAACATCTGGCGGTCGAGAACAACATCCGCCTGCAGATGCTCCTCGCGGGCAAGCCCGACGAGGGGCGCCTCGCACATCTCCTGGAAATCCTTGGCCTCAGCACTCTGCGCGGCAGCTTGCCGGCGCAGCTCTCCGGCGGGGAGACCGCCCGGGCGGGCCTGGCCGTGGCATTGGCCGCGGCACCCGATGTGCTTCTGGCCGACGAGCCGACGGCGGAGGTCGATGCGCTGACCGAGGCATGGATACTCGAACTCCTGGCTCGGCGGCGCCGGCAAGGCAAGGCCACCCTCATCGCCACCCACAGCAGGGCCGTCGCCGAATGTGCCGATCGCCGACTTACGATGCAGGACGGGCGCCTTGCCGAGGCTTGAGCCGCTTGTGGACGTGCTGCGCGCCGGCCGCGATTTCAGCCAGGCCGGACGTCGCGTCTACGCGCTCAGACCTGCGACCTGCCGCGTCCTGCCCGGCGAACTCATCGCGCTGGTCGGCCCATCGGGCAGCGGCAAGTCGACGCTTCTGCATCTGGTGGCAGGGCTCGACCGGCCAAGTTCGGGCAGCATCGCCTGGCCCGCCCTCGGCCCGGGCGATGCCCTGCGGCCGGGAAAGCTCGCCTTCGTCCCCCAGATGCTCAGCCTGATCACCTCCTTGAACGTGGTGGAGAACGTCGAGCTGCCGCTTCTGCTGGGTGAAAGCGCCGGGGGCGAAGGCGTCGGCAGTGAGCGCGCGGCCGCCCTTGCCGCTCTCGATCGGCTCGGCCTGGCTGCGCTTGCAGAACGCTTGCCGGAAGAACTGTCGGGCGGTCAGGCGCAACGCGTCGCCATGGCCCGCGCCATCGCCGGAAATCCTCGGCTGCTTCTGGCCGATGAGCCGACCGGCCAGCTCGACCAGGCCAACGCCGCGGCGTTGTTGGACGCGCTGCTTGCCTTTGCGGGGAGGCATGGCACCGCCCTCGTCGTCGCCACCCATGATGCCGGGGTGGCGGACAGGCTGGACAAGGTCTGGCATATGGCGCACGGCCAGCTCGACGTTTCCGCGGTCGGCGCCCCGGCGCTCGCGGAGAGTGCGTCGTGATCGGGCTGTGGCTCACGGGCCCGCTGACGCGGCGTTCCGGACGCCTCCTGGGAACCGCGGTCGGCGTCGCTCTCGCGGTCGCACTGCTCGCCGGCCTCGGCGAGTTTCTCGCCGCCAGCTCGGCCTCCATGACCCTGCAGGCTGTGGCGAGCCTGCCGGTCGATTGGCAGATCCAGCTCGCGGCTGGCGCCGATGCCGCCGTGGTCTCCGCCGCCGCCCGCGCCGCGGCGCCCTGCCGGGCGCTGCAGACGGTGGGTTATGCCGATGCCGCGGGCTTCGTGGCCGAGACCGGCGGCACGGTGCAGACGACCGGCGCGGGCAAGGTCGTCGGGCTCGATCCTTCCTACCGCCTGGAATTCCCGGCCCAGTTCCGGTCCTTGACCGGCTCGTTGGGCGGCGTGCTCGTCGCCCAGCAGACGGCCGCCAATCTCCATGTCGCTGTCGGCGACAAGGTGACAATCGAACGCGTCGGCCTGCCGCCCACGGACGTGACGATCGACGGCGTGGTCGATCTGCCGAACGCGGATTCCCTGTTCCAGGCGGTCGGCACGCCGCCGGGCTTGGCGCTCCAAGCCCCGCCGGACAACGTCTTGCTGCTGCCCATGGCCGCCTGGCATCGCCTCTTCGATCCCCAGGCAGAGGCCAGGCCGGACAGCGTCCGCAGCCAGATTCATCTCGGCCTGTCCCATGAACGGCTCGCCGCGGATCCTGACACCGCTTATGGGCAGGTGTTGGGCGCGGGACGAAATCTCGAGGCCCGGATTGCCGGCAGTGGCATCCTCGCCGACAATCTGGCGGCGCGGCTGGACGCGGTCCGGGGCGACGCCCTCTATGCGAAGGTGCTGTTCCTTTTCCTGGGCGCACCGGGCGCCGTGCTCGCTGGCTTGCTGGCGGTCGCGGTCGCCGCCTCCGGATCCGGACGCCGCAGGAGGGAGCAAGCCCTGCTTCGCGCCCGGGGTGCTTCGACAGCGCAGATCCTGCGCCTTGCCGGCGCTGAGGCGTCTGCGGTCGGCGTCCTCGGGGTCGCGGCCGGTTTGGCCGCGGGTGTCCTTGTCTGCCGGTTCCTGTTTGGCATCCCCATCCTCGGCCGGATGGCGTTCTGGTGGCTCGCTGGCGGCGCAATTGCCGGCTTCGTGTTGACTGGAGCGGCCCTGTTCGTCCCGGCCTGGCAGGACGCTCGGCGGATGACGGTGGCTCGGGCACGAACGCCTACGGATGGATCGGCGCGGCCGCTGTGGCAACGGCTCTATCTCGACCTGCTGCTTCTCGCCCTGTCAGCGACGGCTTTCTGGGAGACCGCCGCCAGCGGCTACCAGATCGTCCTCGCCCCGGAAGGTGTCGCCGCCTCGTCGGTCGACTACCACGCTTTCCTGGCGCCCACATTGCTTTGGATCGGCATGGCGCTCCTGGCCGTGCGGCTGCTGGCAATCGGCTTCGAGCGTGGCCGCGGCGTGCTCGCTCATGCATTGCGATCCGTGGCCGGCAGGCTTGCCGGAAGCGTGGTCGCTTCCTTGAGCCGTCAGCGGGTTCGCATCACCCGTGGCGTGGTGCTCGTCGCGGTCGCCGTGTCCTTCGCGGTTTCGACGGCGGTGTTCGACACGACCTATAAGACTCAGACCCTCATCGACGCCGAGCTTACCAACGGCGCGGACGTGACGGTGGCGGGAACCACGGCCGCACCAGCCGGCGGCATGCTGGCGAAGCTCGCCGCATTGCCGGGCGTGGCCGCAGCGCAAGCGCTTCAACACCGCTTCGCCTATGTCGGCACCGACCTCCAGGATCTCTACGGCATCGATGCACTGCACATCGGCGAAGCGACTCGAATGTCGGATGCGTATTTCGGTGGCGGCAATGCTCGCACGACCCTTGCCGCGTTGGCGGGCACGCCTGATGGCGTGCTCGTCTCGGAGGAGACGGTCACCGATTTCCAGCTCCAGCCGGGCGACCAGATCAATCTCAGGTTGCTCAATCTGCTCGACCGGCAATATCACAAGGTGCCCTTCCGCTTTGTCGGCGTGGTACGGGAGTTCCCGACGGCGCCCAGGGACTCCTTCCTCGTGGCCAATTCTGCCTATGTCGGGCGGCAGACCGGCGGAACTGCGAGCGAGAACGTCCTGCTCCGCGCTTCGGGCGATGCCGCAAGCCTCGCCGCGGCGGCCCGCGGCGTCGTTGTGTCCCTGCCTGGCGCCAAGGTCAGCGATGTGGGGAGCAGCCTGCGCCTGATCGCATCCAGCCTCACTGCCATCGATGTCCGCGGGCTCACGGGTCTGGAGCTCGCCTTCGCTGTGCTCCTGGTCGTGGCCGCCACTGGCATCGTCTTCGCTCTCAATCTCGCCGACCGGGGCCGGAGCTATGCGATTCTCACCATCCTGGGCGCCAGGCGCCGGCAGCTCTCGGCCTTTCTGTGGAGCGAGGGCCTGCTGATCCTCATCGGTGGCCTTGCCATCGGCTTGCCGACGGGATTCGCGGTGGCCGAGATGCTGGTGACGCTGCTTACTGCGGTATTTGATCCACCGCCTCAGAATCTCTCTGTGCCCTGGTCTTACCTGGCCGCGACGGGTATCGCCATGTTGGCTTCGACTTTCGGCGCGGTGCTTGTCACCGAGGCGGTGGCTGAGCGTTCGGCGATCCAGCAGCTCCGGGAAGCATGACGGCCAACGGATCGATCGAGGCTTGACTCGGCATAGCCCTGTCTCTATGGCGAGGGATATGTTGTTCAGAATGCAAATGCTTTCCCTTACCCTGGCCTTCGCGCTTATCGCCTTCGCGATGCCGGCGCGGGCGGACGATGCTGCCAACCCGACCGGATATCCGACGCTGAAGACGGCCGGCGTCGCCTTCGGAACGATCAACGACAAGGGCTTCTATGCCAGGCCGGGGCTTTCCGTCGAGGAACCCGGGAAGAACGGGCTTTTGGTCCCGCTCCTGCTGACCGGCTTGTGCGGCCTCATATGGCTCGGCGGCCAATCGCGTCGAGATCGCGCGGGCTAGACGCCGTCGCGCGGCCGACCCAAGAGCCCGGGCCTAGCCCCAGGGGTCCCTCGGCGCGCGGCCCCATGGCCCGGCTCGTCTCCGCGAGACCGAGAAGGCCGACGATCTGGACGGATGCCAGATACGCACGCCCCGGCGCCGGAAAAAGGAAACCAGGGCCATGCCGGCGAGGAAGCCTCCGACATGGGCCCAGAAGGCCACGCCGGGCTCGGCGGGGTCACTCGCCATCGCGCTCAACAATTGGAGCAGGAACCACGCGCCCAGCAGGATGATGGCCGGCACGGCGATGAAGCGGATAAAGATGAAGAACCAGACGAAAACCGTCACGTTGCCGCGCGGGTGGAGGACAAGATAGGCGCCCAGCACGCCGGCGATGGCGCCGCTGGCGCCGATCATCGGCACCTCCCCGGTGGGATTCGTGAACGCTTGGGTCAGGCCGGCCACGACCCCGCAGATCAGGTAGAATAGCAGCAGCCTTCCAGCACCCATCGCAGCTTCGACGCCGCGGCCGAACAGCCAAAGAAACAGCATGTTGCCGAGCAGATGCGGCCAACCGCCGTGGAGGAACATGCTGCTGATGAGGGTCGCAGGCGCCGGCAGAGCCCGAAGATGAGCCGGCAGCTCCACATTGCCGAACAGGACCGCGGGGATCATGCCGTAGCCATAGATCGCCGCTTCGGCCGCTCTGCGCGGCAATTCCTGCTGCCATAGGAAGACGGCCGTGCAGCCGGCGATCAGCCCGTATGTGGCGACCGGCGGTCTTGGAACCGGGCTGTCGTCATAGAGCGGAAGAATGAGCATCGGCTATCCGCCATCTCCGCTATTTGTCCCGCTCACGGCTTCACGCCCCGGCTGCCGCGAGCCGCCTGACCATGTAGCGCTTTCCTCCGACCAAAAGAATTGCCGACTCTAGCGCTCTGGATTGCCGTGGGGAACGCTGGTCTGCAATCGTCAATACTCCCTGCCGGCGGATGGCACAGTTCGCCGCGTGATCGGCGCCCCTTCCCTTGCCGCTAAATCCTGCCACAGTGCTGTATCTTGAAGCGCGGGCTGGCTGACGGCTGAAACCCATGTCACACGAGAATCGAAGCCGACGATGACCCGGATTTCCGAGCGTCGCGGCGAGCGGCGCAGTACGGCCCCGCGGCAGACGGCTTGGCGGCGGCTTGCCAACCTCTATCCGCCGATGCGCGTGCTCAGCGACGACCAGGTCGAAGCGATCCATGAGACTTCCTTGGTTATCCTGGAGACTCTCGGCCTCGAGATCCTCGACGATCGCGCCCTCGACCGCCTGGCGGTGGAGCGCCAGCGGGTGGATCGCGCGAGCCGCCGGGTGCTGTTCGACCGTCATTGGGTGATGGAGCGCATAGCGACGGCGCCGGAAGAGGCCGTGCTTCACGCCCGCAATCCCGAGCGCTGGATCGCGGTCGGCGGCAATCACATCGTCTTCACGCCCGTGGGCGGTCCGCCTAACTGTCACGATCTCGATCGCGGCCGCCGCCCCGGCAATTCCCGCGATCTCACCGATCTGATACGCCTCGCCCACTCGATCAATGCGCTGCACACGATTTCTAGCGGGATGCTCGCGGCCCAGGACCTGGACCAGAGGACGCGCCACCTGGATGCCTATTTCTCAGTCGCGACGCTCTCGGACAAGGTGTCCTCCGTCTCGCTGCTGGGGGCCGAGCGGGCGCTGGACGGGATCCGCATGAACGCCCTTGCCCGCGGCATTTCGCTCGAGGAGATGCAAGTGCGGCCCGGGCTCTTCGGCGGCATCAACACCAACAGTCCGCTGCGCGTGGATGGGCCGATGATCCAGGGCCTGACGGCGATGGTGGAGCACGGCCAGGTCGTCGTCGTGACCCCCTTCACCTTGGCCGGCGCCATGGGCCCGGTGACCCTGGCCGGCGCGCTGGCCCAGCAGAACGCCGAGGCTCTGGCCATGCTGGCCTATGCCCAGATGCTGAAGCCCGGGGCCCCCGTCGTCTACGGATCCTTCACTTCGAACGTGGACATGAAATCCGGCGCGCCCGCGTTCGGTACGCCCGAATATGCCAAGACGACGATTGCCAGCGGCCAGATGGCGCGACGCTACAAGCTGCCCTACAGGACGAGCAATTGCACCGCGTCAAACACGGTTGACGCCCAGGCGGCCTATGAATCGCAGATGTCGCTCTGGCCCGCCGTGACCGGCCATGGGAACTTCATCTTCCACGCGGCCGGATGGCTTGAGGGAGGCCTGGTGGCATCCTTCGAGAAGATGATCCTGGACGCCGAGCAGCTCCAGATGATGGCGGAGTTCCTGCAGCCGATTGAAACGGCAAGAGAGGATTTCGCCTTGGACGCCCTGGCGGAAGTTGGCCCCGGCGGGCATTTCTTCGGCGCCCAGCATACCATCGCGCGCTACGAGACCGCCTTCTACGCGCCGCTCCTGTCCGATTGGCGCAGCTTCCAGACTTGGGAAGCCGACGGCGCGCGGAGCGCAACCGAGCGGGCGCAGCGGATCTACAAGGCTCTGTTGGCAGGCTATGAGCCGCCGGCCCTCGACCCCGCCCGCAGGGAGGCACTCGCCGACTACGTCGCGAGGCGCAAGCGGGAATATGCAACCGGGGGCGCTTCGACGCTGCCCTGACTCCACATTCCGAACGCGATGATATCGAGAGGCAGCCGATGAACACGCGCACAAGCAAAATCGCCGAGCGGATATATCGCTTCTCGACCCTGGTGCCGGAAATTGCCGCGCCGGCGGGCTTCACGTTCAATCAGTATCTCATCGATGCCGCGGAACCGATGCTGTTTCACTGCGGTCCGCGTCTGATGTTCCCGCTGGTCTCCGCTGCCCTCGCCAAGATCATGCCGATCGAGCGATTGCGCTGGATCGGATTCGGCCATGTCGAGGCCGATGAATGCGGCTCGATGAACCTGTGGCTCGCTGCCGCACCCGGCGCCGAGGTCGTCCATGGTCACACGGCCTGCATGGTATCGCTGAACGACTTGGCCGACAGACCGCCACGCGCGCTGGCGAATGGCGAGAGGCTGAATCTCGGCGGAAGGCGTGTCCGCTACATCGACACGCCCCATGTGCCCCATGCATGGGAATCGGGTCTCATATTCGAGGAGGTCACCGCAACGCTTTTCTGCGGCGACCTCTTCACCCAAATCGGCGACGGACCGGCCATCACCGCAGACAGCATCCTCGATGCGGCGATCGCCGCGGAGAATGCCTTTCAGCCAAGCGCGCTGACGCCGGCCACGGGGCCTACCATCCGCATGCTTGCGGCCCTCAAGCCCAGCCGCCTCGCGGTGATGCACGGCTCCTGCTATGCGGGCGATTGCGCCGCGGTGCTTTCGGACTTGGCCGCCTACTACGAAAAGGTCCATGCGGCCAGAACGGCAGGCCGCTGAACCCGGTGCCCTTCCAGCCCCATGGCGCCTGTCAGGCGTTGGCTAAGGCGAGGCCTCGAACATCCCTCAGGCCTCAGTAGAACAGCCCGTAGACGACGCTCAGAATCTGTCCGTTATCGACGGCAACGAGCAGGGCGTCCGGGCCGTAGCGCACCCAGACATAGCCATAGGGTGGATCGGGCAGCCCGAAATCCCAATAGTCGTTGATCCAGTAATTCTGGGTCCAGAACACCGGCGGAAAGATCTGGCCATAGCTCCAAGGCTGGTAATACCAGCCCTCCGGCTGCCTGTAAGGCTCCCAGTTGTAGCGCCGTTCGGCGTAGCGGTTCCCCTCATAGGGGCGCGGATCGAAGTTCTGGTGATACTGATCCCATTGCGGGGGACGGTGGCCGGGTTGATAGGCACTCCAATCGTACCGATGGCCCTGCTGGTTGTTGTATTGCTGGCCCTGGGGCTGGGAATAGGTCTTCGGCTGCTCGTAGGTCTTCGGTTGCTGCTCGTATTGCTGGCCCTGGGGCTGGACATAGGTCTTCGGCTGCTCGTAGGTCTTTGGTTGTTGCTCGTACTGCTGCCCCTGGGGCTGCACATAGGTCTTCGGCTGCTGCT
>DATNJA010000219.1:0-10364 GCA_035604155.1 Candidatus Udaeobacter sp. | reverse complement strand
CGCCCGATCGGGCCCAGAGCGGCGCAATTTGGTTCCGCCCCCAGTACCAGCAGATGATCGTCGACGTCGAGCGCAGGCAGTTCGACGTCTTGGTCTGCGAGGCGCTTGACCGACACGGGCACAAGCTCGCCGACATCCCCGACCTGCGGTGGAACCGAACGACCCGCAGGATTCGACCCGCAATCAGGAAGCGCGAAGGCTACTGGTCGGTTGGTATCAGGTGAGTCAGGTCAACGGGCCAACGGAGTTTGCCGACAGCATTTGCCAAAATGGCCAGCGAGAAACCGGCGCCGTATCGCCGCCCTATGCCGCCGCCGGCGTGGCCGGTCAAAGCGTCGCCGATCGCTTCCTCAACGCCAACTTCTCGACACATGTCCTTGAAGGTGTGCCGGAAGCTATGGAACGTCTTCAGATCGTCCTTAATGCCGGCTGCGCGAATCAGGCGCATGAGGCCACGCGACGGCTCCTTTGAGAGCTGGACGTCGGCGTCGGTGGGCAGCAGTTCGGCGAACAGGCCGCCATTCTCCTTCCGCGCCCAGTCGATAAAGCCCAGCGCTTTGAGCTGGGGATGGATCGGTACTCGCCTGCGGCTGGATTCGGTCTTCAGACGCCGGCCACCCTCGTTAGTAATGTTAATGAACTCAATGCCGTCGGAAACCTGGATGTCGGATCGAACGAGCTGTAGCAACTCACCGAGGCGCGCACCGGTATGCAGGCCGAGGAGGATCAGCCAAAAGGTCGACCCGCGCTCGCCGCCTGCGATGAATGGCGGCCGGTGGAAAATCGCCTTCAAGTCGCTCGCACTGAACGGTAACCGCTGCTGCCGCTCGACCTCGGCGATCCGGATTCCGTCGGCGGGGTTCTCCTGAAGATCACCAGCATCGACGGCCAATCGAAGCAGCGTCTTCAGGAATCCAAGCCGCTTGCGAGCCGACACACCGGCCGACCGCCGCACTCCGATCTTGCCATCATACCGTCGAAGGATTTCCGGCAGGGGAAGCCTGGCCTCGTCATTGGACAGGTTGGCCGGAAACTGGAGCATTGCCTCCCGAAAGTCCCGAACGTGCTGGCGGGTGATTTCGGCAACCGGCAGCCGGCCATAAAGCTCTCGGAAGCGCCTGACCGTGAACTCGCATTCCGTCACGCTCCGGGGCGCCGGATTGCGCTCCCGCTGCCAACGCTCAAAGAGCGTGTCGAGAGTCAGATCATCCGGCTCCGCCGCTGCTTTCAGACCAGCAGCCTCTGCTATGTCGTCTATCTTGCGCAACCACGCGAAGCCTTCCGCCTTGAGAGGTGCGATCGCGGCCGTGGCGTCGATCTTCGAGTCGACCGCTTGTAGGCTGGCACGCCTCTTCTCGAGCCACGCCTCCATTTCGCTGCGCTCGCGGGTCTGCAACGAGGCGATCGCCGCCACAACGTCGCCGGCGCCGCTCTCAATCTCGTAGCCAAGATTCCGGAGCTTTTCGACGACGCTTTGCCGCTGTACGTCTGTCAGCCTGGAGGCACAAAGCTCCGCGAAATATTGCGTTGCCTGGACCAATTCGTCCCGAGCTTTGACGGCGGCGACGCGGCGATCGCGGGTCTTGAGTGAGAATCTGACGACCTTTTGGCCAACGATAGCCCAGAGATCCTTCGGCACCGCCATCTGGAAATACCAGCCGAGCTTTCGGCGCGTCAGATAGCCCGGTGCCGCCAATTTGCTTACCCACTCTAGCCACTTTCCTAGCCACCTATATTAGCCATTAGGCCACGGGTTCACAAGGAAATCAGCTAATATGCGGCTTCCATACGGCTTGGTGGGCCCGGCAGGACTCGAACCTGCGACAACACCGTTATGAGCGGCGCGTTCTGACCAACTGAACTACGGGCCCAAGATCAGAGGACAGAGCACAGAATACAGAGGACGGAAGAGGAAAGCAGCGCCGGTCCGAGCCGGCCTTCTGTCCTCCGTCCTCCGTCCTCCGATCCCTGTCCTCCGGCTACGTATCCAGGAAGCTGCGCAGGCGCCGGCTGCGGCTGGGGTGTTTCAGCTTGCGCAGCGCCTTGGCCTCGATCTGGCGTATGCGCTCGCGGGTGACGGAGAACTGCTGGCCGACTTCTTCCAGGGTGTGGTCGGTGTTCATGCCGATGCCAAACCGCATGCGCAGCACCCGCTCCTCCCGGGGGGTCAGGCTCGCCAGCACCCGCGTCGTGGTCTCGCGCAGGTTGGCCTGGATGGCGGCATCCAGCGGCAGGACCGCGTTCTTGTCCTCGATGAAGTCGCCCAGGTGGCTGTCCTCCTCGTCGCCGATGGGCGTCTCGAGGCTGATCGGCTCCTTGGCGATCTTCAGGACCTTGCGCACCTTCTCCAGCGGCATGGCGAGCTTCTCGGCCAGCTCCTCGGGCGTCGGCTCCCGGCCGATCTCGTGCAGCATCTGGCGCGAGGTGCGCACCAGTTTGTTGATCGTCTCGATCATGTGCACGGGGATGCGGATGGTGCGGGCCTGGTCGGCGATCGAGCGGGTGATCGCCTGGCGGATCCACCAGGTGGCGTAAGTCGAGAACTTGTAGCCGCGCCGGTACTCGAACTTGTCCACCGCCTTCATCAGGCCGATGTTGCCTTCCTGGATCAGGTCGAGGAACTGCAGGCCCCGGTTGGTGTATTTCTTGGCGATGGAGATGACCAGGCGCAGGTTGGCCTCGACCATCTCCTTCTTGGCCCGGCTCGCCTCGCGCTCGCCCTTCTGGATGATGCCGACGACCCGGCGGAAGTCGGGCACCGGCAGGAGAGCCTGCTCGCCGATGGCGAGGATTTGGCCGCGCAGGTTCTTGGCGTCCTCCCGATGCTTGCCGCTGAAGTCGCGCCAGCCCTTGCCGGTGAGCTTGGCGATATTGCCCATCCAGCGCGGGTTGTGCTCGGTGCCGCTGTAGCGGACGATGAAGTCCTCGCGCTTGACGCCGGACTTCTGGGCCAGGCGCAGGAGCTGGCCCTCGAGGCCGATGAGGCGCCGGTTCAGATTGTACACCCGCTCCACCAGCTGCTCGATGCGCCCGTTGTTGAGCCGGATCGAGCGCATATGCTGGCTGAGATCGCCGAGGATGGCGGCGATCTTCTTCTCGCTCTGGGGTGTGGGCTTGCTGCCCTCGTTCACCGTCTCCAGACGCTTGGCCAGCAATTTGTCCAGCTTCTTGAAGTCGGCTGCGATCTTGTCGAGGGTATCGATGACGCTCGGCAGCAGCTCCTGCTCCATGGCGGCGAGCGACACGTTGGCCTCTTCATCCGCGGCCTCGGCCTCGGCCTCCGTCGGCGCCTCTTCGGCGGCTTCCGGCTCGGCCTCGGTCACGGCAGCCGCGGGCAGCTCGCCGGCCTCGGCGCTCATGGCCGCGCCGGCCGCCGGGTCCGGCGTGCCGCCATAGGCGGCATCCAGGTCGATGATGTCGCGCAGCAGCATTTCGCCGCGGCCGAGCTTCTCGCGCCATTCCATGAGGGCGCGATAGGTGAGCGGGTTCTCGGCGATGCCCCCGATCATCATGTCGCGGCCGGCCTCGATACGCTTGGCGATCGCGATCTCGCCTTCGCGCGACAACAGCTCGACGCTGCCCATCTCGCGCAAATACATGCGCACTGGATCGTCGGTGCGGCCGATGTCGGCATCGTCGAGATTGCCCGAGGGACGCTCCTCCGCTTCGGCCTCTTCCTCGGCCGCAGCGGCGGCGGGCTTCTCCGCGGTCGCGGCCGGGCCCTCCTCGGGCTCCTCGCCGTCCACCAGGTTGATGCCCATTTCGTTCAGCATCGCCATGGTGTCCTCGATCTGCTCGGAGGACATCTCGGTCTGGGGGAGGGCGGCGTTCAGCTCGTCATAGGTGATGTAGCCGCGCTCCTTGCCGCGGGCGACCATCTTCTTGACCGCCGCGCTGAAGCCGTCCATCAGCGGGCCGTCGGCCGTCTCTTCGCGGTTCTCGTTGGTTTCGCCCTTGGAATTGGCTTTTGCCGCCATGTCGGATCCTGATTTCCTTAACCTTGGGAGAGGGCAGCTAGTTGCCTCGCTCCGATCCATCTATGTCGCGCCGCCGACTCTCGCCCCCCAAGGCCAAGTCGCGCGCCGCTTCGAAACGAGTCTGAGCCTCGCCCGTCAACTCCTCGCCCAGATGCCGTGCCGCGACCGCGGCCTCCTTGCCATGGGCCCGCTCCTCCGCTAGCCCAAGGACATGGTCGAGCCCTTCGGACGCCACTTCCACCGGTGCCGAGGCAAGCGTAAAGCGGCTGATACCGGCCCTTCGCAGCAAGTCGGGCAGCATAGCCGCAAAACCCTCGGCAGAGAGATGGTTTTTCAGAGCCTCGGAGTCAAGGTCTGGCTGGCGCGCGCCGTGGTCTATAACGGCCTGGCGAAGCTTGTCAAGTTGACCCGCCGGCAGGGGGAAATGGGCGAGCGCCTCAAGCCTGGAGGCGATCAGTTCGGGGTGGTTCAGCAGGGTCGCCAGGACGACCTCCCCCTGCATGCGTAAGGGATCGGGGACCGGCCCGCGCACGGCCTCGCCCCCTGGCGTGGTCTGATGGGCTGGGCGACGGCGGCTGCCCCAGGCTGGCTTGGCGGGCAGGTTGCCACCGAATAGCTTTTCGAGGCGCTGGTCGAACTCGGCCCGATAGGCTTCCCGGACGGTGCGTTCGGCGATCCGACTGGTGATTTCGCCAATTTCCTTGCGCAGGCCTGCCCGCCTCTCAGGGGTATTGAGCTCTTTTAGCCAGATAGCGACCTGCCAAACTGCCTCGGCGAGGGGGAGGGCCCTATCAAGGATAGATCGCATCTCTGAAGGACCCTTGGTCAAAATAAGACTGTCGGGGTCCTCATCTGGCGGTAAGAGGGCGAAACGTAAAGATTTACCCGGCTGCAACAATGGCATCGCCCGCTCGGCCGTCCTAGCAGCAGCACGCATCCCTGCCTCATCACCGTCGAAGCAAAGGATTGGTTCCGGCACCAGGCGCCAGAGCTCTTCCATCTGCTCCTCGGTCAAAGCCGTGCCGAGCGGCGCCACGGATTGGGCGAAACCACCCTGGGCCAAGGCGATCACGTCCATATAGCCCTCTGCGACGATGACCTCGCCGCCATCCCGCGCCGCCCGCTGAGCCTGGGCTAGGCCGTAGAGCGAGCGACCCTTCTTGAACAATGGCGTCTCGGGCGAATTCAGGTATTTGGGCAGGCCGTCCCCGAGGATCCGGCCGCCGAAGGCGATGACCCGCCCGCGCCGGTCGCCGATGGGAAAGATGACCCGGCCGCGCATGCGGTCGAACAGGGCACCGTCCTCGCCCTTGCCCACCAGCCCTGCTTCGATCGAGAGCTCGAGCGACACGCCGGCCCGCTGCAGGGCGTCGCGCAGCTGGCTGCGCCCTTCCGGCGCATAGCCGAGGCGGAAGCGAGCGATGGTGTCGTCGCGCAGGCCCCGGCGATGGAGATAGTCGAGCGCCGCGCGGCCGGCCGGCGAGGCCAGCTGCCGCTCATACCAGGCCGCCGCGGTCTCGAGCGCCGAAACCAGCGTGGCCTGAAGCTCGGAGCGCGCTCGCTCCTCGGGCGTCGCGACCGGGATCGGCAAGCCCGCCTCCCGCGCCAGGCGTTCGACCGTCTCCGGGAATCCCAGCCCCTCGCTGCGCATGACGAAACCGATCACGTCGCCATGGGCGCCGCAGCCGAAACAGTGGAAGAAGCCCTTCTCGTCGCTGACGGTGAAGGATGGCGTCTTCTCGTTGTGGAAGGGGCAGAGGCCGAGCTGCTCGCGCCCGCGCTTCTGCAGACGCACTCGCCGGGCGACGGCGGCCACCAGGGAAACGCGCTGGCGCAGCTCGTCGAGGAAGGCGGGCGTGAAGCTCATCGGGCAAGCTCGCTTGAGCGGCAGGCTCGCAAAGGCGCGAACCTGTTATTTTACTTGGCCAGACGCTGCTTCACCAGCGCGCCGGCCTTGGCGAAATCGAGCCTTCCGGCGAAGCGTTCCTTCAGCAACGCCATGACCCGGCCCATGTCCTTGAGGGATTGGGCGCCGGTCTCGGCAAGCGCCGCATCGATCGCAGCCGCGCGCTCCTCGCCGTCCAACTGTTTCGGCATGAAGCGCTCGATAATGGCGATCTCTTCTTCTTCGTGCTGCACCAGATCGGGCCGGTTGCCTTGCCGGTAAAGGACGATGCTCTCCTGGCGCTGCTTCACCATCTTCCCCAGCATCTCCTCGATCTCGCCCTCGCCGATGCCGGTCGTATTGCCGCCGGGACGCGCCGCGATGTCGCGATCCTTGAGCTGGGCCAGCACCAGCCGAATGGTCGAGACCGAGCGCAGGTCGCGGGCCTTCATCGCCTCCTTGAGGGCGTCGCTCAATCGCTGTCGCAGCATGGCGCTCCGGGGGTTCTGCTCAGATTCGGGTGGAAAGGGTGCAACTTAACCCAAGACGCGCCCTCGGGCAACCTGCCACGGCCAAAGACAAATGCTTGAAATAGCTCGCGAAATGCCACAACCGGGGCGGCTTGACGCCGCGCCCGGCTTGGCGTAATGGACGCGAACCGCCGCTTCTCCGTACATTCCCTCGGGTTCCCCGCCGATGAGCGAAACCAGCACTGCGCCCGCCCCTCGGCAAGATGCCAAGGGCGGCACCATTGCCACGGGCCGGCTCGTGCTCGCCGATGGCACTGTGCTCAAAGGCCAGGGCATCGGCGCCGCCGGCAGCGCCGTCGGCGAGGTCTGCTTTAACACCTCGATGACCGGCTATCAGGAAATCCTGACCGATCCCAGCTATGCCGGCCAGATCATCACCTTCACTTTCCCCCATATCGGCAATGTCGGCACCAACCTCGAGGACATCGAAACGACGACGCCGGCCGCGCGAGGTCTCATCCTTGGTGCCTCCATCACCGAGCCGTCGAGCTGGCGCGCGACCCGGCATCTCGACGCCTGGCTGAAGTCGCGCAATCTGGTTGGGCTTGCTGGTGTCGACACGAGGCGCCTGACGCGGAGCATACGCGACGGCGGCGCGCCCAGCGGCGTCGTGGCTCATGCGCCGGACGGCCGCTTCGACGTCGCGGCGCTGAAGGCCGAGGCCGCGGCCTGGCCAGGCCTCGACGGCATGGATCTCGCAATCGAGGTCAGCTGCCGGCAGAGCTACCGGTGGGATGAGACGCCGTGGCAGCTCGGCCAGGGCTATGGCAGGCAGACTCATCCGCGCTTCCATGTCGTCGCCGTCGACTACGGCGCCAAGCGCAACATCCTGCGCTGCCTCGCCGGGATCGGCGCCCGCATCACCGTCGTGCCGGCGACGGCGACCGCCGATGAGATTCTCGGCCACAAGCCCGACGGCATATTCCTCGCCAACGGCCCCGGCGATCCGGCGGCAACCGGCGTCTATGCCGTGCCGGTGATCCAGAAGCTCCTGGCGACGAAGATCCCGCTCTTCGGCATCTGCCTCGGTCATCAGCTTCTGGCGTTGGCGCTGGGCGCCAAGACCAAGAAGATGCATCTGGGCCATCGCGGCGCCAATCATCCGGTCAAGGACCTCACCACCGGCAAGGTCGAGATCACCAGCCAGAATCACGGCTTCGCCGTGTTGCCCGAGACCCTGCCGCCCGAGGCGGTCGTGACTCATGTCTCGCTCTTCGACGGCACCAACGAAGGCTTCTCCATCGCCGGCAAGCCCGTGTTCTCCGTCCAGTACCACCCAGAAGCCTCCCCCGGCCCGCAAGACAGCCACTACCTGTTCCGGCGCTTCGCCGATCTGATCGAGAAGCGGCTGTAACTCGGCCGAAGAAAGATGAACCACAGAGGCACAGAGGCACAGAGAAGTAAGAGTGCGCGGCAGGAATCGCGTGACTCTCTCAGCGAACGAGTCATAGGTCTGGCAATTGAAGTGCACCGAGGCCTCGGGCCTGGCCTGCTCGAATCCGCTTATGAGGAGTGCCTCGCCTATGAATTGAAGAATGCCGGAATGGCCTTCGCCCGCCAGGTTCCCCTGCCAGTCATATACAAGTCAGTGAAGCTGGACTGCGGGTATCGAATGGATTTCGTTGTTGATCGGAATCTGGTTATCGAACTCAAAACTGTTGAGCGCCTCTTGCCCATTCACGACGCGCAGCTACTCACCTACCTGAAATTGGGCAACCTCAAAACAGGTCTGCTGCTCAACTTTCATGCCGCTGTCTTGAGAGAGGGAATCAGGAGGATGATTCTCTGATGTCTTTCTCCTCTGTGCCTCTGTGCCTCTGTGGTTTATCTTCCTTTTTGGATGCGGAATCGATGCATGCCTAAGCGCACTGACATCCGCTCCATCATGATCATCGGCGCCGGGCCGATCGTCATCGGCCAGGCTTGCGAGTTCGATTATTCCGGGGCCCAGGCCTGCAAGGCGCTGAAGCAGGAGGGCTACCGCGTCGTTCTGGTCAATTCCAATCCGGCGACGATCATGACCGATCCCGAGCTGGCCGACGCCACCTACATCGAGCCGATCACGCCCGAGTTCGTCGCCCGCATCATCGCGGCCGAAAAGCCCGACGCCCTGCTGCCCACCATGGGCGGGCAGACAGCCCTCAACACGGCCATGGCTCTCCACCGGTCGGGCAAGCTCGCAGAATTCGGCGTCGAGATGATCGGCGCCAACGCCCGGGCCATCGAGACCGCCGAGGACCGGGAGCTGTTCCGCCAGGCCATGACCCGCATCGGCCTCGAGAGCCCCAAGGGCCGGCTGGTGGCAGGCTACGAAGAGGCGCTGGCGGTTTTGTCCGAGATCGGGTTGCCGGCGGTGATCAGGCCGTCCTACACCCTCGGCGGCACGGGCGGCGGCATCGCTTTCAACCGGGACGAATTCGAGCGGATCGTGACCGGAGGCCTGCGCGCCTCGCCGGTCGGCACGGTGCTGATCGAGGAATCGGTGCTGGGCTGGAAGGAATTCGAGATGGAGGTGGTGCGCGACCGGGCCGACAACTGCATCATCGTCTGCTCCATCGAGAACGTCGATCCCATGGGCATTCATACCGGCGACAGCGTCACCGTCGCCCCGGCCCTGACCCTGACCGACAAGGAATACCAGCTGATGCGCAACGCCTCGATCGCGGTATTGCGCGAGATCGGGGTGGATACCGGCGGCTCCAATGTGCAGTTCGCGGTCAATCCCGCCGACGGGCGCCTGATCATCATCGAGATGAACCCGCGGGTGTCGCGCTCTTCGGCGCTCGCCTCCAAGGCAACCGGCTTTCCCATCGCCAAGGTCGCCGCCAAGCTCGCCGTCGGCTATACCCTGGACGAGCTTGCCAACGACATCACCCGGGTGACGCCGGCCTCCTTCGAGCCGACAATCGACTATGTCGTGGTGAAGATGCCGCGCTTCACCTTCGAAAAATTCCCGGGCGCGGAGCCGCTGCTCACCACCTCTATGAAATCAGTGGGCGAGGCCATGGCCATCGGGCGCAGCTTCCCCGAGGCCGTGCAGAAAGCGCTGCGCTCCATGGAAACCGGGCTCTCGGGCTTCGACGACGTGGCGCTGGACGACGTGGTCGCCGCGCGAGCCGCTCTCGCCAAGCCGATGCCCGATCGCCTGCTAGTCATCGCCCAGGCCTTCCGTCTTGGCATGAGCGTCGAGGAGATCGCCGGCCTTTGCCGCTTCGATCCATGGTTCCTGCGCGAGGTCCAAGCCGTCGTCGCGGCCGAGAACGAGGTGAAGGCCAAGGGCCTTCCCGACACGGGCGAGGGCCTGCTGACGTTGAAGCGCATGGGCTTTTCCGACGCAAGGCTGGCGGCGCTCGCCGGCCTCGGCGAGGCAGAGGTCGCAGCGCGGCGGCGTAGGCTGGCCTTGCGCCCCGTGTTCAAGCGCATCGACACCTGTGCCGGCGAGTTCGCCTCGGCCACGCCCTATATGTACTCCTGCTATGTCGGCGAGCCCGAAGCGCCCGGCGCTTGCGAGGCGGATCCCAGCGACCGGCGCAAGGTCATCATTCTTGGCGGCGGCCCCAACCGCATCGGCCAGGGCATCGAGTTCGACTACTGCTGCGTCCATGCCGCCTATGCGCTCAGCGAAGTCGGCATCGAGACGATCATGATCAACTGCAATCCGGAGACGGTCTCGACCGACTACGACACCTCCGACCGGCTCTACTTCGAGCCGCTGACGGCCGAGGATGTGATCGAAATCGCCCGCATCGAGCAGCGTCGCGGCCGGCTCCTTGGCGTCATTGTCCAGTTCGGCGGCCAGACGCCTCTTAAGCTGGCGCAGGCCCTCGAGCAGGCCGATATCCCGATCCTCGGCACCTCGCCCGATGCCATCGACCTGGCCGAGGATCGCGAGCGTTTCCAGCAACTGCTCGCCAAGCTCAAGCTTGCCCAGCCGGCCAATGGCGTCGCCCGCAGCGCCGCCCAAGCCCGCAC